>JANMZS010000215.1:0-53511 GCA_031383535.1 Flavobacterium sp.
TCATTGTTTAATTGGTTGATTGTTAAAACGGATATTCAAAAAGCAAGTAAAGTTAGATCAAGCAAAGGTTTGTTGATTCATATCTTCGGAAAAATCGCTGCGGCTTTTTTAAATTTAGCATTTTAACCCTTGATTCGCATATATAGGTAAAATATAAGAGTGTTAATTTCTTCGGTCTTCGCCCCAAAATAGTTTAGTTCGTAGGGTTTTCAAAAAGGTTTCATTTGGTATTTCAACCATATTGATTTGAAATGGCGTTTTTTTAATAATTAAAATCGTTTCGTTTTGAACAGAAGTTATGCGAGAGTCTAAAGAAACTAAATAATTTTCTTCTCTACCAGATACTTTAAGTCTAATTTCAGTATCGTCTGGTATTACTAGAGGACGAGCATTCAAATTGTGCGGAGCTATTGGTGTAACCACAAAACTGCTCACATTTGGCGTTAATATTGGACCACCGCAACTCATGGAATATCCAGTAGATCCAGTAGGGGTTGATATGATTAAACCATCAGCCCAATACGAATTTAAATATTCATTATTCAGGTAGGTTTCTATCGTAATCATAGATGTAGTATCTTTTCTACTTACAGAAACTTCGTTCATGGCAAAATTAATTTCTTCTATCGCCTCGTTTGTCGGGGTACACGAAAGACTTAAAAGCGTTCTTTTTGAAATAGTATATTTTTTTTCGATGATGAATTGCATAAATTCCGAAATGTTTTCTTTTTGAACGGTTGCCAAAAACCCCAATCTACCTGCATTAATTCCTAGAATTGGAACCCCAGAATTCCGAACTAAAGCAGCAGCTCTTAGTATAGTGCCGTCACCGCCAATACTAATAAGCATATCAAAACTACTATCTAATTCTTTGTGTGATGTGAAAGTTTTATATTCTTTTTGAATTATTTTCTTTTCATGTAATATCTTCAAAAATTCATGCTCAATAATCATCTCTACCTTATTATTATTAAAAAAAACAAAAATGTCTTTAATGATAGGTTCGGTACTATTCAGGTAATATTTTCCGTAAATGGCTACTTTCATTCGGTTTTAGATGTTAAGGTATTTGTCCAGATAATCGGAGCGTTCTTTTAGGGTATTGATGTAATTGTCTTCAAAATGTTCGGAAATAATTTCATAATTATAGCGTCTGAAAGTTTGAATAATCTCATTGATTGGTCCCAAACTTATTTTTAGAGTAATTTGTACATGAACCGTGTCTGAATCAGAAATGAATAAACCTAAAAGTTTTCCATTGTTGCTTTCAACAATTTGTGTAATTTGACTTAAAGAATAATCCGTCAAGCTTTTTTTAACAATAACAATAACGCCTGACTCTTTTAGAAAAGGGGTTTCATGAAAAAAATTAAGGATGTCATTGATTTCATAATAGCCCATATATTTATTTTCGTCATCTAAAACAGGAACTATATTAGAGTTGTTTTTTGCGAAAACTTCTAAAACATCGATCCAAATCATAGAACTTCGGACAAAAAAACCTTCTAATGAATACCTGTAATCAAATACCAGTTTAGCACTGTCAAAAGTTTCAATTTCATCAGATACAATATTGCCAATATATACACCATTTTCCAAAATCGGAAAATGAGAAAAAGAGGATTCATTAAGAAAGTCTTGCACATCTGTAATTGTTACTTGACTGTCTAAAGCCTTGTAGTCATTGGTAATATAGTTTGTAATATCGGTCATAAATCAATCTAATATATTTAATGCAAAATAATCAAAATTATACAATAACGACTAATTTAACTTTGTATTTTTGCATTTCTAAAAATTCAATAAAAATTCTCAAAAGGCATTTCAATGACAAAGTTAAGTGTAAATATTAACAAAATAGCAACTTTACGTAATGCTCGTGGCGGAAATGTGCCAGATTTGTTAAAAGTTGCTACGGATATTCAAAAATTTGGCGGACAAGGAATCACAATTCACCCAAGACCCGATGAAAGACATATTCGTTATCAAGATGCTAGAGATTTAAAAGCAATCGTTTATACTGAATATAATATCGAGGGAAATCCAGAACAATCCTTTATTGATTTAGTTCTCGAAATAAAACCTACTCAAGTAACCTTAGTTCCTGATGCCGTTGATGCTATAACTTCGAATGCGGGATGGAATACTATTAAAAATAAAAATTTTTTAACAGAAGTGGTTCAAGAATTTCAACGAAACGGCATTCGAACTTCGATTTTTGTAGATCCTGTGATCGAAATGATTGAAGGAGCCAAAAGTATTGGAACCGATCGAATCGAATTGTACACCGAAGCTTTTGCACATCAGTTCAGTTTGGGCAATAAAAACGGAATTGACCCTTATATCAAATCTGCCATTCTAGCCAATGAATTGGGGTTAGGAATCAATGCTGGACATGATCTGAGTTTAGATAATATTCGGTTTTTCAAGCAAAATATTCCCAATTTGTTGGAAGTATCTATAGGTCATGCCCTGATTTCCGAAGCGATTTATCTCGGATTGGATAATGTGGTCAATATGTATTTGCAAAAATTAGCCCCCTAACCCCCGAAGGGGGAATTCCAAAATTTTAAATTCAAATGTCAAACACATTAGCACTGCTACATAGCGTTATACTTAATTCGGCTTCAGTTCCCCCTTCGGGGGTTAGGGGGCTTTTAATCCTCCATGGATTTCTAGGAATGTCCGACAATTGGAAAACATTGGGGGTACAATTTGCTGCCCTAGGCTGTCAAGTTCATTTGTTAGATTTACGAAATCATGGCAAGAGCTTTCACTCGGAGGAGTTCAATTATACCCTTATGGTCGAAGATGTTTTTGAATATTGCAAAGCAAATGATTTAGAAAAAGTTACGATTCTTGGACATTCGATGGGAGGAAAAACAGCGATGCTCTTTGCAGTGACTCATCCTGCTATGGTCGAAAAATTGATAGTTGCTGACATTGGACCTAAATTTTATCCACAACATCATCAAATTATTCTAGAAGGATTGAATGCAGTTGATTTTTCGATAAAACCTAGTCGAAGCGAAGTGGAAGAAATCATCTCACATTATATAACTGATTTTGGCACTATACAATTTCTGCTAAAAAGCCTCTATTGGCAAGAGCCTGGACAATTAGCATTTCGATTTAATTTGTCGGTTTTTAATCTAAAAATTGATGAAATAGGGAAATCGCTTCCTGAAAATGCCGTTTTCGATTCTCCTACATTATTCATTAGAGGCGGAAATTCAAATTATATTTTAGATGATGATTTTGAAAAAATAAAAACACATTTCCCAAATTCTACCATTGAAACCATTCCTAATGTTGGACATTGGCTTCATGCTGAAAATCCTGTTCTTTTTTATGAAATGGTAATCCATTTTTTAGAGAAATAAAATGGCTTAATAAAAAATGCCACTTTAACAGTGGCATTTTTTATGATTTTTAATTTTTATATCGTTTGTCTGGAGTTCCGTCCTTTTTCAAAACGACATTCTTTACTTCTGCATTTTTGTAACGTTTGTCTGGAGTTCCATCTTTTTTCAGAACAACCTTAGTTTCTTTGGTTTTGGAAATTATTGTTTTTCCATCTTTTTCCGTTTTTTTAACAACCGTCTCTGTTTTTTTGATGGTTTTTTTGGCATCAGCTTGTGCTACAGTAGTTAATGTAAATCCGAATAGAGCTATAATCGCTATCAATATTTTTTTCATTTTTTTTGCTGAATTATAATTATAAGTTAAATTTAAAACCAAAAATATTTTTTAATTTACATTTGAAATAAAAAACATGAAGTTACTACTCAAAATTTTAATCACAGCGGGACTAGTTTTAGTAATTCCACATCTAATTTCTGGAATTCAAATAGAGGGTTTTGTCACGGCATTATGCGTTTCGATTGTTCTGGGATTACTCAATATATTTGTTAAACCCATATTCGTGCTCTTGACATTGCCATTTACTATTGTCACTTTGGGATTATTTTTATTGGTTATCAATGCTGTAATCATTTTAATTTGCGACACTATTGTAGGTGGTTTTAGTGTAGATTCCTTTTGGACAGCAATATTGTTTAGTATAATTCTTTCCATTTCACAGTCTATAATTTATAAAATTATTGGTGGAAATAAATAAAAACAACTCAGAAAGTGGAGTAAATAATAGATTATAATTCAATAAATTAATACTTGTTTGGGTTGCAAAAATTTTATAATTTTGCAACCCAATTTTATTATGTAAATTAACGAAGAAGATGGATATTAAAAGAGTAGCATTAGACGCAGTAAACGAAACAATTGTTATGACAGTGGTTCACATGGATTACAAAGGTCAAGTAGCAAAAAGAATAAACGAAAAAATGCCTTTGGCAACTGTTAAAGGGTTTAGAAAAGGTCAAGTACCCAAAGAGCTTGTCGAAAAACAATACGGTCGCGCCATCAAACAAGAAGAAGTTAAAAAAGTAGTTGATTTGGCTTTAGAGCGTTACGTTCAGTCTGAAAGATTAAATCTTTTAGGAACGCCTTTGGCTAAAGTAAACGAAAACTTCAATTGGGATGATGAAGAATTAGTTTTTGAATATGAAATTGGTTTAGTGCCTAGTTTCAATTTGGATTTAGATGCTAAAAACGAAATTGTTAAATATGTAGTTACTGCCGATGATAAATTGATTGAGGGTCAAGTAACACGTATTCAAAAACAATTTGGAACTCCAATTTCTCAAGATGTAATAGAAGAAGGATCGGATATTACAGGAACCTTTAGTAATGATGCTGAAGGGATTAACAATACAACTACAGTCTCATTGTCACTCTTCAAAGATAAAACTACTGCTGATTTATTTTTAGGTAAAAAAGTAGGTGATGTAGTTACGTTAAATACAAAAGGGTTGTTTGAAGATGATCACCAATTGATGGACTATCTTAAAGTCAGTCACGATACTGTTCACGACTTAGCGGTTGATGTAGATTTTACTATTGAAGCTATTAATCGTTCTGAGTTGGCTGAATTGAATCAAGAATTGTTTGACAAACTTTTTGGAGCAGGAAACGTAGCTTCACTTGAAGAGTTGAAATCAAAAATCAAAGAAGATGCCGAAAATCAATTTGCACAACAAGCAGACCAAAAACTATTAGGCGATGTAACGGAGTTTTTAATCGAAAACACCAAATTTGATTTGCCATCCGAATTCTTAAAAAAATGGTTGCAAACTGTGGGTGAAAAACAATTGACCCCAGAAGAAGCTGAAGTAGAATATGCAAGGTCAGAAAAAGGATTGCGTTTTCAATTAATTGAAGGAAAGGCATTGGCGCAAAATGACATCAAAATTACTTTCGAGGATTTAAAATCGTTTACAACAAAAAATATTCGTCAGCAAATGGCTCAATTTGGACAAACCAATCCAACAGACGAAGAAGTTCAAGGAATTGTAGCCAGAGTTTTGTCAAACCAAGAGGAAGTAAAAAGACTTTCAGATCAAGTAGTTGCCGAAAAATTATTAGAATTGTTTAAAGAAAAAGCAAACCCAACAACGAAAGAAGTGACTTACGACGAATTTATTGCTGCTTCTTACGGGGAATAAAGCCCCCTAACCCCCGAAGGGGGAATTGGGTAAAGAGTCCTAAAAGCGATTGTTCTTTTGCAAAATCTAAATAAAAAATAAGTATATTTGAGCGTCAGAAAAACATTTTTTTGACGCTCTTTTTAATGTCACCCTGAGCGCAGTCGAAGGGTTAAACTTTTAAACATAAAAAAATGAATTACGGCTTAGAATTTAAAAAATTTGCTACAAAACACCAAGGTGTAAATGCCATGTACTATGACAAAATCATAGCGGCGATGAATCCAACTAATATGACACCTTATATTATCGAAGAACGTCAGTTGAATGTTTCGCAATTAGATGTTTTTTCGAGGTTGATGATGGATAGAATTATATTTTTGGGAACAGGAATAGATGATCAAATTGCCAATATTGTTCAAGCGCAATTACTATTTCTAGAAAGTGCTGATGCTTCAAAAGACATTCAAATTTATTTGAATTCGCCTGGAGGAAGTGTGTATGCTGGATTAGGAATTTATGATACGATGCAATACATCAAACCCGATGTAGCGACTATTTGCACCGGAATGGCGGCTTCAATGGGAGCAGTATTGTTGTGTGCTGGAGCAGCAGGAAAACGTTCAGCATTACCCCATTCAAGAGTAATGATTCACCAGCCATCAGGTGGCGCACAAGGCGTTGCGACCGATATGGAAATCAATCTTCGCGAAATGTTGAAATTGAAAGATGAATTATACCAAATCATTTCGCATCATTCAGGTCAAACTTTCGAAAAAGTACATGCTGATAGCGAACGTGATTATTGGATGATTGCTGATGAAGCCAAAGAATACGGAATGATTGATGAAGTTTTAAGAAGATAGCCCCCTAACCCCCGAAGGGGGAATTAAAATTATACTAACTTATTATATTGTTTCTCACTCCCTCCCTTTTGGGGAGGGCTGGGGAGGGGCTCGAAAAAGAATGGCAAAACCAAAATTAGAATGTTCCTTCTGTGGAAGAAAAAAACCGGAAACCAATTTATTGATTGCTGGAATCGATGCACATATTTGTGATAAATGCATCGAACAAGCCCATGGAATTGTATTAGAAGAATTAAAATCAAGTGGCAAAGCAAATCATCTGCCTACGGATTTGGTTTTGAAAAAACCGAAAGAAATTAGAGCTTTCCTAGATCAATATGTTATTGGGCAAGACCAAACCAAAAAAGTAATGGCCGTAGCGGTTTACAATCACTACAAACGATTGATGCAACAAGAATTAAACGACGACGTAGAGATTGAAAAAAGCAATATTATTATGGTAGGCCAAACTGGAACTGGAAAAACATTGGTTGCCAAAACCATTGCAAAAATGCTTGATGTTCCCTTGGCGATTGTTGATGCAACAGTATTAACTGAAGCGGGTTATGTAGGAGAAGATGTCGAAAGTATTTTGACACGTCTGTTGCAAGCTGCTGATTACGATGTGGCTAAAGCAGAAAGGGGAATCGTTTT
The DNA here is from genome assembly GCA_031383535.1 of Flavobacterium sp. Taxonomy (GTDB): domain Bacteria; phylum Bacteroidota; class Bacteroidia; order Flavobacteriales; family Flavobacteriaceae; genus Flavobacterium. Next base: position 7,043 of record JANMZS010000215.1, read on the forward strand.
TATTGATGAAATTGATAAAATTGCCCGTAAGAGCGACAATCCATCCATTACTCGTGATGTTTCTGGAGAAGGTGTACAACAAGCACTATTGAAATTATTAGAAGGTACAGTTGTTAATGTTCCGCCAAAAGGAGGGAGAAAACATCCAGATCAAAAATTTGTTGAGGTAAATACCCAAAATATTTTGTTTATTGCTGGAGGTGCTTTCGACGGAGTGGAACGAATCATATCCAAACGATTGAACCGTCAAGCTGTTGGTTATTCTACATCCAAAAATGCGGATAATATCGACAAAGACAATTTGTTGCAATACATTATCCCAAAAGACATCAAGGATTTTGGATTAATTCCTGAAATCATTGGTCGTTTGCCAGTATTGACTCACATGGATCCATTAGATAGACAAACCTTGAGAGCCATTTTGACCCAACCTAAAAATGCTTTAATCAAACAATACCAAAAATTGTTTTTGATGGATGAGGTAGAATTCTCCATCACCGACGAAGCTTTGGATTTTATAGTAGAAAAAGCCTTGGAATACAAACTAGGAGCTCGTGGATTGCGCTCATTATGCGAAGCCATCCTAACCGAAGCGATGTATGAATTGCCAAGTTCTGACGATAAAATATTGGAAATCGATGTAGATTACGCTAAAGAAACCTTGAATAGAAATTTATTGAAACGATTGGAAATTGCTTCTTAAATTAATTTCAAGCTCAGTAAAATGATAAATAAAGCTCAAAAACTTATGTTTTTGAGCTTTGTTTGTTAAAGAGAGATAGTTTTATTTCCGTTTTAACTGATAAAGTGAGTAAGTTCGATCATTCCAATTTCTCTCCCTAAAAAAACCTCCAATATTCTTTTTTATAAACTATAGATTGTCGATTTTTGCCCATTGTAAATCAATATAAATGAAAACAGAAGATAAAGAAATTATTTTGTTAAAAGTTTCTGGTCAGGACAAACCCGGAGTTACAGCTGGTTTAACATCAATTTTAGCTAATTATGATGCCGTTATTTTAGATATTGGTCAAGCCGATATTCACGATACCTTGTCTTTAGGAATTTTATTTGAAATTAAGTCAGGTGCTAGTTCTGGAGCTGTTTTGAAAGATCTATTGTTTAAAGGCTATGAATTGGGAATCAAAGTGAACTTTATTCCTATTACAATTCCAGATTATGAAGTTTGGGTAAAAGGACAACGCAAGCAACGCTACATTATCAATGTTTTAGGCGAAAAATTAACGGCGGTACAATTAGCTGCTGTAACCAAAACAATGTCAGACCAAAGTTTGAATATCGATTCTATCATTCGATTAACAGGCAGAACATCGGTGGTGGAGAAAGAGGAATATCCTCGTTCTTGCGTACAATTATCGGTAACGGGTAATATTGTTGACAAAGCTTTGATGACGGCTCATTTTATGCAAATTTCAGGTGATTTAGATGTGGATATCGCTTTTCAAGAAGATAATATGTACCGAAGAAACAGGCGTTTAGTGTGTTTTGATATGGATTCTACCTTAATTCAAACCGAAGTTATTGATGAATTAGCGGAATTGAATGGCGTAGGGGAACAAGTGAGAGCCATTACCGAATCAGCCATGAATGGCGAAATTGATTTTAGCGAAAGTTTCAAAAGACGCATGGCGCTATTAGAAGGGTTGAGTGAAGAAGTGCTGCATAATGTGGCAATCAATTTACCGATAACCAAAGGAGCGCATCGCTTGATGAAAGCCTTGAAATATTACGGTTATAAGACCGCAATATTATCAGGAGGATTCACTTATTTTGGTCATTATTTACAAAAGGAATTAGGGATTGATTATGTTCATGCTAATGAATTGGAAATTAAAGATGGAAAATTAACGGGTAACTATTTAGGAGAAATTGTAGATGGTCCCAAAAAAGCAGAATATCTAAAAGCCATTGCCGAAAAAGAAGGCATTCACATCAACCAAACCATTGCTGTAGGTGATGGTGCAAATGATTTACCGATGTTGAACTTGGCTGGTTTAGGAATTGCTTTTCATGCCAAACCTAAAGTAAAAGAAAGCGCCTCTACTTCAATATCTAGTCTAGGTCTTGATGGTATTTTATATCTTTTAGGCTACCACGACAGACATATTGATATGATGCAGGAGTAAAAAACAACTGTAAGAATAACCAAAACTCCCATACTACTATGGGAGTTTTTTAGTTTACACTTATTATTTGATTCAATGACGATTGGTCTTTCATTTTGTTTTCTGAAACTTGACAAATTCCTCTTGCCCCACAGCCCATTCTTTTGGGACCGCAAGAAACAAAAACTGCAATTATAATCAGGAGTAAAACTAATTTTTTCATGTTACTGATGCACAATTATTTGCATATTCTTTAATTGCTCCAAATACTCTCTTTCATTTGACAATCTCGGAATCTTGTGCTGCCCACCCAATTTGCCTTTTCCTTTTAACCAATCATAAAATAAATTAGGTCTTGCGACATTAATCATCAACGGATTTAGTGTCATATTATTAAAGCGTTTGGCTTCATAATCAGAATTCAAGGATTGTAAAGTTTCATCCAAGACTTTTTGGAAATGAGTAAGATCAGTCGGGTTTTTCTTGAATTCAATCATCCATTCATGAGCTCCTTTTTCCTTGTCTTTCATAAAAACGGGCGCAACGGTGTAATCTACTATTTCGGTTCCAGTAATTTGGCAGGCTTTGGCAATGGCTTGATCGGTGTTTTCGACCATTAGTTCTTCGCCAAAAACATTAATATGGTGTTTTGTTCTTCCTGTCACTCGAATTCGGTATGGACTCAAACAAGTAAATCGAATGGTGTCCCCAATCAGGTAACGCCACAAACCAGAATTTGTAGTAATGACAAGGGCATAATTTTTAAAAAGTTCGACATCAGCTAATCGAATCGTTTTTTGATTTATTTTCCCAAAAGTATCCATTGGAATAAATTCATAAAAAATACCGTAATCTAGCATGAGCAATAAATCGCTAGAATAATTTAAATCTTGTATGGCAAAAAAACCTTCGGAGGCATTATATATTTCATAATATTTGAAATCTTTTTTGGGAAGTATTTTTTGATATTGTTCTCGATATGGCTCAAAATTCACCCCGCCATGAAAATAAACTTCAAGATTGGGCCATAGTTCTAGTAGATTTCCTTTACCTGTTTCGTCAAGTAATTTATTCATTAAAACTAGCAACCATGAAGGAACTCCTGCAAAACTAGTTACATTTTCGTTTTTCACTTCATTGATTATGGCTGGAATTTTAGTTTCCCAATCACTCATCAATGAAATTTTGTGGTTTGGGGTACTACTAAATTCGGCCCAAAGTGGCATGTTTTCAATTAATATAGCCGATAAATCTCCAAAAAAAGTATCGTTGTCTTCATATATTTGTGAGCTTCCGCCAAGGCGAAGGCTTTTTCCTAAAAACATTTCGGAATTTTCGTTATTATTTAAATACATACACAGCAAATCTTTTCCCGCTTTGTAATGGCAATCTTCTAATGCTTCAGGACTTACGGGGATAAACTTGCTTTTTGCATTGGTTGTTCCGCTGGATTTAGCAAACCACTTAATGGGGGTTTCCCAAACCACATTTTGCTCTCCTTGTCGAGTGCGTTCTATCAAAGGTTGTAGTTCTTCGTAGGTCGAGACTGGAAGTCTTTCGGCAAAAGTGGAGTATGAATTTATGGAAGCATAATCGTATTGTTGACCTATAATTGTGTTTTCAGAAGCTCGAATCAAATTCATTAGTAATTCTTCTTGAACTTCGTTGGGATACTTCAAAAAAAGCTCAATTTGATGAATTCTTTGTTTAAGAACCCAGGAAGCAAAAGAATTAATAACGGTTATTGGCATAGAAATTTATGATTTTTGAGTGCTGGTTTTAGATTTTAGAATTGATTTATCTGGTAACAAATACTAACTTTACAACTTTATCAAAAATAGTGTTTTTTTTTATTAATTTAATATTTCCATAATTCTAATTCCCCCTTTGGGGGTTAGGGGGCTAATTTATATGACTTACGAAGGCACAATTACCAAAATGCAGACTGAATTTGCAAACCCCATTCAATATTATTTGGTTTTTGAAAACAGTTTTTTGAATGTAAATCAACTGCTGGATAAAAATATTGAAATTTCTTTTCAAGGCTATAAATGTTTGAATTGTGGCAAAAAGAAAAAAATATTTCGTCAAGGATTTTGTTATGACTGTTTTTATTCGAGTCCCGCTGTGGGCGATTGGATTATGAAACCTGAATTGAGTACGGCGCATTTGGGGATTCAAGATCGAGATTTGGCGTATGAAGAAAAAGTACAATTGCAACCGCACATTGTGTATTTGGCTTTGTCAAGCGAAGTAAAAGTAGGAGTGACTCGTAAAACTCAAGTACCTACTCGATGGATTGATCAAGGGGCAACTCAAGCTATTTCTATCGTAGAAGTGCCTAATCGGTATTTGGCAGGAATAACCGAAGTGGCGTTGAAAAATCATTTTTCTGATAAAACCAATTGGCGTAAAATGCTTCAAAACGATGTGGAACAAGTAGATTTAATTGCCGAAAGATTGAAAGTCGAAAATTGGATTCCTGCCGAAGTTCGAGATTATTTTTATTCTCAGAAGATTGATTTATACGAAATGCACTTTCCTGTTTTGGAATATCCTAAAAAAATAAACAGTTTGAGTTTGGATAAAACGCCCAACTTTCGAGGAAAACTCACGGGAATAAAAGGGCAATACCTTATTTTTGAAGACAATACCGTTTTTAACGTTCGTAGTTTTGAAGGGTATGTGGTAAGTATTGAAATATAAAACAAAAATGTATTGATTTTATTTTTTACGTATATTTGTGTTTAAAAATCACGTATAATGACAACTAAATTGACCTTATCGCTTGAAGAAAGCGTGATAAAAGAAGCGAAATCTGTCGCAAAAAATAAAGGAAAGAGCCTCTCAAATTTGATAGAAAACTATCTTCGATTACTTATACAGCAAAAAGGAAATAGTGAAATTGAGATTTCTCCAGTCGTTAAAAAATTAGTAGGCTGTGTAAAGCCTATCGGTAGTAATGGTAATTATAAAGAGGTTGTTGCCGAAGAAATTTTTAATAAGTATCAGAAATGAAGCATTTCTTTTTAGATACCAATATTGTAATTGATGTTTTAACGGATCGTAAGCCCTTTTCTGAATATGGACAACGGCTTTTTGATTTGGCTTATAAAGAGCAAATTAAGTTGTATATTTCAGCTGTTTCCTATACAACAATTTATTATTATATCCGTAAATCCTCTTCTTCTCACACAAAAACAATTGCTATTTTAAAAGAACTAGAACAATTTATAGAAATAACAGATGTGACTAAAGATACGGTACAAAAGGCACTAAATTCTGATTTTAAAGATTTTGAAGATGCGATTCAATATTATTCAGCTCATCTAAAAAGTATTGACGCTGTTGTAACCAGAAATCCAAAAGATTATAAAAAAAGCAAGTTACTTGTCTTGTCTCCCGAAGAAACTTTAGCTTTTCTATAAAAAACACTTTAAGGCGTTTTTGGCTCTTCTGTTTTTTTCTTTCTATTAAAAAGACCATTCAACAAATCAGCGGCTTTGGTTTTTATTTCTTCTTTTGGTGTTGCCACTTTTGTGGTGTCGGTTGATTTTTTGGTATTTTTAGTAATCAAATCAGTCAAAGCCGAACTACTTTGTTTTACCAATTTTTCTTTTTGTTGTTTGACCAATTGATTGGTCAAATTTGTTACCGCACTTTTCATATCGGTTGCAATTTTTGGATTGCTAAAACTTCCTGTCACCAAGGCGTTTATTGGGATATTTTCTAATTTGGCAGCATCGGCTGGCGAAAGTTTGGCGATTAAAGCATTTGCTTCGGCACCTAGATATTTGGCAGGAACATCAAATTTTAGGTTGTAATTCATGTTTTGATCAAAACCGTGGCTTCCGCCAATGGTTGCTTTGATGTCTTTGTATTTGATGTCAAAAGGTTTTACGTTTACTTTTCCGTCTTTGAAAGTCACGGCTGCTTTAATATCGTTCAAATTAACTTTGCTCATGTCGATAAACTTTACATTTGAACTCAATGCCGTTAACAACGTTGAATTTTTAGCATTTACGGTTGATGAAAGCAACTGACCCAATAAATTTCCCGAAAGTGATTTTAAGTCGGGCGTGAGTTCTAGAGCGTCAAGATTTCCGTTGAGTTTAATAGTCGAATTAATTTTACCATTTATAACGCCAGCCAAAGGTGCTATTTTTTTGAGCATATCTAATTGGGTAAAAGATTGCGCAATATCGACTTGATTCAATCCTAAATCCATATCGAATGTGGGTACTTTACCTTTTGTAGAAACAGCACCATTTACGCCAATTGTTCCCCCGAAAATAGCTGTTTTTACATTTTCTAAAGTTACTTTTTCATCCTTAATTATTAGTTTTCCAGAAACATCTTTCATAGTCAAATTATCGTATAAAACAGTTTTGGCTTTGGCAGTAAGGGAACAATTCAAGAAAGCGGGAATTTTCATGGCTTCGGCTTTTTTTGTTGCTGTAGCCGTTTTTTCTCCTGTTGTCATAAAATCATTAACCGCTAATTGATTGGAAATCATATTGAAATTTCCCTTCAATTCCTGGTTTTTAAACATAAAACCATAGAAATTTTCTAAAACTCCAGTCACACTAATATCACTTTTTCCAGTGGTTGCGTTGAATTGTTTTAAATTGACTTGACTTGGATTAAATTGTACCAAAGCCTTGCTAATAGTCATCGTTTTGTCATTTTCGTCTGCATATTTAAAGCCAGACAAACTCATCGTCCCCGCATTTTTTATGTTTTGGTATTGACTTTTTTCTACCGATTGCATATCGAATTGAGTAGTAACATCGGCATTTAGAATTCCGGATAAAGGTTTGTCTAATTTTATTGGATAAGCTTTTGACAGATTTCCTAAGTTGATGGTACCTTTCAAAGCGGCATCCACTATGGCGTTTTGGGTAATGTTTCGGATGTTGGCTTTGGCATTAAAAACGTCTTGATCAATCGCAAAAGATAGTTGGTCAAGATTGACATACGTATCGTTCAAAACACCCGTTTCGTTGATAATTTTAGTATCGATTACAATGTTGCGAACCGATTTTGGAAGGTTTGGATATTGAAACGAAGCATTGTTTGAAGCGATTTCGATATTGAATTTGGGTACTGTTGTATCAGAATATTGTCCTTTGGCAAAACCAATAACCGAAAAATCTCCAGTAGTTTTTACTCCATCTAAACTCGAAGCATACCCCGATGGAATAAGTCCTAAAAAGTTTTTGAATGACGATGTTGGGGTTTTGAATTTCAAGTCATATTGTTGCCCTTTATCAACCATTTGTATAAATCCATCAAATTCTAATGGTAATTGGTTAATAAGTGCTTTATTTTCTTTGAAAGTGTATTTGCTTTTCTCTAAATCTATTCCTAAAACAGCGTCTAAAGTCAAGGATACATTTTTCATATAATTGACCTTGTCCATATCTAGCGATATTTTGGCAGTCGATTTGGTGTTTAAATCTAGTTTTTGAGCCGCAAAATTTCCAGTACCTTCATGGTTCAGGCTATCGATGGTCATTTTTATTTTGGAACTTTCATCAAAATAGCGAAACTTGAAATTTTCTATTTGATACTGCTGGATTTTCAGGGCTAATGGAGAGCTTTTTCCTGTATCTTCTTTCTTTTTGTCTTTTAAAGCGATGTCGAAATTACCAACACCCTCTTTATTAAAAATAATATTAATCAAACCATTTTTAGAAGAAATCCCTTCTATATTTATAGCTTCCTCTTTTCCCTTAAACAATTCCTTAATAGACATTTTCAAGTTCAATTCTTCTAATGAAACTAAGGTATCACCTTCAAAAGGAGCTTTATTGATGATAACTAATTTTTCTAATGATACATTCGCATTGGGAAAACTTTTGAATAAACTTAGGTCAGCATCAGTAAAAGTGACTTTAGCATTTACATTTTCGTTAATAGTTTGTTTTATTTTTTCTTTTATTTGGTCTTTGAAAAAATAGGGAATAGCAAATAAAGCTATTATAGTAAGTAGAATTATAATTCCGACGATTTTAAGGATTTTCTTAATCATAATACTTGTTTTTGAAGAAATTTGATGCAACAAAAATAGAAATTTTATATTGGAATGGTATTGATTTTACTTTATTAAAACTATTATATTTCATTTTTTTAGTTCCATAGTGTTTGAACTTAAGCGAATTAAACGGTATTATTGTTCAATGACTGGAAGGTTTAGGTGTTAATAGTCTCAATAAATCTCGATAGCGCGATTTACACAGGAGTGATGCGAACTGACGAAGTAATCCATGCCCACAATAATTCAAAATACATTTCATTTAGGTTAGCTTTCCATTATAAAGCATTTTCAAAATTAAATATAGTGTATTTTCAAAGTTAAGTATAGTGTAATTTCAAAATTAGTTCTATATTTGCCATTGTAAATTACACAATATGAGTCCAATTAGAAGAATAAAACTAGAAATGGATATTTACAAAACTAAGTATCCTATTTTGGCATTAACAGGTCCTAGACAATCGGGTAAAACTACTTTTTTGAAAACGCAATTTTCAGAGTATCAGTATGTCAATTTAGAGAATGTAGATAATCGAAATTATGCTTTAGACGACCCAAACGGCTTTTTGAAACAATACAACAGCTATGTCATTTTTGACGAAGTGCAACGTGTCCCGCATTTATTTTCGTACTTGCAAACCAAAGTAGATGAAGACAAAATCATGGGACAATATATTTTGTCAGGTTCGCAAAATTTTCAATTGATGCGAAACATTACCCAAAGTTTAGCAGGAAGAGTAGCATTGTTCAAGCTATTGCCTTTTGATAATGATGAAATGGCGGCTGCAAATTGGCTGAGTGATGATTATGCGGTTACGCTTCAAAAAGGCTGTTATCCTGCTATTTACGATAGAAATATAGCGTCTAAAGTTTTTTATTCCAATTATATTCAAACCTATGTAGAGCGAGATTTATCAGAACTGATTCATGTAAAAGATTTAAAACAATTTAGAAATTTTATTTCACTTTGTGCTGCACGAGCAGGTCAATTATTAAATTTGAACTCCTTAGCTAACGAATGTGGCATTTCGCAACCTACAGCAAAATCGTGGATTTCGGTTTTAGAAACTAGTTATATTGTGTATCAATTGCAACCTTATTTTTCAAATTTTAATAAACGGGTTACCAAAAGTTCAAAATTGTATTTTTATGACACGGGTTTGTTGTGTTTTTTGCTAAAAATAACCGATGCGGATAGCTTAAAAGTAAGTTCTCAAAAAGGGAACTTGTTCGAAAACTTCGTCGTTTCTGAATATGTGAAGAAAAACTATCACAATAATTTACTTCGAGACTTATGGTTTTGGAGAGATGCAGTTGGGCATGAAGTAGATTTGATATGGCAAGAAACAGAACTTTTGAATTTAGTAGAAATTAAAGCATCAGAAACTATTATGTCTGATATGTTTAAAGGATTAACCTATTTCGAAAAATTGAAACCTGAATTAATTGAAAGCAAAACGCTTGTTCACACGGGTTTGTTTAACCAAGCGAGAACATTAGGAAAAGTAACCAGTTGGGCAGCTATAAGTTTGTAGTTGTAAAGTTTCACAATATTGTTAACGGCATTTTCTTACTGTATAATTATTTCAAAAGGCAGCGAAGCTTGTATTCCTTTTTGAGCCTGAACTCTTTTTATTTTACTTAATATTAAATAGTTTTCCTCGCCTATTTCGTCTTTTATAAACGATTCTTTAGTTTTTGCAAAGGGTAAATTTTCTAAAATCTCACTAAAACTTTTTTCAAATTCTGGGTAGTTTTGAGTGCTATACGTTTTGACTTTAGCTAATGTGGCAGCTGCTCGAATTGCTTCTTCTATGCCACCAATTTTATCTACAAGTCCAATTTTTATAGCTTCGGCACCTGACCAAACCCTTCCTTGTCCAATAGCATCAACTTGAGCAAAAGTCATTTTTCGACCTTGGGATACATGGGTTACAAAGGTTTTATAAACTTGTTCAACACTTTCTTGTGTTACTGCTTTAAATTTTTCGTCCAAAGGTAAAAAGGGACTGTATTCGGCACTATTTTCATGAGTTTTTACTTGTTCAGAATGCAAACCAATTTTTGTCGCTAGTTGGGTAAAATTGGGTAAAATCCCAAAGACGCCTATTGAACCTGTAATGGTATTGTTTTCAGCGAAAATAGTATTGGCATTACAAGCGATATAGTACCCGCCAGAAGCAGCATAATTTCCCATAGAAACTACTACGGGCTTCACTTTTTTGGTTAATTCAATTTCTCTCCAAATCAGGTCTGAGGTCAAGGCATCACCACCAGGACTGTCGATTCGCAAAACAATAGCTTTTACATTTTCATCTTTTCTAGCTTCGGATAGTGAGCGACGCATAGCACCTTCGCCAATGACATCTACATCACCTTCGCCTCCTCTTATTTCTCCTTGTGCATAAATGACGGCAATCTTGTTTTTAGTGTCTGTTTTTATTGAGGTGGCAATTGTTTTTCGGGCGTATTCTAATAGGTCTACTTTATTATAATCTTGATCGGCATCTACTTTCAACGCTTTTTTGATGTCATTATGGTAGACATCTTCGTATGCAATGTAGTCAATTAATTTCTGAGATTTTGCCATCTGAGGAGTTCTAGCCAGAAGACCATTAGCAATTTCGTTGAGTTTTGCAACCGAAACGTTTCTGCTTTTCGAAATATCGGCAGTAACCGAAGCCCAAATTGAATTTAGTAATACCGTAATCTGTTCTCTATTGGCATCGCTCATTTTATTTTCTAGAAAGGGTTCCACGGCACTTTTGTATTTGCCATGACGAATGACTTCCATTTTAACTCCTGATTTGTCTTGAAAATCTTTAAAAAATAGTATTTCGGCAGACAATCCTTTAAAATCCATATCGCCAACAGGGTTTAGATAAATACTATTGGCAACTGAACTCAAATAATATTCTTTTTGCGAGAATGAATTGGCATAAGCCATGACAAATTTTCCAGATGATTTAAAGTCTTCTAAGGCATCACGTAAAGCCTTTCTTTGTGCCATTCCTAATGCTGAATTAGAATTTAAAATAGAAATTCCTTTGATGTCATCATCGGTTTTTGCTTGTTCTATAGCATAAATAATATCAATAAGTCCCACTTTTTCACCATCTTCTAAAAAGCTTACCAATGGATCTTTATATTTTCCTGCATAATCATTTTGAATCTCTCCCAAGTTTAATTCGATAACCGAATTGTTTTTTACTGCTATAACTTCGGATTCACCCCCGAAGATGGAGGCAATAAGCACAATTCCAAAAAAGAACAGCATACAAAAAACAAATAAACCCACTATGGTTGCCAAAACATTTCCTAAAAATTTCATATTTTTTTTTTTAATAAGTTGTAATCTGGGACAATTTGTTACAAAATTAAGTCTATTTTTTTGAATTTAGTCATAAATACAATTTACGTGCATAGTTCTATTCTAAAATTGTTTTAGTTACTTTGTGGATATTATGAAAACACAGCATCAGGTCATTTTATCTCTAGGGAGCAATCAGGGCAATCGGCTAGAAAACATCGAGAATTGTTTGCAATTGTTACATCAAGAAGTGGGTACAATTGTCAAGGTTTCAAAATTATATGAGACTCCTGCTTGGGGGTTTGAAAGTGATGCTTTTTATAATTGTGCGGTATTAATTCATACTTTTAAAGAGGCAAATGAAATTTTGTCTTTAGTTCTATTAATCGAAAAACGATTAGGAAGAGTTCGGCTAGAAAATCAAGGCTATCAATCTCGAAGCATTGATATTGATTTAATTACTTTTGACGAAGCCATTTTGGATACTGAAAAGCTGCAAATTCCGCATCCCTTACTACAAAACAGAAAATTTGTTTTGTTGCCCATGTTGGACTTAGATTTAGATTGGACGCATCCTATTTTAAATAAAAACATTACTGAATTAGTCGCCATTTCAACAGACCAAAGCAGTTGTGAAGTTGTTCAAGATTTAGAAAGTCCTTTGGAAAAAATACCTTTAAAACAATTCAAATTTATTGCATTTGAAGGAAATATTGGGGTTGGTAAAACTACTTTGACTACTAAAATTGCCGAAGATTTTAATGCTAAAATAGTGTCAGAACGCTTTGCTGATAATCCGTTTTTACCTCAATTTTATGAAGACCAAAAACGCTATGCGCTTCCGCTCGAAGTCTCATTTCTTGTAGATAGATACAAACAATTATCAGACGATTTAGGGAAATTAGCATCAGACAAAGAATTTATAGTGGCTGATTATGCAATTTTTAAATCTTTGATTTTTGCCAAAATAACTCTAGAAGAGGAAGAATATAAATTATATCAAACTCTTTTTGATATGATATATAAAGATATTCCAAAATCCGACTTGTATGTGTATCTATACCAAAATCCAAAACGATTATTGGAAAATATTAAGAAAAGAGGGAGGGAATATGAGCAGAATATAGAAGTAGACTATTTAGATAAAATAAATCTAGGCTATATGGAGTACATCAAATCAAAATCAGGAAATCAGGTTATAATGATTGATGTTTCGAATCTGGATTTTGTTAAAAATCAGGTTGATTATCTTTATATTTTGAACGAAATTAAAAAGGGGATTAATGCTATAAATGCGGTTTGATCTTTTATCGTTTCAAGGTAAAATGACCTCTAATTTCTGGTTGGTTTGTCTCTAATTTTAAAACATACCAATAATCATCTGCTGGTAAATCTAAGGTGTTAAATTGACCATTCCAGCCTATTGTTCCAGCATTAAGTTGCTTTAACAATTTTCCATAGCGATCAAAAATTTTCACATTCGATCCAGGATAATCCTTCATTTCTGGAATGAGCCAAGTATCGTTAATCCCATCATTATTGGGGGTGAAGTACTTTACAATAGTAAATATTGTAAAATCTTGAGTTACTATATTACATTCGTTATTTTCTCGAACAAATGCTTTTTGAAGACCACTAGGAATGTATGAAAATTGATTTGACTTTTGGAACAGTACACCATCAATTGAAAATTCGTAATACTCTTTTGGGTCGGTGAGTAGTATTGTGACTGTGTTATCATTTATAATTAATTCTTTTATTACAGGTTTTGGGTGTTCAATAACAGTAAAAATCTTTTTAGATCCACAAGAACTCGCAATAGGAGAACTAATGGCTACTTCATAGTTTCCAATGCTAGAAACAGTGATGCTTTGAGTAGTTTCGCCACCTGGAGACCAAACATAATCTAATCCCGGAATTGAAGCGCCTAATGTTGTTGTTTTGTTTTGGCAAAGAATTACTTCCTCGGTATTCGAGTTAATAGGGTAAACAGAAGCAATTACAGCTGTTCTTGCACTCTTACATCCCGATTCAGTAACGTCAACATAGTATGTTTTTGTGATGGATATATTTGGAGTACTAAAGGAACTACCAGTTCCTAATGAAACACCACCATTAGTGCTATCATACCAGTTTAATGTTCCTGCAGAAGCTGTCGCACCTAGAGTTACTGACCCAGTATCACAACGAGTGCCAGGCGTGGTTGAAGAAATAATTGGAACTGTTAAAACAGTAGCCATAATTGGAGTTCGAGCAGACACACAAGTAGATTCAGTGGCATCGACATAAAAGGAGGTGTTTGTTGTAAGGCTTCGAGTTGTAAATGAAGTTCCTGTTTGTAATGAAGTTCCACTAGTAGCAGAACTATACCAGTTGATAACACTTCCTGATGAGGCGGTTGCATTTAAATTTGCTGTTGTGTTTTCGCAAATCGGTAAAGGTGTTGGAGTAGATATAATTGCAGGTGAAATAATTTTGGCAACTACTTCTATTCTTGGATTTGAGGTGCTTAATGGGCAGGCTCCATTTGTGGTATCTACCCAGTATGAAGTTGTTGTTGAGATGTTAGGTGAATAGGTGTTTGCTATTGTGAGTATTGTTCCAGCTACTTGGGCATTATACCATCTTATATTTCCAGTAAAGTTGATAGGTTGAAGCGTTAGACTTCCAGCGAAACAACGAGAAGCAGGTTGAAAGTCAATTTTTGAGGGAATTGTAATTGATGTACTTGCTGATATTTGCAAAATAGGGTCTCCAGGCATTCCGCCATATTCTACAATGTAGCCTTTGGGTTGATAACTTCCCGATTGATCACCAGTAATGGTTAAGTCGTTCCAAGCGCCAGTGATTCCAACACCTGGAGCGGTGATATGTGCATAATCTTCATCTGCACCCAAATACTGGTTAGGTTCTCCACTATTCCAAAACGCAAAATTTGGAGTAGTGCCTCCAACACCACCGTTCCAAAATACAACTCCATTACCACCACTCAAAAGTCCTTCGGGACCTGTTACCCATTTCCAAACACCTTCTGTTTGGGCATCACTACCTCCAATCCATCCCGCACCTGACGATTGTTTGCCTGTTAGTTGCGCTTCGTCAGCCGCTAAAATAGTCGCCAAATACCCTTTTAATCCAAAATAACTACTGGATTCTGCGGCTGATTTTGCATCAGTCCAACTTATTCCTAAACTAGGGATAAACTGATAATAATGTTGGGTGGATGGAAGATAATTAGCACTACCTATCGTAATCGAGAAACTTCTTGTTCCCGATGGCACGGTTTGATTGTTGGAAAAAATTACATCTTTTAGTGCGGCCTCAAAATCGGAATACGGAACATTTGATCCTGTTGGACTGGATAATTTTAGTTTTCCAGCGGCTGCATCCCAACTAGGAACTATATTTTTATTTTGGTGTGTTGCAGGATTGGCAAGTGTCAATACATCACTTCCAAAAACATAACCCGAAGAAATTTGTACATAAACGGCTTCGGTATCCGGTTGTAATGGATCAAAAGTAATGGAAACGGATGGAATGATTTTTAAAGAGGCACCACAATAAATTTGATTGCCTGTTGCGGTGATTACTGGGGGAATAATGGGAGCGGTTGTTTTATTACAATTATCAGAAAAACTGGCGGTGGCGTCTTTTTTGGTTGACCAATTGGCATCTGAATACGCTTTACTGTCTACTTGAATGCATTTTAGGTTTGGGTTGTTTGTAAAGTTAATTTTTGTAAGTTTTGTATTATTACCGTTTTTTAAATTTAAACTTGTTAATGAAGTGGATTGACATTCTATAATTGTTAAATCTATATTGTTTAATAATTCAAGTTTAGTTATTGGATTATTATAACATTGTAAATATTGTAAAATTAAATTTTTAGTTACATCTACATTTGCTATTTGATTACTAGTACAATCTAAATAAGTTAATGCTGTGTTTTTAGAAACATCTAAATAAGATATTTTATTTTTAAAGCAAGTCAACACATTTAAGGAAGTGTTTTTTGAAGTATCCAAACTAGTTAATTCGTTGATGCCACAACTTAAATTTTTCAGAACAATATTTATACTAACATCTAAATTGGTTATTTTATTACTATAACATAATAAATTTTCTAAAAAATAATTTTTTGAAACATCCAACTTTGTTAATTTATTATCAAAACAAAATAAAGATTTTAATTTGTTATTTTTTGAAATATCTAAATCAGTCAGTTGATTATTGGTAACACTCAAACTTTCGAGACCAGTATTTTCTGAAATATTTAAATTTGATAAGTGATTGTTTGAACAAATTAAACCGTTTAAAACAGTATTTTTAGTTAAATTTATATTTATTAATTTATTATCTGAACATATCAAAGTATATAAACTAACAAAATCCTGTATGCCTGTTAAATCACTAATGTTTTTGTTTGTGACATCCAAACCGTTTAATCCTTTTACACTTGAAGTTAAAACTTTCCCATCAATAGCTCCACTATCAATTCCTTTGCTAATCAAAGCTTTCTCAAAATTCACATCTGGAATTAGAGTATACTGCTGAGCCTGTCCAATAAAATTAGAGAGTAATAAAACAAGAAAAAACAACTTTTTCATGACCAGTTTAGTTTCTTAAACGATTACGTAAAAATAGTGAAGCATTTGAGAATAAAGAAGTGTTAATGAGTTATTTTGTGCTAAACTCCCCCTTCGGGGGTTGGGAGGCTTTCAATTTTTTAAATAAATCCCAAACTACTATTCCTGCGCTTACCGAAATATTCAAGGAGTGTTTGGTGCCTAATTGCGGAATTTCGATAGAGCCATCGCAGAGTGCAACCGCTTCTTGCGTAACACCATATACTTCATTGCCAAAAACCAGTGCATATTTCGTGTCTTTTTCTACTTTGAAATCTTGAAGAAAAACACTGCTTTCTACTTGTTCGATGGCAAGAACAATTATTTTGTCTGCTTTTAAATCTTCAATAACTTTTAAAACATCTTCATGATGTTCCCAAGTGACCGTTTCTGTCGCTCCAAGGGCTGTTTTATGAATTTCTTTATTGGGGGGCGTAGCGGTAATACCACACAAAATTATTTTTTCAATTAAAAAAGCATCGGCAGTTCTAAATACGGAGCCAATATTATGCAAACTTCGAATATCGTCCAATATCAAAATAAGTGGCGTTTTTTCTGATTTTTTAAAATCGTCAATTGATTTTCGATCGAGTTCGCTGTTTTCTAATTTTCTCATATTCATTTAGGTTTATTTATAAAAAAGGCCTCCTAGTAATAGGAAGCCTCATTATTTTTATAAGAAAAAATATTAGCTTTTTGTAGCTGTAGCGGCTGGAGTGTCAGTAGTTGGATCAGGAAGCACAGTACCTTTTATGGTAAGTGTTTTAGTGGCTTGACCTTCTGCATTTGAAGTTACCGTTACAGTTTTGGTGAAAGCACCTACTCTGTCTGTGGCATATTTTACTCCAATAACGCCTTTTGCACCTGGAGCAATTGGTTCTTTAGGTGTTGTAGGAACAGTGCAACCGCATGAACCTTGAGTATTAGTGATGATTAATGGCTTGTTTCCGTTGTTTGTAAATGTAAATTGACGATTACCGTCAGCATTGTGAGCAATGGTACCATAATCGATAGTTTCGTTGTCAAAAACCATTCCTGCACCATTTACAGCTGAACCAGCTACTGCTTTAGTAGCTTTTACAGCCGAAGCTTTCACTGCTGATACTGCTTTTTTTACTGGTTTTTTGATTTTAGCTGTTTCTTGAGCATTCGAAAAAGTTAAAGCTAAAAGCGCTACTGATAGCATAAGTATTTTTTTCATTTTTGTATTTATTTGATTAATAATATAGTACAAATTTATATAAAAAATCGAATCAGCATCTTAAATTTTCCTTAAATATATTTTAAATTTTTACTATATCTTATTTTCGATATAAAATATATAAATTCGCTTTCTATAAAACTGTAAAAAACAAATAGTGTCGTCTAACGAAAAATTGGTCAAGGAAACGCCGTTAATGAAGCAATATAACGAAATTAAAAGGAAGTATCCCGATGCTTGTTTGTTGTTTCGTGTGGGAGATTTTTATGAAACTTTTGGCGAAGATGCCGTTCGTGCTTCCAAAATTCTTGGCATAGTTTTAACAAAACGGGGTGCAGGTTCAGAAACAGAAACGGCTTTGGCGGGTTTTCCGCATCATTCTTTAAATACCTATTTGCCAAAATTGGTCAAAGCAGGACTTCGTGTGGCAATTTGTGACCAGCTCGAAGACCCAAAAATGACCAAAACCATAGTAAAACGAGGTGTTACTGAACTTGTGACTCCAGGGGTTTCGATGAATGATGAGGTCTTGCAATCGAAGACCAACAATTTCTTGGCAGCCGTTTATTTTGCTAATAAATCAATCGGAATTTCATTTCTCGATGTTTCGACAGGGGAATTTCTCACAGCACAAGGCAATGCGGAATATATTGATAAGCTATTGCAAAATTTTAATCCCAGTGAGGTTTTAATTCCAAAAAACAACAAAAACGATTTTCGACAAACTTTCGGTGAAGATTTTCATTGTTTTTATCTCGAAGATTGGATTTATAAAGAGGATTACGCTTTTGAAACTTTAACGAAGCATTTTCAAACCCTATCACTCAAAGGATTTGGTATCGAAGAATTAAAAGAGGGTGTCATTGCTTCGGGAGCGATTTTGTATTATTTGTCCGAAACACAACACAATAAAGTACAACACATCACGGCTATTCAACGTATTGCCGAAGATGCTTATGTTTGGATGGATCGATTCACCATTCGAAATCTTGAATTGTATCAAAGCTATAATCCCAATGCGGTTACACTTCTCGATGTGATTGATAAAACGCTTTCGCCAATGGGGGGGCGTTTGCTCAAACGATGGTTGGCATTGCCACTAAAAGACAGTGCTAAAATACAAAATCGTCACCAAGTAGTTTCATATTTGAAAGAGAATCAAGAGGTGCTGAAAAACATTCAAAAGCAAATCAAGCAAATTTCCGATTTGGAACGGTTAATTTCTAAAATTGCGGCCGGAAAAGTATCGCCTCGCGAAGTGGTTTATTTGAGGGAATCTCTAGATGCCATTATTCCAATAAAAACGTTGGCGTTAGAAAGTCCACAAGAAGCCGTGAAAATCATTGGGGATAGTTTGCATAGTTGCGATTTATTACGTGAAAAAATTAAAACAGTTTTAAACCAAGATGCTCCTGTGGCTGTTGCCAAAGGAAATGCGATTGCCAAAGGAATCAACGAAGAGTTAGACGATTTACGAGCGATTTCCACTTCTGGAAAAGAATATCTTGAGGGTATTGAAAAACGGGAATCCGAAAGAACAGGAATTTCATCATTGAAAATATCGTTCAATAATGTCTTTGGATATTATATAGAAGTTCGAAATACGCACAAAGACAAAGTTCCTGCTGAATGGATTCGAAAACAAACTTTGGTTAATGCAGAGCGATATATCACGGAAGAATTAAAAGAATATGAAACTAAAATTTTGGGTGCCGAAGAAAAAATCCACAAAATTGAAGTAGAATTATTCGAGCAATTAGTTTCTTGGATTGCCACTTATATCAAACCAGTACAAATGAATGCTAATTTGGTAGCGCAATTGGATTGTTTGTGTTCGTTTACCCAATTGGCTATCGAAAATAAATATGTTTGCCCAGAATTGGACGAAACTTTCGAATTGGAAATCAAAAACGGAAGGCATCCCGTTATCGAAAAACAATTGCCTGTTGGAATGCCTTATATTGCCAATGATGTTTTCTTGGACAGAGAAACACAGCAGTTGATTATGATTACGGGACCCAATATGTCCGGAAAATCGGCTATTTTACGCCAAACCGCTTTAATTGTGCTCTTGGCTCAAATGGGGAGTTTTGTTCCAGCTGACAGTGTGAGAATGGGAATTGTTGATAAAATATTCACTAGAGTAGGGGCTTCCGATAATATTTCGATGGGGGAATCCACTTTTATGGTCGAAATGAATGAGACCGCTTCTATCTTAAATAATATTTCCGATAGAAGTTTAGTGCTTTTAGATGAAATTGGACGAGGAACCAGCACCTATGATGGAATTTCCATCGCTTGGGCAATTGCCGAATTTTTACACGAACATCCATCAAAACCCAAAACGCTTTTTGCAACACATTATCACGAGTTGAATGAAATGAGTGAGTCGTTGCCGAGAATTCAGAATTTTAATGTTTCAGTAAAAGAATTAAAAGACACCGTGCTTTTTATTCGAAAACTGGTCAAAGGAGGAAGTGCGCACAGTTTCGGAATTCATGTAGCGAAAATGGCGGGAATGCCACAAATCGTGATTTTGAAAGCACAAAAATTATTAAAAAAACTGGAGAAAGACCATTCTAGTGAAGCCTTGAGCGGAATCAAATCGGCGAAAGATAGTTTGAGTCAGAATGGCGAACAGGCACAGCAAATGCAAATGAGTTTTTTTAATCTCGACGATCCTTTATTGGAAGAAATTAAAGAGGAGATTTTAAGTTTAGACATCAACACGATTACACCAATGGAAGCCCTCATGAAACTCAATGAAATAAAGCGAATGTTGACTAAAAAATAGTTTAATTCTGTTTAAAGTTTGGGTTATCAGAAGATTAACAATTGCGGGTATTTTTTTTATAATAAACACTTGTGTAATTGAATTAATGTGCTAAATTTGCATCCGCAATACAATACAAGTATTGCAGTGAATAAAACGAAAATGCGAAAATAGCTCAGTTGGTAGAGCGCGACCTTGCCAAGGTCGAGGTCGCGGGTTCGAGCCCCGTTTTTCGCTCAAAACCATACGCTTAGTAGATTAAAATTTAATTAATAGATTTGAAATCAGAAAGCAAAACGCTCGGATGGTGCTGTATTTAATTAATTTTTTATAAAAATTAGATATAACATTGAAAAAGCAAAACGCTCGGATGGTGTTGTATTTAATTAATTTTTTATAAAAATTAGATATAACATCGAAAAAGTAAAACGCTCGGATGGTGCTGTATTTAATTAATTTTTTATAAAAATTAAATATAACATTGAAAAAGCAAAACGCTCGGATGGTGAAATTGGTAGACACGCTGGACTTAAAATCCAGTGAACAGCAATGTTCGTGCGGGTTCAAGTCCCGCTCTGAGTACTTAGTAAAACCGTAAAGACTTAATTGTTAATTCTTTGCGGTTTTTTTATGCTTTTATCCGCCAAAAAAATATCCAATCTCAAATAAATCTTAAAAAGATTGTATTATGTATTTTGTCGCTTGTCTTTTAAATCGGTACCAAATAGTATAAAAGTGTAATTTAGTAAATGAGTCTCAATTTTCAGATTTGAGCAAAAAAAAGCCACGCAGTGCGTAGCTTATTTTTTTCGAATGTAATTTAAAATTACTTAGCTTCTGGAGCTGCAACAGCAGTTGTGTCAGTAACTACAGTAGTAGAGTCAGTAACTACAGCAGTAGTATCAACAATTACAGCAGTAGTATCTACAGCTACTTCTTCAGCAGGAGCTTCAGCTTTTTTACAAGATACAACAGTTAAAACGGCAACAACGGCTAAACTTAAAAGTACTTTTTTCATCTTATTAATTATAAAAGGTTAATTATTAATTCGTGGCAAAGATATAAAAAAATTAATAGTTAAAATATTTTTTTTTGTTTTTTTTAAAATAAAATAACATCCTGAATTAGAGCATTTATTGGCTAATAGTACTATATCGTTGTAGCTTATGTAGTACTAATTAGGTGCACAATAAATAGTAAACACTATTTATTTGTCTAAAATCTGTTTCAAAATGATTTCAGTGGCTCCTTTGTTCATTTGAACGAAAGTGCTACAGATATGTCCTTTCTCAAAGCGTATATCCTCATTTGAAATCAAATTAGAAAAGGCATCGGTAAGTTCATTTAAATTAGCAATACTCATACAACCTTCTAAATTTACTAATGCTGTTGCTTCAGCAAAATGCGAAAAATTAGGACCGATAATAATTGGATTACCAAAAGTAGCTGGTTCTAGTATATTATGAACTCCGGGATTTCCAAAACCACCTCCAACATAAGCAATGTCGGCAGAACTATAAATTTTGGTCAATATTCCTATGGTGTCAACGATAAAAACATCAAAGTCCGAAAGATTGACACCTGATTTTTCGGAAAATAAAACTGATTTTTTTGTAATAGACTTTTGTAATACAAGAATTTGATCTTCTTTAATGTTGTGAGGTGTAATAATGAATTTCACTTTTTCGGTTGTTTTATTGATATAGGCGACTAATAAGTCTTCATCTTTTGGCCATGAACTGCCAATGACGACGGTTAGGGTATCGTTTTTAAATTCCTCGATAAAATCCAGCACATTGTTTTTTTCTAAAATGGATACTACTCTGTCAAAACGAGTATCGCCAGAAACAGCCACATTGGTTTTGTTTAATTTCAATAGTAATTTTTTAGAGCTTTCATTTTGAACAAAGAAATAAGTGAAGGCATCTAAAGCTTTTCGATAGAATTTTCCATACCATTTAAAAAATATTTGGTTTTCTCTAAAAATTCCAGAAATCAAATAAGTTGGTGTTTTGCGATTGTTTAATTCGTTCAAATAATTGGGCCAAAATTCATATTTAATAAAAAACGCCATTTCGGGTTGAACCAATTCGAAAAACTGAGCTACATTTTTTTTGGTATCTAAAGGTAAATATACTGTGATGTCGGCTATTAAATTGTTTTTGCGCACCTCATAACCCGAAGGAGAGAAAAAGCTGAGTAAGATTTTATGTTGGGGAAATTTTTCTTTTACTTTTTCTATTACGGGTAAACCTTGTTCGTATTCGCCAAGTGATGCGGCGTGAAACCAAATGATTTTATCATTACAGCTAATTTTGGTTGCCAAAATATCAAAAACAGGTTTTCGTCCATTGACAAAAAGTTTGATTTTTGGACTGAATGCGGCGATGATTTTTAATAAAAAATCAGCAATTTGAACTATGAAGTTGTAAATAAAAAGCATATTAAAATATTTCTGAGGCTAAAATACGTTTTCTTTTAATTATCTATAAAATCATTCTTTTAAAATTCTTATTTTTGCGTAGAACATAAAAAAATTTGTGAACTTTGCGATGCTCTTTGTGAACTTTGTGGAAAAAATAATAAGTATAAAAATAATGAGATGGCGCCTGTGCCTCGCAATGACAAAATGAAAAAAATTCAAATGGTTGACTTAAAAAGTCAATACGAAAAAATAAAAGATACCGTAAATACTTCAATTCAGGAAGTTTTAGATACCAACACTTATATTAATGGTCCTTTGGTTCATGAATTTCAAAGAAATCTCGAAAAATATCTGGATGTAAAACATGTAATACCCTGTGCGAATGGAACAGATGCTTTGCAAATTGCCATGATGGGCTTGGATTTGAAGCCAGGTGACGAGGTGATTACTGCCGATTTTACTTTTGCAGCCACCGTTGAGGTGATCGCTTTATTACAATTGACCCCAGTTTTGGTTGATGTTGATTTGTTTAATATGAATATTTCTATTGAAGCCATTCAAAAAGCCATTACACCAAAAACAAAGGCTATTGTTCCCGTTCATTTGTTTGGACGAGCCGCTAATATGGAAGCAATAATGGCTATCGCAAATGAAAATAACTTATATGTAATTGAAGATAATGCTCAGGCTATTGGTGCTAATTGTAAATTTTCGGATGGTACAAAAAAGAAAGCGGGAACCATTGGGCATGTTGGATCAACCTCATTTTTTCCTTCCAAAAACTTAGGCTGTTATGGCGATGGAGGAGCTATATTTACCAATGATGATGCACTAGCACACAAGATAAGAGGGATTGTTAATCACGGGATGTATGAGCGTTATCATCATGATGTGGTGGGAGTGAATTCAAGATTAGACAGTATTCAAGCTGCCGTTTTGAATGCAAAATTACCTTTCTTAGATCAATACAATTTAGCTCGTCAAAACGCTGCTAGAAAATATTCAAAGGCTTTCGAGGGACACAAAAATATCATCGCACCAAGTATTTGCGAAATCTGCGATTGTCATGTTTTTCATCAATATACACTTAGAATTATTGATGCCGATAGAGATGGATTGATGCAACATTTGTTAGACAAAGGCATACCATGCGCTATTTACTACCCAATTCCGCTACATTTACAAAAAGCCTATTTAGATTCTCGATATAAAGAAGAAAATTTCACAGTGACCAACCAATTAGTCAAAGAAGTCATTTCGTTGCCAATGCACACTGAATTGGACGATGAACAAATCCAGTTTATTACGGATAGTGTTTTAGAATATTTGAAATAATATCCTAGAGACATTGCATTACACCCAATATCTCTGCTTTTTATAAAAACAGCAATAACAGGAATTTTCAGCTTTATAGGTTTGCATACCGTGGTCGAATTGTAAAATAAGGGTTAAGACGAATTGCAAATAAATAATCCCCACAAACATAAGTTTATGAGGATTATATTTTAGATTACTTCCGTGCCTCGCAGAATGCTGAAATCTGCCATCTCAAACCTGTTTCTGAATTTAAGCATTTGCTGTCACGGCTTCTCTATCAATTTTTCCTATCAAACCAGCCAAGACTTTTCCTGGACCCACTTCGGTAAATAATGTTGCACCATCGGCAATCATTTGTTGTACTGATTGTGTCCAACGAACAGGTGCAGTTAGTTGTATGATTAGGTTTTTCTTGATCTCATCTGCATCAGAAACCGTAGTTGCAGTAACATTTTGATACACTGGGCAAATAGGAGTGGAGAAAGTAGATGCTTCAATAGCAGCCGCCAATTCCTCACGAGCTGGTTCCATCATAGGGGAATGGAATGCGCCACCAACGGGTAATAACAAAGCACGTTTTGCACCTGCTTCT
The DNA here is from genome assembly GCA_031383535.1 of Flavobacterium sp. Classification (GTDB taxonomy): domain Bacteria; phylum Bacteroidota; class Bacteroidia; order Flavobacteriales; family Flavobacteriaceae; genus Flavobacterium. The sequence goes on from JANMZS010000215.1 coordinate 31,449, forward strand.
TTCATGGCTTCACAAGCTAATTCTACTGCTGAGGTTTCTCCTGAAATCACTAATTGTCCTGGACAGTTATAATTGGCGGCCACCACAACTCCGTCAATCGAAGCGCAAACTTGCTCTACAACTTCATCGGCTAATCCAAGAACTGCTGCCATGGTCGAAGGTTTGATTTCGCAGGCTTTTTGCATTGCTAAGGCACGTTGCGAAACTAATTTCAGTCCATCTTCAAAAGACAAAACACCATTAGCAACCAAAGCCGAAAATTCGCCTAACGAATGACCTGCCACCATTTCTGGCTTGAAATCTTCTAGTGTTTTTGCTAAAATTACCGAATGTAAGAAAACCGCTGGTTGGGTCACTTTGGTTTCCTTTAATGCTTCGGCTGTCCCATCAAACATAATGTCTGTGATTCTAAAACCTAAAATTTTATTCGCTTTTTCGAATAATTCCTTGGCTAATGCTGAGTTTTCATATAAGTCTTTGCCCATTCCTGTGAATTGTGCTCCTTGTCCCGGAAATACATATGCTTTCATTTTTTGAGTTTAAAAGTTTAAAAAAGTTTAGGAGTTTAAAAGTTCCTAAAAAACAAATGCAAAAATAGTATTTTAATTATAAATGGATCGAATTTACAATTTCTAACACTTTTCTTTTTAAATCATCATTGATAATTCCATTAGCTTCATCAAAATTTGCCCCGAAACTAGGCAATGAGAATGTTCCTTTTATAATTCCTCCTTGAAACGGGAAGCGATTTTTAGCAATCTCTAAAACTGTTGCGCCACCTCTAGGTCCTGGTGAAGTAGAAAGTAGAAGCATTAGTTTTTCTTGAAAAGTTTTGCTGTTTATTCTCGAAATCCAATCAAAAATATTCTTGAAAGCAGCCGAATAGGCACCGTTATGTTCGGCAAAAGAAATGATGATTAAATCAGCACTTCCTAATTTTTCATAAAAATTATGAGCCAATTGCGGAATTCCAGTTGCTAATTCTTTATCTATCGAAAAAACAGGCATTTCATAATCATTTAAATCCAAAATTTCAACACTGGTATTCTTAAATTGATTAGCAACATAAGTAGCTAATTGTTTATTGATAGAATTCTTGCTTGATGAAGCACCAAAAGCGATAATTTTTTTCATTATTTAAAATAGAATTAGTTCATAGGAATTTCCATTACCAAAAATTTTGAATTGGTAGTGGCTTTGATTTCAATTTCATTTGTTTCCCAAATTCCAATTGCATCTCTTTTTTCTAGTGTGGAACCATTTACTTCAATTTCACCATCAATATTGATAATGTAAAATCCGTTTCCTTCTTTTTTTAGAGAAAGTCTTTTAGAAAAACCGCTGTCAAAATCACTCAGATAAAACCAAGCATCTTGATGAATCCAAACGCCAGTATCCTTTTCATTTGGCGAAAGAATTTGGGCAAAATTGTTTTTTTGCTCTGATGCGTCTAAAGTAATTTGCTGATAACGGGGTGCTACATTTCTTGTTTTTGGAAACAACCAAATTTGGAATAATTTGGTTTGTTGGTCTGCATTAGGGTTGAATTCACTATGTCTAATTCCTGTTCCAGCACTCATCACCTGAACATCGCCAGTTTTTATAGTTTCGGCATTTCCCATACTGTCTTTGTGAGCCAAATCGCCTTCTAGCGGAATAGTAATAATTTCCATATTATCATGTCCGTGTTCACCGAAACCCATTCCGCCAGCAATCGTGTCATCATTCAAAACTCTTAACACTCCAAACTGAACTCTTTCTGGATTGTACCAACTCGCAAAACTAAAACTATGATACGCATTTAACCATCCGTGATTGGCATTTCCTCTGGTGCTGGCTTTGTGTAGAACTGTATTTTTCATCGTAGATAAATTTAAAAATTAATATGATACAAATTTATGTACAATGAAAACAAAAGGAACTTAATGTAGATTAATAAAATTATTTTTTCAATAATTTTGATTTCATTTTACTAAAAAACTCAGGAGTAACTCCTATATAGGAAGCTAAATGTTTTTGAGAAACTTTTTGAATTAAATCGGGGTATTTTTTGCACATTTTTTCAAAGCGTTCTTCGGCAGATAAACTTAGATTATCCATTACTCGCTCTTGGTAGGCTACTAAAGAATTTTCAGTCAAGATTCTAAAAAAGCGTTCTAATTTTGGTATTTCTTGATAAAGCAATTCTTGGTTTTCTTTGGATAAAATTACAACCTCGGCATCTTCTAAAACCTCAATAAATAAGTTACCTGGTTTTTGCGAAAGTAAGCTATACATATCACCAATCCACCAACTACTGCAGGCAAAACTCAAAACGTGTTCTACAATATTATCATTGATAGTAAAACTTCTAAGTACTCCCGAATTAACAAAATAAGAATATTTGCAAATTTCTCCAGCATGGAGCAAAATAGTTTTTGATTTAAAGGTTTGAGTTGCTATTTTAGACAAAAAAAGAGTTTGTTCCTCAGGAGAAAGATGAATGTGCTTTGCTAGATTGTCTAATAGTAATGACATGATTTTTGGGTTATTTTTCTTCGGGCAATAATTTAAAACTAGTTGTTTTGAATCGATTGTTCACTATTTTCCCAGTTACTTCTGCCTTTCTAATGGCATTGCAAAAACCATCCTCTTTGTGCGCATCTCCATGAGAATCGATGGATGTGCCTTCTATAAAATAACATTTTCCATCTATGCGAACGGCTAAATCACAACCTTTCTTTTCGGTCATTCCAAATTGGCATTGACCACAAGACACTTCCACTACTTGGGGTTTTGTTAGCTTTTTTTTACTTTGAGCATGTACTAAAACTATTGAAAATAAGAATAGTAATGTGAAGAGTGTTTTGATATTTATAATTTTATTTTTCATATATGTAAATTTTAATTTTTTAGCGGTCATATATGGTATCGCTTTTTACTTATTGGTGTTTGCTTACGCAAACTTGTTGTTAATGGCGATTTCATAAGAGACTGTTTTTTATTTTTTAATGAAAATGATCTTCCTCGATTTCGAATTCGGCATCTTTTTCCCAAATTTCCATTTCGCAGGGTTTGCAATTGAATTTTAGTTTGTATTCTAATTCACCTTGTTTCAATACCAAAGGTTCTTTGAGTTTGGTTTCCATGGTGTCTTTGTGGTATTTTGGGCATTTTTCCAATTCGTATTTAATACAATATTTGGTGGTCATCACCCGAGATTTTCCGGGATCCCATTGCAATTCGAAGGCTTTTTCAATTTCGGTCACGCCATGACGCTCATAGAATTTTCGGGCTAGTTTATTCGAAACATTGTACATAAAATCCAATTTCTCTTCGGGATAGAGGTGCGCTGTTTGGATCATTTGATGTTCTTCACGATGGTAATTTTGAAGTCGAATTTCAGATAATTGCTCTAAAATAGCTCTTCGCATTTCGTTGATTTTTGAAATGGGTAAAAACCAATTTTCCGAAAATTGAATGGTTATTTCTTCGATTTTGTAGGGTGTAAAACCAGTTTTCGCCAAATTTATTTTGAAATTTTCTTCGATAGAATCGTTGTTTTTAGTTCTTTCTTTTGGGTGAACCAAATTTATGCTACTCACATTACCATCTTCATCGGTAGCAGAAAGTTCAAAACCTGTTTCATTTTCTGTTAATAACAGCGTTGTACTTATTTTTCGTACTGCACTGTCTTCACGTTCTACAATTTTGATAAAAGCAGCATCGTTGTTTCTATAGATAAAAGTTTCAGGTTTTATTTCTTTTAAAACATTAGGATACGCCAAGCCATTTTCGACTTTGTTGACATAAATACCATCAGCTTCATTATTTTCGTTGATAAAACAAAGTCCGTCACCATTGTTTAAAAGCTCCCCATTTTCAATTTCGTAGGCATTTCCAACGGTTCGAATTAGTTTACCAATATACTGACCTTTTGATTTTGGACTTTCCCAGGAACCGATAGACTGGTATCTTTCGTTGACAAAATAATCGGTATAACCGCGGGTGAAACTTTTATTTAAAGCCGATTCAAACGTATAAGTGCATTTTCCAGAGGAAGCTTTGGTATATTTTTCTTTTCCGCTATTCTCAAGGAAAGCGTCTAATTTTTGACGCAAATACGAGACATTATTTTTTACATAAACAATATCTTTCAAGCGACCTTCGATTTTAAAAGAACATATTCCAGCTTCAATCAAATTCGGAATTTGGTCTGAAACATCAAAATCCTTGATGGAAAGTAAGTGACTATTTTTGATTAAAGTTTCGCCGTGACCGTCGATGAGGTTGTATGGCAAACGGCAGTTTTGAGCACAAGAACCTCGATTCGCGCTACGTTCTCCATTGGCAACACTCATATAACAATTGCCACTAAAAGACACACAAAGCGCGCCAGTGACAAAAAATTCTAGTTCCACATCACTGGCTTCACTGATTTCTTTAATTTGGTGCAAGTTTAACTCCCTAGCCAAGACCACCCGTTTCATTCCTGCATCTTTCAGAAATTTGATTTTATCGGCATCACGATTGTTGGCTTGCGTACTGGCGTGCAAAACGATAGGAGGTAAATCCATTTCCATAATAGCCATGTCTTGTACAATTAGGGCATCGACACCAATATCGTATAATTCCCAAATCATTTTGCGGCAGGTTTCGAGTTCATTATCATACAGAATCGTATTGATAACTACAAAAACTTGGGCGTAATATAAGTGGGCATATTTCACTAACGCAGCAACATCTTCAAGGGAGTTATGCGCATTAGAACGGGCACCAAATTGTGGAGCTCCTATATAAACAGCATCGGCACCACTATTAATAGCGGCTATTCCATGAATTAAATCTTTGGCAGGAGCTAGTATTTCTATTTTTTTCTTCATCGATGTGGGATGATAATTTTATAATGGGTAGAATTTTAGGCTTTTCAACTTCCGCCCAAAAAGTCTGTAAAGTTCTCATAAAAAATTCGGGTTTTCTAATTCGGGAATGGATTTTTTTGGAAATAATTGAGTTAAAAAAACAAGCGATGAAACTAATAGTAGGTTGATTTTGTTTAATTTCCTTTGATTTTATATATAAATAGTAGAACGTAATCATTTATTTGTATATAAAAAGTATATTATAATCGCATATTTATATATTTTTATATCTTTGTATTCAATAAACAAACTGTAAAAAGATTAGTTATGTTAGATATAAAAAGAAAACTCAAAGAAAATTTACAAGATAAATGGAACTCAGGTAAGGTTTTAATTGTTATTGGTCCACGTCAAGTGGGAAAAACAACTTTGATTCGGTCGCTTTGTGAGGCGGAAGTAAATTATCTTTTTATCAACGGAGATGATTCTGAAGACCGACTGCTACTTGAAAATGCGGGTGAAAATAAATTACGAACTCTTATCGGAAATTATACCACTGTGTTTTTTGATGAAGCGCAACGAATTAAAAACATTGGTATGGTGCTAAAAATCATTCACGATCAAATAAAAGAAGTTCGATTGGTGGTCAGTGGCTCCTCGGCACTTGAGATTGCAAGTGAAATTAATGAGCCATTGACAGGAAGAAAATGGGAATTTAATTTGTTTCCAATGACTTGGATGGAACTTCAAAATCATTTTGGATTTCTGCAAAACAAGAAAAATCTACAACGCTATATGATTTATGGGATGTATCCCGAAGTTATTACACATCCCAAGGAAAGTGAATCGATTTTGAAACAAATTGCGGACAGTTATTTGTATAAAGATTTGTTACAATATCAAGGTATTCGCAAACCTGAAGTTTTGGATAAGTTGTTGCTTGCTTTAGCTTTACAATTGGGGTCAGAGGTAAATTATAATGAACTTTCAAGAACGATTGGAATTGATAGAGCATCGGTAGAAAATTATATTGCTTTGCTGGAAAAGGCTTTTGTGGTGTTTAGGTTACCCCCTTTAAGTAGAAATGTTCGAAACGAATTGAATACTTCTCGCAAGGTTTATTTTTATGATAATGGAATTCGGAATGCGATAATTGGGAATTTCAAATCACTCGAATTTCGTCAGGATACTGGGGCTTTATGGGAAAATTTTGTCATTGCCGAAAGAGTAAAAAAACTGAATTACGACCAATGGCACGGACGCTATTATTTTTGGCGTACATATCAACAACAAGAAATAGATTGGATTGAGGAAATAGATGGCGTTTTTTCGGCATTTGAATTCAAATGGAATGGCAAAAAAATGAATAAGAAGTTTCCTAAAACTTTTTTAGATAATTATATTGTGAATGTTACGATGGTTATAACTCCTGAAAACGTTGAGGATTTTTTGTCGTGAAATTGATTTTAATTTTAGGACAAGATATTTTTTGTTGCGCAAGCTTGAGTCTTTCGGGTGCAAAAAAGCTCCTAGCCTTCAAAAAGCTAGGAGCTTTCGTAAGAATTTTAACTTATTTTATATGTTAAACTAAAAAAACTGTTTAGAGTTTAAAACGCTAATAGTTATTTTATAATAAATCCGCGTTGCAAACGCTACGATTTGTTTCCTAATTTAAGTAGGTACTCGTCGCATACGAGCACCAGTGAGGGAGTTTGTCTTATAAAGTTTTATTTTTTTGGTGTTGATTTCGACGGTTTTAATGAAGGTGTATTTCCCGGCGTTCCTTTATTGTCACGTTGACGTTGGTCTGGTTTTCCTGTTGAATCTGCAATTCTTTTTGGTCCTGGTTTAAGTGCCATAATGTAATTTTTTAATGGTTATTAATGATTTAGTTTGCAATTTATATTCATTGAACTACTAGAAACAATTAGTAAATCTCTGTTTAAATGGTGTCTATAAAGGGAATATCCCGTAAATTCATTGTTAAATGTTATTTCAAAATTATCATAAAATATTTTATTTTCAGAAATTATAGTTTTAATTTCTTCAATTATACTTTTCATATTTTCATTTGTGTATGTCGAACATCTTTCTTCGGTCATTTCAATGTTTGGAATAAAAGTAACTCTTATTGGTTCTGAAAACGTTCCATTTTCATAAACTGAAATATCTTGTGAGTTTTCACAAAAGCCAATCAAAAGTTTTCCTTCTTTGTATTTTATTTCTTTTTGCATTTCGAAAAAGTTAAATTATTAGTGCAAAGATATTTATAAATTACAGATTTGTCTTATTAAGTTATTGACATAATATATTAGTTTTAAACAATTTACAATTCTTTCTCGGTTTCTATTGCTCATTGCTGTCGCACAACATTCTGGTACTACAGCGGGATATGTTTTAGGGGATCAAACCGCGTTGCAAACACTACGATTTGTTTTCTAATTTAAGTAGGTACTCGTCGTAGACGAGCCACCAGTGGGGCACTTATTTTTGCTATCGAAGAAGTATTGCACTATTACGCTTATCGACCAATGCCTAATGGTTATGATAATTGTGCTTAACGGGTTATTTTTTTGTTATACAAATAAGAAAGTGGTAAATATGTTTTAGGGGACCAAACCGTGTTGCAAACGCTACGATTTGTTTTCTAATTTAAGTAGGTACTTGTCGCAGACCAGCACCAGTTGGGTTTGTTAGTGGTAGTGCTATATTATAAATTTGCTGTTTTTTTTAATTTCTTTCTAATATAACCTTATTATCTTTTTTTACTACAAGGCTATAAACTCGGTTTTTACTTTTAAAATTAATGATTTTTATATCTTCATAAATAATTCCGCTATCAATAAAAAACCAAATTCCCATTATTATGTTAGTCTGACCATCTTCTATTTGTATAGGAATTTCTGAAAGTGTATTAGGATAAAGACTCGCTATCTCAAAATTATATTTTGTTTCTTCAACTATTTTTTTACCAATAGGTGAATAGAAATCATTGTTTGCTAGTTTTTTCACTAAATATACTCTTCTAGCATAATCCTCAATTTTAATATTTACATTTTTTAATGATGTATTTCCATGAAGAGTTAAAAAAAAATAGGGTTCGTTGTTTGCTTCATCAAATGTTACATTTATCACACAATAACTATCACCTCCTGTAATTTTTCTGTAAACTTCATTAGTTGTATTTAAGATTTTATCTGATTTTTCGGAGGAATTTTTGTCTTGTAAAAATTTACCAAATAGGCCAAAAAAGGTTCCAATTATTATTACTATTCCTGAAATTATATTTAATTGTATTGGCTTGATTTGTTTGGTTGCAAAAAAAAGCCCAATTATGAGCATTAAACATCCGATAATTATCAATATTAGTATCATTTTTTTGTTTATCATATTATACTCATTCTTAAAGCATTACCGCTAACTTGCATTTATGTGTGATAAAATCACACAAAGCCCTCCGTTTTTAGGTAGATATGTGTGACAAAAGCCATATATTATTTAATTATCAAATATATAAATATTAATTACCGAATCCCTTTCACAAATTCCCCAATACTTTCAACCCCATTTTCTGACAAATTTTTGATAAAGGCACTGCCAATAATAGCGCCTTTGGCAAATTGTGTGGCTTGATTAAAGGTTTCGGCATTGTTGATTCCAAATCCTATAACTTGGGGATTATTAAGATTCATATCGGCTATTCTTTTGAAATAGTCTTCTTGTGTATTTCCAAAACCAGATTGCGAACCCGTAACACTAGCAGAACTTACCATATAAATAAACCCATCAGAAACGCTATCTATAAAACGAATACGTTCATCCGAAGTTTGTGGCGTAATTAAAAACACATTGATTAAGCCGTATTTTTCAAAAGTAGTCTTGAATTCAGAGGCATACACATCAACAGGCAAGTCAGGAATAATTAAACCATCGATGCCAATTTCGGCACATTTTTTACAGAAATTCTCCATTCCGTATTGTAACATAGGGTTGAAATACCCCATGATGATAAGTGGAATGGCTACCGTTTTTCGAATGTCCTTTAATTGGTCAAACAAAACTTGCGTAGTCATGCCGTTATACAGAGCTTGAGTAGAACTCGCTTGAATCGTTGGTCCATCAGCCAAAGGATCGCTAAAAGGCAATCCTATTTCGATCATATCGATGCCGCTTTTTTCTAAATCTTGTATAATTTGAACAGTATCATTCAAATTAGGATATCCAGCCGAAAAATAGATGGATAATACTTTATTTTTTTCTTGTAATTTTTGATTTATTCTGTTCATTGTAACTTCTTTGTCAGATTCAAATGGGTTTGTTTTTTTGCCCATAGGGTGTAATTATGTTTTTTTATTTTTTTACCACACTTCGGCAGTGCTCAGTGCGGGCTAGAGCCATAGATTTTATGAATTTTTCAAAGGCGTTTCACTTACTTTAAGATAATCATAGCTATCTGAACCCAAAACCCGAGCGATAGCGAACAGGCGAAGCAAATTGGGCTATCCAACTATTTTTTCTATGAATCTGCCTGTCGTCAGACAGGTCTATGTGGTTAAATTTTTTTAAAATCTTGTTTTGGTCTTTTTTTTGTTTAACAACCAACGTCTCTTTTAATTTATTTATACTACTGCGGTATAAGTCCACGCCATTTCATTCGATTCTAATTGAACTTCAATACGTTTGTAGTGCATTCCTTCATAAGTGTCTGCTAGTTCAAGTTCTCTTTCGCTTAATTGATAACATATTCCGCTAATGCTCTCTGCTACGTTTTTGGTTTCAGTAATAATTGGATATTGAATAATGCCAAATTCTTCTTCGATATGAATATCTTTTATTGTATATCCAATTAAATTATCTGGACTTCCTTTTAGGATTCGTCCAAAGATTCTTTCTTGAATTTCTTTATCTTTTAAAGTTCCGTAAGCAAATAAATTTTCCATTTTTCTTCCTGTTTTCAGTAACTAATATGTGCCAGAATTAGACTAAAGCCTAATTATAATTTAAAATAATCGATGTACGTATTTAAATCTTTATCGCCACGTCCAGATAAATTGATTACGACAATATCATCCGATTTAAATTTCATTTCGTCTAAAACGGCAAAGGCATGGGCACTTTCGATAGCTGGAATCAAACCTTCCATTTGTGATAATTTTAATCCCCAATTCATGGCGTCTTCATCGGTAACGGCTATAAATTGTGCTCTTCCTGTGGCAAATAAATTGGCGTGCATTGGACCAACACCCGGGTAATCTAATCCTGCCGAAATAGAATAGGGTTCTGTAATTTGTCCATCTGTTGATTGCATCAGTAAGGTTTTACTGCCGTGAATCACACCAATTTTACCCAGTGCTGATGTTGCAGCACTTTCGCCAGAATCAACCCCTAAACCTGCTGCTTCAACAGCTACAATTGTAACCTCTTCATTGTCTAAAAAATGATAATAGGAACCTGCAGCGTTGCTACCACCACCAACACAAGCAATCACATAATCGGGGTTTTCTCGGCCTTCTTTTTCTAATAACTGCCATTTTATTTCTTTGGAAATCACACTTTGAAAACGCGCCACCATATCTGGATAAGGATGTGGTCCCACTACTGAACCAATGATATAATAGGTGTCAACTGGGTTGTTAATCCAATCCCTAATGGCTTCGTTGGTAGCATCTTTTAAGGTTTTTGAACCTGATGAAGCAGGACGCACTTCGGCACCAAGCATTTTCATTCTGGCTACATTTGGGGCTTGTCTTTTGATATCCACTTCGCCCATATAAACAATACATTCCAGTCCCATTAAGGCACAAACTGTGGCAGTTGCCACTCCGTGTTGACCCGCACCAGTTTCGGCAATGATTCGGGTTTTGCCCAAACGTTTCGCCAGAAGGATTTGTCCAATTGTGTTGTTGACTTTGTGCGCGCCTGTGTGACATAAATCTTCTCGTTTGAGGTAGATTTTAGTATGGTATTCTTCGGATAATCGTTTGGCAAAATAAAGCGGAGTTGGGCGACCCACATATTCTTTTAGCAAGGCATCAAACTCCGCTTGAAATTCAGGTTCTGCCGTAATTTTTAAATAGTTTTGACGCAGTTCTTCTACATTTGGATATAACATTTCAGGAATGTATGCTCCTCCAAATTCACCGTAATAGCCTTTTTCGTTGACGTTGTATGACATATTTTATTTATTTTATTTTTTGGTAGAGACGCGATTAATCGCGTCTTTACATAATTGTACGTTTTTTAATCCAGGTTCGACCTCAAATTTACTATTTATATCGATGGCATAAATAGGTAAATTGGTTTTTAATACTTGTTTAACGTCTTCTAATTCTTCTATTCCTATTCCGCCACTCAAGAAGAAAGGTTTTGTAGAAGCATATTGTTCTAATATTTTCCAATCAAAAGTGGTTCCGTTTCCTCCGGGTAGTTTTCCTTTGGTATCAAAAAGAAAATAATCACAAACCGATTCGAATGGTTTTAAAACAGCAAAATCAAAATCTTCGTTAACCGAAAAAACTTTGATGATCTCGATAGTTGAGTCTATTTTTTCTTTTAAATCGGAACAAAATTCAACGGATTCATTTTCGTGTAATTGAACGGCTTGTAAGTCGTATTTTTCTATTTTTTCTGTAATTTCAGCTATAGTTGCGTTAACAAAAACGCCCACTTTTTTGATTGATTTGCTTCGCCTATTCGAGCCAAGCTCTCGGGTTGGCAATTCGGGAATGATTCCATCAAAATAACGTGCCGATTTTTCCCAAAATATAAATCCCATATAATCGGGTAGGAGCGAACCTACTTCGAGAATATTATCGGGATATTTCATGCCGCAAATTTTAATCCCCACCCCTCCACGATAGCTATCGGGACTCCCCGAAGGGGAGGGAGCCGAAACTGGATTGTTGTTAGTGGATAAGTTTTTTGATGATGATTGCATAACCATTAGTTGCTAGTTCCCCCTTAAGGGGTTAGGGGGCTTATTTTTTGTATAAATTCCTTCGCTGATAATCCAGCATTATCTGTTTTCATAAAGTTTTCACCTATTAAAAAACCTTTGTAACCATAAGGTTTTAGTTCGTTGATGGCTTCGATTGACGAAATGCCACTTTCGGATATTTTTACAAAATCGTCTGGGATTTTATCAGCCAATTGCTTGCTGAAATCCAAACTGACTTCGAACGTTTTTAGGTTTCTATTGTTCACACCAATCATGTCTAAAGTTGGCATTATCGATTTTTCTAGCTCTTCTAAATTGTGAACTTCTAATAATACTTCTAATCCTAAACTTTTGGCAAACTCAGATAAAGATTTGATTTCATTTCTGGTTAAAACGGCTGCAATAAGCAAAATCAAATCGGCTCCGTGAGCTTTGGCTTCCAAGATTTGGTATTCATCCACAATAAATTCTTTTCGCAATAATGGAATAGTTACTGCGGCTCTTGCTAAAAGTAAATCATCTAATGAACCTCCAAAATATTTGCCATCGGTCAAAACCGAAATACCACAAGCACCAGCATCTTCATATCCTTTGACTACTTCTTCGACCGTGAAACTATAATTAATTTCGGCTTTGGATGGTGAACGACGTTTGTGTTCAGCAATGATTCCAGAGGTGCTGTTTTTTAAATTGGCACTCAATGAAATGATTTTTTTGTCAAAGAAAACAGAAGCTTCCAATTGCGAAACTGGAATTATGGATTTTTTGAGAATGACTTCTCTTTTTTTATCAACGATTATTCTATCGAGTATGTTCATTTATATTTTGTTTAAAGTTTTCTTTGTTTAAGGTTTAAAGTTGTGCCACATTCCAGCAACTTTAAACCTTAAACTTTAAACTATTTTTATTTACTTAATTCTTGTAATTTATTTAAAGCTGCCAATCCTTTTCCAGAAAGTAAACTTTCTTTTGCCAATTGAAAACTTTCTAAAGGCGAACCTCCATTTACCGTTGCAATCGCCATTGCAGCATTGGCACAAACCACATTGTTTTGAGCTTCGGTTCCTTTTCCAGAAATGATATTCAAGAACATTGCTGCCGATTCTTCGATGGTTTTTCCGCCTTCGATTTCGTTTTGTTTTAATTGACTAATTCCAAAATCAGATGGATTGAGAATACCTTCTCGATTGTTCGAAATAAACTTGGTTGGGCAAGTCAAAGATATTTCGTCATAGCCATCCAAAGAATGTAAAATACTGAATTTTTTATCGGTATTTTGATATAAATAGCCATACATTCTAGCCAATTCTAAATTAAAAACCCCCACTAATTGATTTTGTGGAAACGATGGATTTACCATTGGTCCCAACATATTAAAGAATGTTTTTACGCCTAATTCTTTTCGGATTGGGGCAACATTTTTCATGGCTGGATGAAAAAGTGGTGCATGAAGAATACAAATTCCGGCTTGATCCATACATTTTTTAAGAAAATCAGCATCGTTGCTGAATTTTACACCCAATTTTTCCATCACATTACTTGATCCTGAAATAGACGAAACACCATAATTACCGTGTTTGGCTACTTTAACTCCAGCTCCAGCGGTTGCAAAAGCGGATAAGGTCGAGATGTTAAACGTATCTTTTCCATCGCCTCCCGTTCCGCATAAATCGATAGTATTATAGTTTGACAAATCCACTCGAATACATAATTCTAATAAGGCTTCTCGAAAACCAAAAAGCTCATCAATGCTAATGCTTCTCATCATATAAACCGTTAGAAAAGAAGCAATCTGGCTTGGATTATAACTTCCGTTGGAAATGTTGACCAATACATTTTTTGCCTCTTCCTTGGAAAGGATTTCGTGGTTGATAAGTCTGTTTAATATGTTTTTCATAGCCTCCCCCATCCCCTCCGAAGGAGGGGAGTACCTATTGGGGTGAATAGGTTTTTAGTATTGTAAATCAATATTATTTAATTATTTTGTTGTTCCGCCTTTGGGGTTAGGGAGTTTTTCTTAAAAAATATTTCCACCCCAAACAAAATCTTTAAAACCACTTGGTGCCAATTCTCGACCAATGAGTATGTTTTCTTCCAATTCCAATGGTTTTGAACGCTTTTGTAATGATTTAATATCAAATCCGCCAAGTGTTTCTTTTACCTCAATGGCTGTTTTTTTGTCCAAAATAAAATCAATTTCCGTTCCTGAACTTTTTTCATAATAATTCAATTCTCCAATCAAAGCCAACTGATTAGCAATGGCATTTTCAAAAATGGCACCGCTTGATGTTTGTCCACAAATTTGTAACAAGCCTGTATCTGCAAAAAATATTTTGGGTTGTTTTGTAATTTCCTTGTCAATTCCTTTTGTAAATGGTTTAATGGTTTTAATCAAATAGGTGTATTCTAATAACAATATATATTCTTTAACTTTTAATCGGTTGATGCCCAGTAAATTTGCAATTTTGGAATAATCCATTTTGCTTCCTACTCGGTTTGCTAGTAATAAAATGAGTTTATATAATACATCTGACGACGAAACATCTCCCAAAAGTTTCACGTCCAATTCGATGTGCGAATTAAGAATATCTTTGAGATAAGCCGTTTTATCATCATTATTTTCTGCTAAAACTACTTCTGGAAAACCGCCAAACTGAATGTATTCTTCGTATTTTGTTTTGTGCAAATCATAATAAGTTGGTAAAAAAGTTTTAAATTTTTCTTTTTGAATGCTTTTCGTATTCACATCTTTAAACTGTAAAAACTCTTCAAAATCCAGCGGATGCATTTCAAAAATCCGTTTTCGTCCTGCCAAGCTTTCCGAAAAATGATTTTTTAAATAAAAAGAACTTGATCCTGTGACAATAAACTTAATCTCATATTGATCATACAACGCCTTGATGACGCTGCTGCTGTTTTTTGCCATTTGAATTTCATCCAACCCAATGATTCCAGGTTGTAAAAAATCAAAACCCAATAATTCCAAGGAACGTTCAATGTCTTTGTAAGAATTCTGCAAAAATATATTTTGATTTTCAATTCGTTCTAAATCCAAATAAATTTTATTGCTCGTTTCTGCCTTGTCGAACAAATATTTTAATGCTGTAGATTTGCCCACACGACGCAATCCAGTAATAACAGTAACCTGTTTTTTACTCAAATGGTTTTCTAAAGTTGGATAAATTTTACGAACAAACATGATTTTTGATTTATTTTACTGCAAATATATATATTTTATGATTGTAATAAAATCATTTAATCGTATTTTTTGATATTTTAAATATCAAATTATCCGATTTTTTGATATTTAATAAATTAACTTATTCTAAATCATTATTTTATATTAAAAATGTATATTGTTTAATTTACGCAAAACTTATCATTCCCTCTTTGGTGGCTAGGGGGCTTTTCAACCAATTTTCTAATATTTTTTTTCCGTTTGGTGTCAATACACTTTCGGGATGAAATTGCACCCCACGTACATCAAATGTTTTGTGTCGCAAAGACATGACTTGGCCATTTTCGTCAAAAGAAGTAGCTTCTAAAACATCAGGTAAATTAGCATCAACAACCCATGAATGGTAGCGACCAACCTCAAATTCCGTTCCCAATCCTTCAAACAAAAATTCATCATCGACTACTGTTTTTACCATTGTAGCTACTCCGTGATACACCTTGTCTAAGTTTGAAAGTGTGCCTCCAAAAACTTCGCCTATGGCTTGTTGTCCTAGGCAAACGCCAAGGATACTTTTACTTGAAGCATATTTTGCAATTACTGCTTTTAACAATCCAGCTTCATCAGGAATTCCAGGACCTGGTGAAAGTAGTATTTTGTCAAAATGAGCTATTTCATCCATATCAAACTCATCGTTTCTGTAAACGGTAACTTCACAATCTAAATCTTCGAGATAATGCACTAAATTATATGTGAAACTATCGTAATTGTCTATAACTAAAACACGCCCCCTAGCCCCCGAAGGGGGAACTGTTGGAGTAGGTATATTGTTGTTCATTGTTTTTATTTTTTATTTTTTTATTTTCTAGGTTCGTCTCCCTCCTCTTTGGGGAGGGGCTTATATCGTTTCTGCCATATCCAACGCTTTATTGAGCGCTAGTAGTTTGTTATACACTTCTTGCATTTCGCTTTCTTCATCAGAATCGGCTACGATTCCTGCACCAGCTTGGCAATGCAATTGGTGGTTTTTGCTCAAGAAAGTTCGAATCATAATAGCGTGATTAAAATTGCCTTCAAAATCCATAAAGCCAATGGCACCACCATAGAAATTGCGATTTGTTTTTTCGTAATCTTCAATCAATTGCATGGCTCTGTGTTTTGGTGCACCGCTCAATGTTCCAGCAGGAAAAGTATCGGCAACCACTTGCATTGTTGTCGCATTTTCGTGCAAATATCCTGTAACTTTTGAAACCAAATGAATTACGTGGGAGAAAAATTGTATTTCTCTGTATTTTTCAACATTTACTTGGTGTCCGTGTCTGCTCAAATCGTTTCTAGCCAAATCGACTAGCATGACGTGTTCGCTATTCTCCTTTTTATCTTCGGACAGTTTTTTGGCGAGAATAGCATCTTTTTCATCGTCTCCAGTTCTTCGGAATGTTCCCGCAATGGGGTGAATTTCGGCTTTTCGGTTTTTGACAATGATTTGGGCTTCGGGCGAAGAGCCAAATATTTTGAAATCGCCATAATCAAAAAAGAACAAATAGGGTGAAGGATTTATACTGCGTAAGGCTCGATATACATTGAATTCATCGCCTTTGAAACCTTGAGTAAATCGTCTTGAAAGCACCAATTGAAATACATCACCACGATAGCAGTGTTTTTTGGCTAAAGCTACGTTATGTTTAAATTCTGCATCAGTAAGGTTAGAAAATCCTTCACCATCTTTTGAAAATTGATAGGAAGCAATATTTTGAGATTGAATTAATTGTTCAATTTCTAGAATGTTATTTTTTCCATCAATGCTATGACAAAAAATATACGCTTCGTTTTTGAAATGATTGATGGCAATGATATTTTGATACACGGCATAAAATACATCTGGGATAGTAGTATTATTATCTTTTTTGGCAATAGTTACCTTTTCAAAATAACGAACCGCATCATAAGAAATATAGCCAAATAAGCCATTGTTTATAAACTTGAAATTGGTTTTATCCGAGGTAAATTGCCCTGAGAAATCTTGTATTGTTTGGGGGATATCTGTATTAGATTCAATTGTAATTTTCTCTATACTTCCATCAGGATACGTTTTCAAAATGGTTTCATTCTCTATTTTTATGGAAGCGATTGGGTTGCAACAGATGTACGAAAAACTATTATCGTTTCCGTGATAATCGCTACTTTCCAAAAGTAAGCTGTTGGGGAATTTGTCTCGTATTTTAAAATAAATGCTGACTGGAGTTATGGTGTCGGCAAGAATTTGTTTGTAATTGGTTTGTAATTTATAATTCTTCATATTATTAATTTCTATTTTGTTTCTACTCCCTCCCCTCTGCCTGTCGGCAGACAGGTTCGAGGAGGGTTGGGGTGGGGCTAAAAAAAAGGCTTGTCGTGATGACAAGCCTTTTTATATTTATAGTTTTATACTACAGTAGCTTTGTTCACGACGTTTGACGTAAATTGTTCCACCACCAAGTATTTTTTTCATTTGTTTTCATGTGACAAATATATAAATCAAATTTGATTATCCAAATAGTTATACTAAAAAAACACTATTTTTTTGTTGTTTTAAACAAAAAGCCTCAACAATTTCTTGTCGAGGCTTTTTGCTTTGAATTTTGTCTTTTATTTTAAAATTTTAGGTCGACTTTTACCTCAAATTCATCCGAAATTGCTTTGTCACCTAGGCTATCAAAAAAGGATTTAGAGCCATATTTAATATCATAAATTGTTCGATCTACATTAAAAGCGGTAGAGGCTGTATTTCCTTTAATTGTTAAATCAAAAATTATAGGTTTAGTAATTCCTTTGATTGTCAAATCGGCGTTAACTAGATAGAACGTTTTGGATTTAGCAGTTATCTTTTTGAAAACTAATGTAGCAGTTGGAAATTTTTCAGTTCCAAAAAAGTCATCGGCTTTCAAGTGACCATTTAATTTTCCTTGGTATTCTCCTGTTAAATCTGTAGCGGTCAGTGAAGTCATGTCTACTGTAAAAGTTCCTGCATTTAATTTGTTTTTTTTGAATGCTAGATAACCGTCCTTAAAATTTACTGTTCCATTGTGTTGACCCGTTACTTTTTTGCCAACCCATTCTATTTTACTTTTGGTAACGTCAATTTTTTTTATTTGAGCGTTTACTGATGCAGTGCTAATTAGTAGAACTAATGCTAATGCAATTGATTTTAAATTTTTCATAATGTTCAATTTGATTGTTTATAAATGATTAAAGTGTAATAAATAATTCTTCGTTTGATTTTCTAACTTTTTTGTTAAACTGGTTACTGTCCTCTTTGTCTCGGTATCCAATAGTAGCCATTAAAGAAGCGTTTAATCCTAAGGCATTTAATCCTAAAATTTCATTCACTTGTTCAGGAACAAACCCTTCCATAGGAGTGGCATCAATTTGAAGTTCGGCAGCTGCATTTAATAAATTTCCCAAGGCTAGATATGTTTGTTTTGACGTCCAAATATTTAATTCTTCTGAATTGAGTTTTAATACTTTTGATTTCATATAGGCTCCGTAACCATTCATAGCGTCTTTGGGCAAATTTCTAATGGCACAAATATTTTGTAAATACTGATCAATATAATCTTCAGAAATAGAAGTTTCATTAGCAAAAACAATGATATGAGAAGCATCAGTAACTTGAGTTTGTCCCCAAGAGGCGGGTTTTAATTTTTCTCTTAATTCAGGGTTTTCTACAATGATAATTTTATAAGGTTGTAAACCGTAAGAAGAAGAGCTTAAACGAATCGCTTCTTTTAAAATGTTTAAATCTTCGTCAGATATTTTTTTTGTGGTGTCAAATTTCTTTGTGGCGTATCTCCAGTTTTGATTTTCAATAAATGTTTTCATGTTTTTTATTTTGTTAATTTCTATATTTTTCTAATAATTGATTTAGCGCTTCTAATTCTCCGTGATTCAAATTTTTTGAAAATGAATTTTCATGTTCAATAATTTTAGAATCTAATTCTTGTAAAACATTCAGCCCTTTTTGAGTAATTGAAACTTCTATTTTTCTTCTGTTTTGAGTGCAAACTTCACGGGTAACTAAATTTTTTAGCAATAATTTATCAACTAATCTCGTGGTATTGCTGGTTTTAGCTAACATGCGTTCTTGAATCAAACACATATTGGCAGGATTCCCTTTTTGACCTCTTAAAATCCGTAAAACATTATATTGTTCGGACGATAAATCATAAGGCTTTACTATTTCATTAAACTTATCGTTAATTGTATTTTGCGTGTAAAGTATATTAAGGATAATTTTTTTTGAAATTTCTAGCGGTACAGTTGATTTTATTATTTCTTCAATTTTCATTATTATATGACGATATAATGTTTGTAGGTACAAATGTAGCAAATATTTTATTTGTATATACAAATATTATTTATTTTTAACAATAATTTAATTTATATAAATTTTTTATGATGTTTCAATATCTAAATTCAAATGAATAAAGTCTTTAAAAAGAGACTGATAAATGAGTTTAAATTAAAAACACCGTCGCAAGAATTAATTCAAAACCTAATCAAATACTAATTTATGGGTATTTAAAATCGTAAATACGCTAATTTTTTTGCGATTTATTTGTTGAATTCGTAATTTATTGTAATTCTGTTGATGCGAAAACGTTTTCTTAAAATTATTATTTAAATCCTAATTTCAACCCTTTTTGTTTTCTAAAAACTTTGTATTTTTACAAAAAACAATGCTATGAATTTAACACAAGAAGAATGGGTTTCGCAATTTGAAGCCGATGATAACGCAATAATATTAGATGTAAGAACCGAAGACGAGTGCGATCAGGGTATAATCGAAAATGCTATAAACATTGACATTCATAAAGGTCCAGAGTTTATTAAAGCAATCGAAACATTAGATAAAACCAAAAATTATTATGTCTATTGCCGTTCGGGAGTTCGAAGTGCCAAAGCATGTGAAATTATGAATAGTATAGGAATTGAAAATGCCTATAATTTGCTTGGTGGAATTATCGAATGGGAAGGGGATATAGTTTAACAAGGATATATAAAGGGACACAAGTTCCTTTTTTAAATTAAACCAGAATATTAAACCAAAAATAATGAATACAATACCACAAGAATTTCAAATTACCGCTTTATTAAATCAAGATAACTTTCTTCTTAATGGAGAATTAAAAAAATGGACAGGAGCAACAACTCCAGTATATTCAACTATTTCTTCTACCGAAAATTATGAAGCTACCCTTTTAGGTTCAATACCATCAATGACAGAAGTTGATGCTATGAATGCGCTAGAATCGGCTGATGCGGCTTTTCATAATGGGCAAGGTTTATGGCCTACAATGAAGGTGGCTGATCGTATTAAGTGTATGGAAAAATTTGTCACTCAAATGAAAGAAACTCGTGCTGAGGTGGTCAAACTTTTGATGTGGGAAATAGGAAAAACACTAGGCGATTCTGAGAAAGAATTTGATAGAACCGTAGAGTATATTTATGATACTATTGATAGTTACAAAGAATTAAACAGTCGTAGTGCCCATTTTTCAAAAGTACAAGGAATAAATGCGATGGTGCGTCGCGGACCTTTGGGAGTTGTGTTATGTTTAGGGCCGTACAATTATCCTTTGAACGAAACATTTTCTTTGCTAATTCCAGCATTAATTATGGGCAATCCTGTGATTTTTAAACCTGCCAAACACGGTGTTTTATTAATATCCCCATTATTAGAAGCCTTTAGAAGTAGTTTTCCAAAAGGAGTGATTAATATATTATATGGT
The DNA here is from genome assembly GCA_031383535.1 of Flavobacterium sp. Classification (GTDB taxonomy): domain Bacteria; phylum Bacteroidota; class Bacteroidia; order Flavobacteriales; family Flavobacteriaceae; genus Flavobacterium. The sequence continues at coordinate 52,173 of JANMZS010000215.1, forward strand.
CGCGGTCGAGAAGTTGCTTCTCCGATTATGAAATCAGGACGAGTAGCTATTTTGGCTTTGATTGGAAATAGTAAATCGGCTATCGCTTTGCAAGATTTACACCCAAATAAAAACAGATTGCGTTTGGTTTTGGGTCTTGAAGCCAAAAACCCAGCGATTATTTTACCCGATGCTAATTTAGATTTGGCTATTGCCGAATGTGTGGCAGGATCATTATCGTTTAATGGTCAAAGATGTACTGCCTTAAAAGTTTTGTATGTTCATGAGTCAATAGTTGAAGAATTTAACAAACGATTTACTGCCAAAGTGGATGCGCTTGTCTATGGAAATCCTTGGGATAAAGCTGCATTCCTTACGCCATTACCCGAAAAAGACAAACCAGCTTATATTCAAGAATTGATTGATGATGCGGTTAGTTTAGGTGCAAAAGTTATTAATGAAAAAGGAGGTAAGCAACTTGATAATTATATTTTTCCCGCCGTTTTATATCCTATAAATAAGCAAATGCGTATTTATCACGAAGAGCAGTTTGGTCCTGTTGTGCCTGTTATTTCATTCAAAGATATTCAAGAGCCTTTAGATGATATGGCAGAATCTAATTATGGACAGCAAGTGAGTTTGTTTGGTCAAAATGTCAAAACCATCGCACCGCTTATTGACAATTTGGTGAATCTAGTGTGTCGTGTGAACTTGAATAGTTCTTGTCAGAGAGGACCAGATGTATTTCCGTTTACAGGTCGAAAAGATTCAGCTGTGGGTACCTTGAGTATTCATGACGCTTTGCGTTCTTTCTCGATAAGAACATTTGTAGCCTCAAAAGACAATGAATACAATAACAATATTTTACAAGAATTATTAAACAGCAAGGAGTCAAACTTTATCAATACTGATTATATTTTATAGTCTTGATTTTTTTGAGAAAAACTTAGTTTTTTTGTTAATAGAATAATCGAAAAAAGAGGATTTACCCGTTTGTGTATTTCCTCTTTTTTTATTTCTAAAAAAAGTTGGTACGTTTTTAATTTGTACCATATTTAATACTTATATTTGCGCTAAGTATTTTTACTTAGTTTTTTAAACCGTTGGGTGTAATTCCCCCTAGACTACCACCCTGACTCCGTAAGCTAACGGTGGAAAAGTGGAGAAATGAAAGGAATTAATAAGAAAAAAATAGTTTTGTAAATGTTTGATTTATAATATATTAACAAAACGTTAGTTAGAATTAATAAAACAAGTTTAAATAAATTTTAAACACATAGATTCATAGAAAAAAGAATTTGATAGCCCATTTTATGGGTTCAACTAGCTCTGTATTCTAAAAAAAAGTGAAACTTCTTTT
>JANMZS010000090.1:0-33441 GCA_031383535.1 Flavobacterium sp.
CATTTATACTCTTCCCTTCAATAGTTTTTCCTTTCAAAATGTAAACCCCTTTTTCGAGATTTGAAACGTCAAAAGAACTGCTTGATTTTTGGAAGGATTTTACTTTTTTTCCAGCAATATCAAACACTTCGAGGTTGCTGATTTCTTGAGAAATAGTAATGGTTGAGTTTGTAGGATTTGGGTAAATAGCAATGTTATTTGCAATTATTTCGTTGGAATTAACACTCAGTGTAATGGCACTGTTGTAATTATAAGTGATTCTGGTTGTGCCATTATTATTGGTTTCTGTTAAAAGTTTGTTGATATACGGATAATCCTCAGTAAAATAGTCTAAGCCTGTCTTATCTCTGAAAGGATGCGCAAAATTGCTCATGAGTTGTGTAGTATCATAAGTATAATTTGATTCATAGTTTGATTCATTTGAGCTGATTCTGTTGCCTTGAGCGTCTAAAACGTATTCAAATGCGTTGTTTGCATCTGCCTTCCAATTGTTATTGAATTTATCCCAAACCGCACCTTCTACCGTTGTTAATTTGTTGTTAGCATTATAGGTGTACAGTGCTTTACGAGAATTTACCCATTGTGAGTTACTCCATTTTTGAGATATATCCGAAATAACTTTGTTATTTGTATTATAGGTGTAGGTTTCTTTTTCATCGTTTACCCATTGTGTACCGTTCCAATTATAATACACTACCGTATCGGGCAGATTGTTGCTGCCATAGGAAATAACTATTTTATATTCGTTGGTCTGTGTACTTAGGTCTCCAGGAACTAGAACATCATAACTAACTATTTCAAGTAGTTTTACATTTGTATCGTTAGGATTTCCGGTGTAGGTATATGAGTCGATTCCTATTGATTCAAATTTATTAGTGATATCATTCCATTTAGAGTAAATCGCTCTTGTTGTTTTCTTTGAGAAAAAATTAGTAATATATTGATTTAAACAACTGTTTTTCCAGACCCCATTATCCCAAATAAGTTCCGTTTCTGAAGTTAGTGTTGTGCCATCAATGTATGTGTAGTTAGTTGCGGTATTTTTTTGCCAAGTAGTTCCGTCATAATTTTCTTTAATACTTGATAATAATTTGGTTTGTGACTGTGTGGTAATCGTAGTAAAAACGATTAGCATTAATAGTGTAATTTTTTTCATGCTTTTTGTTTTTTGTTTCCCTACTCTAATCAGGATTTTCGGCTGGCTCCTTTTTTGTATTAGTTTTTTGTAGTTCGAATCTTGAAAGTAATAGTTCCTGATACGGGTTTGATAATTTCTGGTGTTAATGGTAAATACGTTTTCATTTCATATTTACACTTCACTCTAAATAGCATATAATCGGCTTCGGTTGAGAGGTACTTTACTTCCATAACTTGGTTGTATTCTGTGGCTGAAAATCCCTCAGAACTGACTAGTTTTTTTGACAAATCATCTAAACTATTTTGGTTTATAGGCAACTTCATAGAGAACTGAAATGGAGCAGTATTACCATAGATTGACATTATTTTGTGCTTTTTCAGATATTTAGGTTTGATAATATTCGAACCATCTTTTGGATAAGTTAAACAATAACTTATTTTAGTAGATAGTGAAGATGCCCTAACACCATACGTGCTGTCATTATAGGCTTCTGGAAAGAAGTCTAAATCGCTACAATCAATATTTCGCTCCCAATCGGGTGTTTTAAAAGCTACGTGCAAATTATCGGAAACAGTATTCGGATTTGCATTGTCTTCGGTATTGGTAGTTTCTGAACAAGAAAACAGTGATAGAGCTATTACTGTTAGAACCATAATTTTTAAATTTTTCATAATATTGTTTATTTTGTCTTGCCTACTCTTGTTTAGGATTTTCGGCTACGTCCTTTTAGTTAACCCTTTCAGGGTTTGAAGCACTGAAAGGGTTTTATCTAATCATTACTTTTTAATTATTTTAAAAGTTTTGACACCCTTATTTGATGTTACTTCAACAGAATAAACCCCTCTTGGCATAGTAGACATAATAACTTTAACTGAATCTTCATTCATTTTTTTAAAATAAACTCGTCGTCCCATACTGTCAAAAATTTTAATAGTTGTGAGTCCGTAAGTATAAGATAAATTCAATTCATTAATTACTGGATTTGGATAATAAGAGAAAGCATTCGAATCAAAATCATTAATTCCCAAAGTAACTGTTACAGTAACTGCTAAACTCGTATTACTTTCACATCCATTCAATGTTTGAGTTGCAAAATAGGTTTTTGAATTAACTAGTAAAGTTTTGGTTACCAATGGATTTGTTCTTGTACTTGCATCTAAAGCTGAAGCATACCATTTTAGGCTAGTGCCCGAAACTACAATAGCAGCAATTGTGTTGCCTTGTACAAAAGTTTGTAAATCTAAACCTGTTGGTGTACCAGTACTACTCACTGCAACATTTATTTTTGTTGCATAACTAGAACCACAACTTGTAGGGCCATTTTCAGCTACCACACTATATTCACCTGTATTTAAAGCAGTAACTGCGTTAATTGTGATGTTTTGAGTTGTCGCTGTAAAGTTGTTTGGACCTGTCCATCTATATGATGTTGCACCAGCTACGTTACTTGCTGATAAATTAAGAGCTGTTCCAATACAAACCGTTGAGCTACCCGTAATTAAAGGGGAGGCTAAAATAGAACTACAAATGGTAAACGCTCTTCGTTCTGCCAAACTCCATTTGCCCGCTTTGTTTTTAACCCTAATAAATAAGTTGTGGGTATTTACTAACAAAGGACTTGTTGCCAGATTAGGAATATTTAAAATCAGTTCATTTGCCTCTGCTCCTGTATTGATTACAGTACCACTTCCAATACCTGGATCAGTGTTAAAGAAGTATTCAGCAGAAACAATTGGTTCAGCTATTGTTGGTGCAACAGTTGGCTGAATATAAACAACTCTACCTTCGTACATACTCCATTTTCCATTGGTGTCTTTTGTTCTAAAAAATAAATTATGGAATCCTGATGTTAATCCAGTAACTGGAACTTGTCTGGTTAAATTAACGCTAACATTTTGTGTAAATGAATCCAAAGCCGTTCCCAATCCAACGCCAGGTTCAGTATCAAAAAAATATTCGGCGCTAGCAACTGGAGCACTTGTTAATGGGGCTACGGTTGGCTGAACATAAACAACACGACCTTCATACATACTCCATTTTCCATTAGTATCTTTTGTTCTGATAAATAAATTATGAAAACCCGCTGTTAGTCCCGCAACAGGAACTTGTCTGGTTAAACTAATATTAGTATTAGATGTAAATGAAGCCAACGCAGTACCCAATCCAACGCCAGGTTCTGTGTCAAAAAAATATTCAGCACTTGCAACTGCTGCAGTTGTTAAGGCGGCAACCGTTGGTTGCACATAAAATACTCTGCCCTCATACATACCCCAATTACCATCAACATCTTTAGATCGAATAAACAAATTATGAAATCCAGAAGTTAGTACTGGTAAAGCTATTTGAAAATTATCTGTTATAGTAATCCCGCTGGTTAATGTTCTAGAAGTTCCTTTACCAACACCTGGGTCGGTATCTATAAAATATTCTAAAGCAGTAATTGGTTTTGCGGTTAATACAACCACATTATTTATGCAATCGGGTTGATTAATTTTAATATCAATACCGTTATTATTTCCAATCAAAGCCGGGTTACTACTAATAACACGAATGCGATATCCTGTTCCTGCTGGAGTGTTTAAAGGTAGAATAGCATAGATACTTGTATTTAAAGCGGCACTCAAAGTCCCAATGTTTGTTGGGCTACTAAAAGAACCCGAAGCGTTTGATAGTTGCGCAGTAAAAACATTGTCATTAGCAAACTTTCCAGTTATGGCATAATCTACTGTAACTACAGCACCACCACAAAAATTTTCTCCTTTTACTAGTGCATTAACTATACTAGTAACATAGGTTGTTCCTATTTTTGCTAAAAAAGGATTGTTTAAGGTGCCATTAAGAGTTGAATTTCCAAAACCAACACTCGTACTATACACACCGTTTATATAGCAATTGCCCGCAGCATCCACCCCAATTTTAAATCCTGAATCGATACCGCTTTCACCTGCTTGTTGTGTCCAAATAAAATTACCAGAAGTGTCGTATTTTGCCACAAACACATCGCTAACCCCACTATTTGGATTACTAATATAAGTTGAGTTGAAATTGGCGCTATGCTGAAACACTCCAGAAACATAACAATTACCCGAAGCATCTAAAGCAATCCCATTACCGTAACAACGATCTCCACCTGCTGTTTTAGACCAGGTTAATTGCCCTGCTGTGTTATATTTAGCAACATATACTCCTAAATCACCTTGCCCTGTTACATAACTATTGCCATTACTATCTGTAACGATATCGGTAAACGTAGAAACATTTGTAACTTCTTTTTGCCATACCAGATTACCTGCGGGATCACATTTTGCTAATACACTACTAGTATAGGGAGCGGATGATATTAATTGTTGACCAACATAATATGTATTTCCAAATCCATCTACTGATACAGCTCCAAGTTCCGAACCTCCCACTAGATTAAGTTTTTTACTCCATTGCAATACACCCGAAGTATTGTATTTTGAATTGTAAATAGAAGAATAATAAATAGTAGAAACAGAACCAGCATTATAACGTCCCACTAAATAACAATTTCCTGATTGATCTAAGGCAATTGAATTTGCAGAGTCATCATTAGCACTTCCTTCTTTAACCGCCCAAAGCACTGTACCTGTGGTGCTATACTTCGCCACAAAAATATCCGAACCACCAGAGTTGGTTAAGGTTGTACTACCAAAAGTAACAGAACCCGTATAAGAGCCTGTAACAAAGTAATTACCTGCAGCATCAACAGCAATATCTTTAGGAGTAACCACGCCCGAGCCACTACTGCCCGCTCGAGCCCAAAGCACCGTTCCTGTACTGTCATATTTAGTAATGGTTATTTGTGTTCCTGGATTTACTATATAGCTATTACCTGTTGTATCTACAAATAAATTGGAAGGACCATACGGCGAAGCCACACCATCTATATTCTTAGCCCAAGCCCAATCTGGTGTAATAAGTTGGCTATTACCATTTACAGTTATATTACTTCCGTTGTCTGTTCCGTTTATTGCAGGACTGGTTGTTACTACTCTAACCCTGTAGTTGGCAGCAGGAATGGTAAGCGTAGGAATCACACAAATTATAGGACTACTTTTGCCCGACCCCATATTCTGATAATTGAAGAACGAACCCGAAGGGTCTGATAATTGAACACTATATGTAGTTCCTAGAGCAAAACTTCCTTTTGTTGAAAAACCTACACTAATAGCACCTCCAGCATTATAACTATTGCCTCCTAATGCTTTGGTAGTAATTGAAGTTCCCTCAGTAGCATTGCCAATTCTAGCTAAAAAAAAACTGTTTGTTGGCCCGTTTAATGCGGAAGTTCCAAAAGCGGTTGTGAAACTATAAACACCGTTAAGATAACAATTTCCTGCGGCATCTACCCCAATTTTATATCCGGAATCTATACCGCTAACACCGGCTGTTTGTACCCAAGCAATATCGCCAAGATCATCATATTTAGCCACAAACACATCGCTAACACCACTGTTTAAATTTGTAACTGCAATAGCATCAAAAACTGCATTTTGTTTGAATGTGCCAGTAACATAACTATTACCCGAAGCGTCTATAGCAATACCGTTTCCAACGCTTTGGTCTGAGCCTGTTGCTGATTTAGACCATATTAATTGTCCTGCGGCGTCATATTTAGCAATGTACATTCCTATTCCGCTTCTTCCTGTTACATAACTATTGCCATTACTATCGGTAACAATATCGTTTAAATAAATAGTATTTGTAGTCGATTTTTGCCAAACAAAATTACCTGCAGGATCACATTTCCTAATGACACCAGAAATATTTGTTGTTGATGATATTGATTGTTCTCCTAAATAATACGTGTTTCCGAATCCATCCACTGAAACGGAATTGAAAGAACCAAATCCAGTTTCTGATGTAGATCTTCCTGAATCTTTTTCGCTCCATTGAAGCACTCCTGAACTGTTGTATTTTGCATAATAGATATCCGTTGGATAAGTTCGAGTTGGGTATGTAACATAATAACCCGTTAAATAACAATTACCTGCTTGATCTAAAGCTATTGAATTTGCAGAGTCCGATTTAACACCTCCTTCTTTATTAGCCCAAAGTACCGTTCCTGTGGCGGTATACTTTACTACAAAAATATCAGATTCTCCCGCATTGGTTAGTGTTGTACTACCAAAAGTAACAGATCCCGTATATGAGCCTGTAACATAGTAATTACCCGCACTATCTACAGCAATATCTCTAGGAGTAACCACGCCCGCACCACTACTGCTGGCTCTTGCCCAAAGCACCGTTCCTGCAGCGTCATATTTGGTAATGGTTATTTGTGTTCCTGGATTTACTATAAAACTATTACCGGCGGCATCTACAAACAAATTGCCTGAATATGCCAATCCTATACCATCTATATTTTTTGCCCAAGCCCAATTGGGTGTGGGTGTTGTTTGTGCATATATTTGTGTTTGGTACAACGTATTTAGAAACACAAATACAATAAATATTATTTTTTTCATGTGAATCGGTTTTTAGAATTAGAATTTTAAATAAGAAATAACTGTGTATATGTTCTTATTTTTGGCCTCTAGCCTTAAAATCTATATTTAAAGTACCGTTTTGTGGTATCACAGAATTTTTAATGTCCATACTGGTTATTTGTGGTATGTTGGGCGCCCCTGTAACGTTTGGCATAGGGTAACTACCACCATAAATACCTACATCTGTCCCATCTGTTCCATATCTATACCCTATTGAAGTTGGGGCTAAAATCCAATCTTGTGCTGTTGCATTCTCCATCGATATATTAAGCGGTATTACGGCTGTAAATTGATCGTCTATTGTGTTTAAGTTGCCTACACCTGTGTTATTTACAGGAGGGAACGTTTTGAAATTGGCAGAGTCATCATAAATTATAATGTTTTTGTTCCAAGTATTTTGCGCACCATTAATATTTACATATTGCGGATTTATAAAAATATTATTGGTAACCGTGGCATAACTAACACTGCCCAAGTATGCTCCTAGAATAATATTATTGGTAATGATTACACTTGGCTTGTCGGAACCATTTATATAACCACCAATTACATTATTACTAATAATCACGTTTTTAAAAGATCCAATAGATAAACCGCCAGCTATGAAGTTATTGCGTAAATTCCAACCTGTTCCCAGAACATAAGTTGGTCCAGCTCCACCTGTAAAATAATTTCTTTCTAGTGTAATATTATTTACGGGTAGCGACCCTCCTTGACCATATATTCCGTATGCATATATTCCCTTTACGGTGCTACCTGTAGCTAATGCTCCCGAGTTTGCTTGGCTAAAATAAATGTAGCCTAAAAGCGTAGAAAAATTAAACTGTGTTCCTTTTACGTGATGTCCAGCGCCTAATAGCACGATACGTTTGCTTAGGGTTACATCGCCATAATTGATTTGTGAACCATGAATGTAAACGGTATCACCAACGGCAGAAGCATTTACGGCCTCTTGCACTAGTGTGTACTGACCGGCTCCAACAGAGCCATTATTTACTGTTCTAATTGTTGCGTTTGCTGTAATTGCTGTTGCAGCAATAACAAGCGAGAATAAAATTTTTTTCATTGTGTTATGATTTTTGTATTGCCTACTCTTGTTACTCTTTTCGGCTACCGAGGGTTTTTATTGTTATTTTATTGCACTTTTCATTTCTTGGATTCTTAGTTCGGATTTTATCTTGTCGGCGATTTGCATTTCTTTTACCGCTTCTAAAATAGCGTCAAATCTATCCCAGTATTCTTTTCCACAATTTCCTTTTTGATTTAAACAATGCTCTTCTAGACGAAATAAGGCATCTCTAAGAATATTTACCGCAGCTGTTCTCTCTCCAAGAACTGTAAGGCTTTCTGTAATTTTTGTCATTTGTTCTGCATCCAATTTTTCGCCTTGTTTGAGTTTGGATGTTATTTCTATTGCGTTTGCAAGTGCAACATCTGGCTGAACCTCAGCTAGTGAAGTAATTACCTTTCCATTTTCTAGCGTTATAAAATTTCCTCTCCTAGTAGCATCATAAGAAATGTGATAAGAACCATTTGTAGCATCTAGCTTTTGAGTTATTGGTCTATGACCTGCACAAGAGTTTAAAACTACAAGACAAAAAAATCCTACTATTTGTAAATTAGTTTTCATGTTATTATAATATTTTAGTTTTCCCTACTCTAATCAGGATTTTCGGCTGTCTCCTTTTATTCTCCAAAATTCTAAAATACAACGCACAAAAAAATCCCTACAAATGGGGATTTTTCAATTATTTTCGAGATGAGAGATTTATACAAAAATGGGTCAAAAATCATACTTCCGCTCGACCGCAAACCGAATCAAATCAGTTTTGCCATAGAGATTCATTTTTTTGAGGATGTTTTTGCGGTGGGTATCTACGGTGCTTTTACTGATAAAAAGTAAATCGGCAATTTCCTGAGACGTTTTTCCTTCACCTATGAGTCTTAGGATTTCTTTTTCGCGACTGCTTAATAGAATGTTGTCTTTGCTGTATTGATCTTTCGACGCTATGGCATTATCAAAAAAAGTTTCATTATTCGCAACGGCTCGTATGGCTTGAATAACTTTGCTCAGGTGTGAATTTTTCATGATATACCCAGATGCTCCTGCTGCTTTCATTTGTTGTACCGCTTCGGGCTGGTCAAACATACTAAAAGCAATAACTTTGATTTCGGGAAATTCAGCTTTGATGGCTTTGGTGGCACAAATGCCATCGCATTTTGGCATTCGGATGTCAGTGAGAACCACTTGGGGGTTTTTGTTGCGGACTAATGCTAGGAGTTCTTCGCCATCATTGGCTTCGCCAACAACTTTGATGTCGGCTTCATATTCTAACGATAGTTTGATACCGTCTATGAGCGCTTGATGGTCTTCGGCAATAATTATTGTTATCATAGGGGGAGGTCTATAATGATGGTGGTTCCTTTGGTTATTATAGAATCGATGGTGAAAGTCCCACCCATTTGTTCTACTTTTTTCTCTATATTCTTGAGTCCGATTCCCGCTTTACTCACAATGGTTTTGGGGTCAAATCCAGTGCCGTTGTCTTCGATAATAATATTAATTTCGGTAGCATTTCCTTGGGTCAAATAAATATTGACTTCGGTAGCTTCGGAATGTTTGATGATATTGGTACACAGTTCTTGAATCATTCGGAATAAGGTCACTTCGATGGTGTTGTCTAATCGCTGGGTTAGTCCAAACGGAATAACATTTATTTTTAGTTTTTCGAGAACGCTCATTTTCTCTGCCATTTTGTTTACGGCAACTAGCAGTCCTTCGCTACCAATAACCCCTAAGTTTTTGAGGTGGGCGATGTTGCGCACTTTTTGATAGGCTTCGTCTAGTAGGGCATCGGTTTTGTCGTAGAGTTTATCTTCTTGCTGGTTGATATCTTCTTTTTGGCGTTTGAGGTTTTGGAAATTGAGTTTTAGGGTGGCGAGCATACTGCCCAAATTATCGTGCAATTCGTTGGCTATGTTTTGGCGTTCTTTTTCTTGGCTTTCGAGCATCAAATCGATATCGTTAAGCTCTTGATTTTTGAGCACTTTTTCGAGCTCTTGAATACCAATAAGGCGGTCTTGCTCGGCAATTCGTTTCTTTTTGATGATGTTTTTGTAGGTTAAAACACTTATTACAAGAAAAATAAGCAACAGAATAAGAATAGCATACATAATGGCTCGGTTTTTTTTAGCATTGGTTTTAAGATGTAAATTTTCGAGTTCTTTTTCTTTGGTTTTGTATTTGGTGTCGAAATTATTGACGGCTATGTTTTGTTGTTCGGTATTCAAGGAATCATGGTAGGCATTGGCAATTTCTAAATGATGTAGTGCCTTATCTAATTGTCCTGCATCTTTGTAATTACTGTATAAAAAAGAATTAATATTTTTTTTTACTTGTTTTTGTTGTTCTATTAATGGCATTTGATCCGCCTGATGCAACAAGGCAATCGCTTTATCGTATTGGTGCATTTGTCTGTAATTCGAGGCTTGATTCATCACATTATAACAAATATGATTCGGGTTTGGGTTTTTTTCTGCTGCAAGAAGGATTTTGTTTTTTTTGAGGTAATACAAGCCCGAATCGGGTCTATTTAACACATCACTAAACAGAACGGAAAGGTTGTTGTATATCTTGCTTTCGAGTTTTTTGTCTTTTACTTTTCGATTCAAAAGCAGGGCTTTTCTAAAATACAGCAAACTTTCTTGGGCTTCTTTGATATTGATTTTTAAAGACGCTATTTGCACGTATCCCTTAAGAATTTTCGAGTTATCACGGCTGACTAAAGCATACTCCATGTATTCGTTGAGATAGAATTGGTATTTTTGGGCATTGCCTTTGTAGTCATGAATGTTAAAAGCAATTTCCAGATTAATGTCCATAGCTTTATCTAGGGCATTAGCTTTTAGATATTGCTTTTTGGCAATTAGATAGTTCTCGATGGCTTTCTGGTCGTTGTTTTCTTTATTGTAGCTTTTTGCAGTCAAGTAATAGTAATAGCCTAAATCTTCGGGTGAAAAAATTTTGGTGTTGATTTTAGAAAGTTGCTGCAAGGCTTGTTTCGATTTGCCCTTATCTATTGCTGAATCTAGGGTTTGTAGGGTTTTATTTTGCCCAAAGCAAATGCTCACCATACAAAGTAAAGTGAGCAAAAAGCTAAAAGATTTATGTAAACTATTTTTACGCATTTTATGTGTAAATCGTTCCCTTGCCTGTCATGTTAGGTTCCATTAAAGGTGTTTCATCAAATTTTTGTCTGGCTTCGTTTTTACTAATTTGTCGATTTTCGTGAAATAAGACCACTTTGTATTCTTTTGGAGCTGGTAACTTCTTTTTTATGTCAAATTCTATTTGATACATATTATTAGTAAGATTTGTTAGTGCAATACCACTCCCATTATTTAAATGAATCAAAAAGCCTTCGTTTCGAATTTTAAAAATGTTAAATACATAGGTATTTCCTGGATCGGGGTCTAACGAAGTTAAATAATAAGCAATGTCATTGCTGTTTACTTTTCCAATACCTTCATATACTTTTATTGGATTAGGGTTGTTTCTGATTACTAGGATTTCTGTAACCTCATCTTGTAAATTTTTCATGTTTTTAGTTTTTAAAATTAATAATGGTCAAATTTCGAGGTTTAAAGTATAAAAAAAATCCCTACAAATGGGGATTTTTTGAAAACTTGTGTTTTAAAGAAAAAGGAGTGTTTTAAAAACAGATTAGGTTGTATTCCTACTCGCCTTGAACATTCGCAGTTCTTCACGAGTAAATTTGTAATTGGAGTCGAAATTTTAATTATTTTTACCAATAAATTTTTTTTGAAATGAAACTTTCTAAAAATCAAATTAATCTTATTACTAATTTTTTTTCCAAACAACCTGTTTTGAAAGCCTATTTATTTGGCTCTTACAGCCGTGGGGAAGAAAATGAAAACAGTGATATTGATTTATTGGTTGAGTTAGACTACACACAACCCGTTGGTTTAGAGTTTATTCAGATGCAAATTGACTTGCAAAAATTACTTTCTAAAAAAGTAGATTTGGTTTCGGCTAGAGGTGTGTCAAAATATATAAAGCCCATTTTGGACAAAGAAAAAAAACTAATTTATGCAAGATAGATTAGGCAATAAAATTCGTTTGCTTCATATAATTGATGCCATAAATGAGATTGAAAACTATTTGCAAGATTCTGATTTAGAAACTTTTGTAAATAATTCAATGATGTTTAATGCCACGTTGCGTCAATTAGAAATTATTGGGGAGGCTAGTAATCGCTTGTCCGAAGATGTATTGAATGAAAATCCTTCTATTCCTTGGGCAAGAATAATTGGTCTTCGTAATTTAGTCATTCACGAGTATTTTGGAGTTGATGACTTTACAATTTGGAACATCATTAAGATAAACCTTCCTGTTTTAAAAGAAAAAATAATGCTTTTGATTTTAAAAACAGATTAGGTTGTATTCCTACTCGCCTTGAACATTCTCAACTCTTCCCAGCTGAATTTATCTCCATGTTTTTCTTTCAGAGGCGTAATGGATTCTTCGGTATAGCCCTTGAACGCTTGGGTCAATTCTAGGATTTTATCTTCGGGCAAAACGTCCTCAATCTTGATTGTTTGTGCGACAATCAATTTGGTCAAATGCCCTAGAATGGTTTCTTCGGTAAACTTTCTAATAGCTGCGATTTCTTGAATCGTGTTCTTTTCGAGCCACAATTCGTAGGTTTCCTGAACAGTTGATTTCTTGGTTTCTTTAACCGCTTTCTTTTTTGAGGCGTATCTTTCTAAATCGGCTTCGTCTTCGATTAGGGTTACATTTACATTCTTAAATTCTTCCTGAATGATTTTTAACTTATTAATTTTATAATACTTTATTTCATCCGAAGTCAGTTTTTCTTTGGAGATGGTGTCGCCTTGAACGACTGTTTCTATCAGCAATTTGGCTTTCATCAATTGCAAAACCACCTTGATTTGAATTTCTTCCAAAACGGATAATTCATCAAAGAACGCTTTGGCTTTTTTGATGCGTTTTACTTCTTCGATTTTCCAAAGGATTTCAAAAACCAAATTGTCCATCGGCACAATAAAATAGTTGTATGCCGCCTGTATTCTATCGGAAACGTGATTGAAATCGAGGGTGTCTTGACTAAAAATCTTGTTCAATTGAGAAATAAACTTTTTGGATGCATCCAAAAGAGATTCAATGGCTTCTGTTTGTTTGCTTGCCCAAATGGTGTGTTTTGATTTGGTCGAACCTTCGCCTTTTTCGTCATAGCTAAATTTATGATTGCGCCATTCCTGAGCCAAATCACTCCAATCGAAACTGGCATTCAGGAAACTATGAATAAAGTTTCTGGTTTCTATTTGCAAAGAATGTTCTAAGACCTCTTCGGATGCTTTGTTGAGCGCATAATCCATTACATCCTGATCGTTAGAAATGCCGTTCATTTGCAAGGGAGAAAGCAAAACAAGACCGTTTAACGAGCGTAAACGCGATAAGGCGACATACGCTTGTCCGGGCATGAAAACTTGCGACACATCGAGCGCAGCTTTGTCAAAAGTAAGTCCTTGGCTTTTGTGAACCGTAATTGCCCAAGCCAATTTTATAGGATAATGTACAAAAGTCCCCAACACTTCTTCTTCGATTTCCTTAGTCAAATCATCTACTTTGTAGCGGATATTTTGCCATTCGTATTTTTCGACTTCAATAGTCTTATTTTCTTCGGGAAAATGAACGAGAATTTCTTTAGTCGAAAGCGATTTAACAAATCCCATTTTGCCATTGAAATATTTTTTATCGAACGACAAATCGTTTTTTACAAACATGACTTGTGCTCCTACTTTGAGTTTTAAATGCTCTTCGACAGGATATATTTTGTCCGGAAAGTCATCCACAATTTCGGGTTTGTAGGTTACTAGTTGTCCATCCAGCTCTTCCAATGCCTTCGCATTCATAGCATCGGCTTTGGCATTGTGAGTGGTCAAAGTGATGTAGCCTTTTTTGGCTTTCAAGTCAAAATTGGGTTTTACATATTGATTCAAAGCTTGAATGTCGGACTGAGCAATTTGATTGTTCCTCAAATTGTTCAAAATCGAAATAAACGCATCATCGGTTTGACGAAAAATCTTGGATAATTCGATATACAAAGGTGGATTTTGCTGCACAACATGCGAATGAAAAAAGAATTTTCCTTTGTAATACGTTTTTAATGTGCGCCATTCTTCGTCGCGGATTACGGGTGGCAATTGCAGCAAATCGCCTATAAACAAAACTTGAACACCGCCAAAAGGACTGCTTTTTTTGCGTACGGTTTGCATCATAAAATCCATGGCGTCGAGCAAATCGGCACGAAGCATACTGACTTCGTCAATAATAAGCAATTCCATATTTCGAATAACAGATTTCTTCAAACCACTCATTCTGAAGTGTCTGCGCAAAGTGGCTTTGGTTTCAAATTTGGTGCTTTCAGAAAAATGTGGCGATGAATTATCAGGAATAAATCCGCCGAAAGGCAACTGAAACATCGAATGAATGGTAACGCCACCAGCGTTTAAGGCCGCGATTCCTGTAGGTGCAACCACTACACAATTTTTATGTGTGGTTTGAATAATTTCGCGCAAAAGCGTGGTTTTCCCTGTTCCTGCTTTTCCCGTAAGGAAGATAGAACGATGCGTTTGATTGATAAATCGTAGGGTGTAAACTGCGGCTTCGGAAATAGTTTGCATTGGTGGTTTCTAAAGAACGCTAAAATATTAAAATAAATCTATAATCCTCCTAAATAAATAATGATTTTGAAACTGGTTTAAAACAAGAAAGGCTGCCCTTTCGGACAGCCTTTCTCTTTTAATAAGAGGTCTAGGACATTACTATTTTTTAATCACTTTAAGTGTTTTAACTTGAGAACCATTGTTTACAATAACATTGTAAATTCCTGATTGATAGTTTCTACCAACTTGAACTGAATTAGTATTTACTTGACGGTTTTCGATCAAACGACCCACCATATCATAAACCTGAACATTTGTAGCTCCTTTTTTTGATGATTGAACATCAATGGTGAACTCAGATGAAGATGGGTTTGGATAAGCTAAAACGTTCAATTCCTCAGCAACTGAATCAGATGGTGCGATTTTAGTAGAACAAACTGCACCCGTATTAGTCAATTTAAGACTTCTATTTGTAAGACTAACTCCAAATCCGTTTAGAGATTGAATAGTGATGTATAATGGTACTAAAGAAGTAGATATAAATCCTGAAGCAAAATCAACCGTAAATGTTGCGTTAGCAACAGCTGCTATAGTAGCTATAGGATTTCCAGCAATTGTAGCACCAGCAGGTAATGTTATGTTATAAGAAGTAGCATTTTTTGCAAGAGCTACAATAGTATAAGTAACGCTAGAAGCTGTTGTAGAACATATTGCTAGTGTACCTGTTGGAGTTGAAGCCATGGCTGGTGTAGTAGCAGTTAATGCTGCCGTTTTATCAGCAGATGAGCCCACATTGTTGTTTGCTTTAACAGCAATTACAACAGAAGCAGTTCCTGGAGCAACACCAGCATAGTTTACTGTAATTGTATTAGTAGTACCACCAGATAGTTGAGTAACACCTGAAGGAAGTGTCCATGTATAAGATGAAGCGTTAGCTACTGCAGTACAAGTTAAAGTTAAAACATTCGTTGTTCCAACATACGTACTGATATCGGTTGTACTAACAGTTCCATTCAACGATTTAATAGCAGATGGAGTAGTTGGAATAACAGAAACCAATTTTAATAAAGTTGCAGTACTTGGAGTAGTGCTAGTAACCGCATAAGTTGAAGTAGCGTTTGTACTTGGAGCAACCGCTGGAGTAGTAGTTTCAGTATATACATTGTAATTGATTCCTGAAACATTAGCAGCAATATCAACAGCATTAGCAGCCGTATTGTTGTCTTTAACAGAAGCACCAACACCATTAACAGATTTTACACCTAAGTATAATTTTGAAGCAGTACCAACACCTGAGAAAGAAACTAAAATAGAAGGCAAATCAGAAATGATTACTGTTCCATATTTTGCATAAGGCGCAGTAGTAATTCCTCCGTATAGAGTTTTAGGCGAAGCGTTTCCTGTTCCAAAAATTCTTTGTACAGCAGTAGAAGTTACAATTTTTGTAGCAACACCGTTTACATCAACTCCTGTGTAGGTGTTATAAGTAACCACCCAGTATTTAGTACCAACAGTTGATGGTGCAGATGCAGGAGCTAAAAATGGCTCAGCTGTATAAGTAGCTGTAGTAGTTACTGGAGTTGTTGAACCTGTTACAACGCTAACACCTGTAGGCAATTCCCATTGGTAACTTGTAGCAGTAGAAACAATAGAAGAAACTAAAGTTACTGGAGTAGCTGTTCCTGCAAACTGACCAAATGAACTAAGTGGTGAAGTTGGTTTAGCAGAGTTTCTATCATACATTTTCAAAGAAGGTGCTTTAGCTAATGCTTTCTTGATAACCAATTTTGAAGCTACACCTGCACAACCTGCAGCATTTACAACTTGAGCAGTTATATTTCCTATAGTTCCAGCTCCTTGTGGAACATTTTTATAGTTAACTACAAGTACATTTGTTCCTTGACCAGAAATGATGTTTACACCAGCTGGCACTGTCCATAAGTAGGTAACCAAAGTAGGATCAGTAGAAGCAGCAACTGTATAAGTAAATTCAGTATTAGTTCCTAAGTATAATCCAACAGTAGTAATAGCAAGAACAGGAAGACCAGAAATAGTGTCAATAATAGTACCTGATATAGATCCTAAACCAACCGTTGGTATGGCCTGGATTGTTACCTCAAGAGACGTTCTTGCGCTTTCAGCACCAGAAGCGTTAAGTTCAGAAACATAATACGTCTTAGATACTGTCGATGAAGGAATAGGGGCAGTAGCTAAAGCTACACCACCTGTAACAACAGTATACCATTTTAAAGAAACTCCAGTAGGTGAAAGAATGGCTGTTAAAGGAGGTAATCCTAAAGTACCTTTGCAATACGTAAGGTTAGTAGTTGTAGGTTTATCACCAGTTCCAACAGCGCCTACTAAAGCAGCAATTGATGCGTCAGTAAAGTCAGCTCCAGTAGTTGCTAAAGTAGCAGATGGTCTGTAATCAATAGTTGTTGTATTAGCATTATAATCACTATAATTAGCCGTGTTATAAGGCGCAGTCAAAATACCTGCGCTAGCAACATAAGAGTTGTTGTTAGTAGAAAACCATGAAGCTAAATCTGTGGCAGAAGCCCCTCTAACACCAGCAGTATAAGTAGAATTTGCAACACCAGCAATAATGTTGTTTTTGAATTTCAATGTTCCTGCAATAGCATTAGCAACTGTAGTTGATCCATCTATAAATAAATAATTAGATTTGAAATCCTGAAAGATAGAGTTGTAAATTTTTATTTGTGAATTTCTTCTCAAACGCATAGGTCTTTCGTGACCAGAAGCAACAGATATACCTGTTCTTCCTGATGGTCCTATCAAAGTACAGTTTGAGAAAATACAAGAAGTATTATCCCATCCAGATTGTGCAGTAACTCCAGCAGGGTTGTTATCGGATTCGAAACCTTCAGAGTTTGAAACTACAGGATTATCAGCAATGGAAGGATCTTTGATACCTAAGGCAAACTGAACATACCCTTTGTAACCGTTATCGGTATCAAAATCATCATCAAGACCTCTGTAAGCCACAAGGTGTTTACAGTTTACAGCACCACCAAACCATTCGAATGAATCATCATTCGTGTATGATGTTTGAACATAATCTATAGTAGTTCCACTACCAACTGCACCCATTGTTAAACCATTGATTTCGTTGTTGTTTGAAAATACAAATCCGCCAAACTCGATTCTTACATATTTTAATGACCCTGAGTTATCGGCATCATTTGGAGTTGCTCCTCCACCATATTCTGTGTTAACAGAAGCAGTAATACCCTCGATATTGTTTAATCCTGTATTAGAAGCAGTAAGTGCCGTAAAACGAGCTTTTCCTAAAAGCACTATTCCACCCCAATCTCCTGGAGATCTTAAACCAGCTGCTTTGTCAGAAGTAAATACGATTGGTGCAGCAGATGTACCAATAGCATTCAATTTTGCACCTTTAGTAATAATCAAAGCAGTTCCTGTAGAAGTAAAAACCCCTTTAACAACTGTACCCGCTTGAATAGTAAGAGTTGCGTTATTTCTAACATAAATAAGACCTGTTAACTTATATGTTTTATCAGCAGTCCAAGTTGTGTTCGTTGTAATATCAGTAGTAACATTAACTACTGTAGCAGCATCTGTATAGACAGCATTCTTTGGATCCCATTCTGTCCATGAATCTGTCCACATTGCTGTTGGAGCTGGTGCGAAAGCACCACGATAAGAAACCGACTCAATTTGAGCCGAAGCAAAATTGCAAACTAAAGCGAATAATGCAATTAAATAAAATTTTTTCATTTTTAGTGTTTTAAGTTATTAAACAGGGCAAATGTAGATTAGGTATGTTAAGTTAGCGTATTGTGTTTATTAATAATAGATTAACCTTGCGTTAAGAAATGGAAGAATTCTAATTAAAATTAATTGCGTTTTTTAATATTGTATCAAAACACAAAAAGGCTCCGAAGAACCTTTTTGCTAAATAGATGAAAGGGTAGAAAATTAATCAGCTATTGTATCTATTTTCTAAAAATTATAAGTCAATGTAAAAGAAAATGATCTGCCAAATTTTGTAATCCAACGATCATCATCATATTTTGAATACCCATTTTTATTTTCAAAGTCTCCAACAAATACAGTATTAGCAAAAGTTTCGAATACACCATAACGATTGTCATGTACTTTAGCAGTGTTTTCATAAAAAATTAAATCTTGAGCCAAGATGTTTTGGATGTTCAATTTTAATTCTAACTTTTTATCCATTAAGTTTTTTGCAATTTGCATGTCTAGAAAGGTTCTTCCTTTTTCCCAAAGGGATGGGTTTTCAACCCCTTGTCCAACAACGTAAAGTCTATTTCCTGCTCTGTTCATATTTGCCGAAAATATCCAACCATTATCAGCATTCATGTATTGTAAGCCTGCATTAATAACATAAGGTGACTGTCCTTGTAGCGGACGTGCTGGTTCTGCTTCGGTATTGGCGAGATTCGTAACATCTACGTTTGATTTGATAATTGCCACGTTTGAAAAAAAAGTGATGTCGTCAAAAATTTGTGTGTTTTCAGATTTAAAGATAGAACTTAACAAGGTTCTAAACTCTATTTCTATTCCGCTGTTTTTAGCACTTTTGGCATTTCTGTAAGTTACTGTTTTATTAAGTAATTGCTGTAACTCTATAGGCTTAGTAAAATCTTTTACAAAGTAAGAAAATGAGAACATTTGTCCCTTACCAGGATAAACTTCATATCTAAAATCATAATTATTGATTTTGGCTATTTCAAGAAATTCATATCCCTCGGTAAAAAATGTGCTTGTAAAATCATAAAACCCAAAAGGAGCAAGTTCTCTATACTCAGGTCTATTTAGGGTTTTAGAAAAACTTAATCTTAAATTTTGTTGTTTGTTTATAGCATAAATCAAATTTGCAGAAGGTAGAAAATCGTTTTGCTTATTGTTCAAAGCTAAAGCCTTTGTATCTGTTAATTGGGCGTTTAGTGTTTGTACAAAATTTTCAAATCGAGCACCCCAAACCAATCGAAATGCTTTATATTTATTGTCCATCATCAGATAGGCTGCATTCAAGTCCGATCCAGCCTGATAAGCATCCCTCGATTGAGTAGTCTCGTTTAAGGTAAATCCGTTTACTCCTGGAGAAATAACTCCTAAATTGGCTTGAGTAAAAATAGTTTCGTTAGGTAGTTTTAATAATTCTGAATCAAAAGTACCTCCAGATGTAGACGCAAGAAAAAACAATTGACGAGCATAAAAATCTCTTTTTCTTTTTTGTGTAAATGCTCCAACTTTAATCTCGTTTATAAATTCTTCGCCAATGGTAAATTTTCTTGACAAATCTAGCTTAGCTCCCTCAATACTTTCTTTGTTTTCAGAAAAAAACATACTACCACCATTGTCGGTAGATCCACCACTAGTTGCTACTAATGAACTAGGTGTGTTTTCAATTGGATCACTACTATTTGGGTCTCCAATAGAATAAGCATTTCTTCTTAAATTAGGAATAGATCGGTCTATGTTACTATAAAATCCAGTCCAATTCAATTTTATTTTAGGTGTTTCGAAATAATGATCTCCGTTTAATTGACCAGAATAAATCTTACTACTAGTAAACCATCTTACATCCGAGACGGTTGTTCTCGGATCATTTACTTCCGTTTGACCATATCGTTCTACCACTAAATCTGTGGAATTTATACTATAAATATTTTTGAAATTGATAGAGTTGTTTGCATTAAACTTCAATGAAAAATTTGCCAAGGCAGCAGTTAATATTTGCTGTGAATAATTTTTATCGTTGTAATCATTAGTTTGGAAACGTTCTTCATCTCGGTAGTCAAATCTTCTAACATCATTAAAATTATTTGTAGCGTTGTGGGTAAATGAGAGTAAAACTCCAAAAACTTTTTCACCAAAATCTAAATGATGACCAAGGGAATATTGAATACTCGTATTAGGTTTGAAACGAGCATCATTAATAGCCCAATCATAATTAAAATCCTTTGCTATAATTGACTTTTCTTGAAGGGGCAAGGCATTATAAGCAATTTGAGAAGGCATTGAAGAAGGCAAATCGCGAACTCCATTATCAAAACCTAAAAAGTCAGTACTACTGCCCTTGTATGTTCTTTGAGTTTTGAAAGTCGTAATAGTGTTATAGCCTGATCCAATAGATAGTGTTTGAAAGTTTTTGTCCGGTACCGATTTAGTATTGATTTGCACTACGCCTCCTGCAAACTCACCAGGTAAATCTGGAGTAGCTGTTTTTGTAATAATCAAATTATCCAACATGTTAGATGGAAAAATATCAAAAGAAAACGCCTTTCTATCTGGTTCTGAACTTGGTAATGGTGCTCCATTTAATACCGCAGCATTATACCTGTCATTCAAACCTCTAATAATAACAAACTTATTGTCTTGGATACTGGCGCCACTTATCCTTTTTAAAACATCGGATGTGTTTTTATCTGGAGTCCTTTTAATAGATTCAGCAGAAATACCGTCCGAAACACTAGCGCTATTTTTTTGCTGTAATAGCAATGATTTTACCGATTCTACTTTGGCTCGAGTTCTTGTAACTACTACTTCTTTTAATACATTTTTACTTTCTTCCAATGAAACTGTTAGAGTGGTAGCATCATTAGCTTTTACAACTACTTCCGAAAGTATTTTAGTTTTATAAGAACTGGTATAAATTTGAACTTCATAAGTTCCCACTGGAACATCTCTAATTATAAAATTTCCATCATAGTCTGTTGAAGCAGAAAATTTTGTGTTAATAACTGTAATATCAACTCCTGGCAGTGTTTTACCAGATTTATCATCTAAAACAGTACCTTTAATTATTGATGTTTGGGAAATGATTAATTGGGAAATGAGTAGTAAAATAAGGGTGTAAAGTGATCTCATACTAATTTTTAATTTATACCTATGTTGTGTACAAAATTAAAATCTAAATCACACGAGACCGTTATTTAAACGTTACTAAAACTTAAAGATGTTATCATTAAAAGGGGGTTAGATACTATTTCTTAATACAAAATTTACTTTAAATTAAACTAAAAAAAATCTTCAACCCTTTTTATGGATTGAAGATTTTAAAAAAATTTATTTTATTGACGCTACTCTATTTCTTTTTTTCGACAGACTTATACTTATCGTTTAATAATTTGGTGATGTCCTTAGTGATGTCATATTTATCTTGAGCATATAAAACGGAAGCGGCATCGCCCGTTCCATAAATGTAGGCGTATCCTTTTTCTTTTCCGTAGTCTTTAATGAATTTTTTTACGCCACTTACTAAACTATCCATCTCAACAGCACTTTCTTGTTGCAATTCTTGTGAAAGAGCTTGTTGAGCTTGACCTAATTGTTGTTCTCTTCTTTGTAGTTCTGCTCCTTTTTGTTCTGCCCATGCTTGCCCTTTTGTTTGTGCTTGTGCTTGAAAATTGGAAGCTTCTTTTTTGAAAAGATTAATTTGTGCTTCAAGTTGTCTTCCTTTTACTTCTGCTTTTGCTTTAAATTTAGCTTCTATGTCTTTTGTTTTTTCGTATTCTTTCATTAAAACTGAAGTATCAACATAAGCCGTTTTTAATTCTTTTGCTTCTTTTACTTCAACAGATTTGTCACAAGCAAAAAGAGAAATTGATATTGCGATGATTGCTATTATTTTTTTCATTTTAGTTTTTTAATAATTTTTCGAATTAAAAACAAAATTAAACAAAAATAACCTCTGGTTCTAAAAAGATAGAAAAATAGCCCGATTTTTATTGTATTGTTTTATACTATTGATTTTGGTTTTAATATTGATTATTTCTATCAAAAACAAGGCTCGTAAATCGATTTTAAGACGGTTTCTCGCAAATCAGAACAAAACATAAGTGTGATGCAAAAACATCTTTTTAAACGCCCTTAAAATCAATTTGAGTTGTTTTTTATAATGTAAATGTGTGAAGAATATTCAAAATGCTGTCTTGCTTTCCAATTGGATAGCAATCCTATTAAAAAAGCTTTAGGAAAATTCATTTTTCCAGATTTGTATTTTTCGGATAGCAAACTGACGTAAAAGGAATCAAATTTCATCGGTAAGACTTTTTCCAAGTTCATTGCTTCGTTTTTGAAGAGTAGTTTTATTGCCATTTTTGAAAAATGCCAAAAATGAATAGGTACATCATAAGCTGCCCAAAATTTACCATAATGTTTTGCGTCAAATGATTTGAAATTTGGAACGGCAATAATTAAAGTCCCTGTGGGTTTCAACAAGCGTTTTAATTCTTTGATTTGTTTGTCTAAATCAGGAACGTGTTCTAAAACATGCCACATTGTGATAACATCAAAAGAATTATTGTCTAGTTCACTTGTTTGTTCTACAAATGAAACGCCTTTGTTTTTTGCTATTGCTTTTGCTTTTTCACTGGGTTCAATTCCTGTTATCTTCCAGCCATCGTTTTTAGCAACAGATAAAAAATCTCCTGTTCCTGCTCCAATGTCTAACAAACTCCCTTTTGTTGATTGGTGAAAATTAATCAAATTAAGTTTGTTTTTTAAAGCAATATTTTTAATAAAATGATATAGTTTTTCAAACAAGGAACGTTTGTTGTCTGTATGAGAAATATAATCTTCACTTTCGTAGTACTTCCCTAAATTGTCTAAATTGGGTTGTGGATGTGTAATTAACATATCGAAAGTTTCGTCGTAATACAAATCGAAAGTTTCTTTAGACACAGAATAGTCTTTTACGGTAAGAAAATGCTTTTTGTTTGAAATGTCCATTTTTTAGTAATCAGTAATCCGTTTTTTAATAATCCGTTTGCTTCTTTTTCAAAAGCTTTATGTATAAATTCAATAATAGTTTCACGTGGAACAAATTAGTTGCATTATCCATTTTATTCGAAACTATTCACAAACACAATTTCCCTTCGGGGGTTAGGAGGCTTTACCTTCCCATATAAATCAACAATACCGAAACATCACTTGGAGAAACTCCGCTTATTCTTGAAGCTTGTGAAATTGTCACGGGTCGAATTTTACTTAATTTCTGTTTGGCTTCAATTGACATGGATTTTATCTTATTGTAATCGAAATTTTCAGGGATTTTGACATCTTCTAATCGAGTCAATTTATTAGCATTATTTCTCTCTTTTTCTATATACCCAGAATACTTCACTTGAATTTCTGCTTGTTCTAGTATTTCTTGATCTAGATTGTTTTCTGAAATATAGGCTGCTACTTTCTCAAATTTTCGAATGTCGTCTAAGTCTATTTGCGGACGAGAAAAGATTTTAAACATTTTGTCTCCTTGAGTAATTAAGGCGGTGTCTTTTGATTCTAAAATAGGATTTGCTTCCATTATTGTAACACTAGTCTCTTTGAAGAACGCCACCATTTTTTCAGACTCATTTAATTTATGCTCCATTCTTCGCAGGCGTTTTTCTGAAGCTAAACCAATTTCATACGACATGGGCGTTAGTCTAAAATCGGCATTATCTTGTCGCAGTAGCGTTCTAAATTCGGCTCGAGAGGTAAACATTCGATAGGGCTCTTCTGTACCTTTTGTGATTAAATCATCTATCAAAACACCTATGTAAGCCTCGTCTCTTTTTAAGATAAACGGCGCCTTTTCCTGAACTTTTAAAGCTGCATTTATACCAGCCATCAATCCCTGTGAAGCAGCTTCTTCGTATCCAGTGGTCCCATTAATCTGTCCCGCAAAATACAAGCCTTCTACTAATTTAGTTTCCAGCGTGTGTTTCAATTGGGTTGGCGGAAAATAATCATATTCAATAGCGTAACCTGGTCTAAAAAACTTTACTTTTTCAAAACCAACAACTGAGCGTAATGCTTTGTATTGAATGTCTTCTGGAAGTGAAGTAGAAAAACCATTAACGTAGACCTCGCAGGTATTCCATCCTTCTGGTTCTACAAACAATTGATGCCTTTCTTTGTCGGCAAAACGATTTATTTTATCTTCAATAGAGGGACAATATCTTGGTCCAAGTGATTTAATTCTGCCATTAAACATGGGTGATCTATCAAATCCTTCTCTTAAAATACTGTGCACATCCAATGAAGTATAAGTCATATAACAAGATTTTTGATGTAATAAAGGTTTGGTTACATCAGAATATGAAAACTTATCTGGCTTTACATCCCCTTTTTCTTCATTCATTTTTGAATAATCTAACGAGCGTCCATCAACTCTTGGCGGCGTACCCGTTTTCATTCTTCCTGCTTCAAAACCAGCTTTAATTAAATCTTCGGTAATGCCATAAGCAGCACTTTCGCCAGCTCTGCCCCCGCCAAATTGTTTTTCGCCAATATGAATTAGTCCATTCAAAAAAGTTCCGTTGGTTAAAACCACAGATTTAGCTTTTATTTCAATTCCTAAAGAGGTTATTATACCTTTAATTTTGCCGTTTTTAATCAACAATCCTTTAACCATTTCTTGATAAAAATCAAGATTTGGCGTTCCTTCAAGCATCAATCTCCATTCTTCGGCAAAACGCATTCTGTCACTTTGAACTCTTGGCGACCACATAGCAGGACCTTTGGATTTATTGAGCATCTTAAATTGAATTGCAGTGTTGTCAGACACAATTCCCGAATAGCCACCAAGCGCATCTATTTCGCGCACTATTTGACCTTTGGCGATACCACCCATAGCAGGATTACAAGACATTTGGGCAATGTTTTGCAAACTCATAGTGACCAACAGTGTTTTGGAACCTAAATTGGCCGCCGCCGCCGCCGCTTCAGAACCCGCATGCCCAGCCCCAACAACAATTACATCATATTCTTCTTCGAACATAAATTTAGATTTTAGATTTGCTTCGCCAGTTCGCTGACGCTCGAGTTAGATTTTAAATCGCACTAAAACCCAAATCATTATTTTTAATATACTTGTTCCACGTGAAACACATTTGATTTAAGATTTATTATAAAGGATCTTATATATGTTCTACGTAAAACATTTTACTCAAACAAAAAGTCCTTTTCCTGCTATAAAAAATCTGAAATTCGAAATCTACACTCTGAAATCGATTATTGTTTCACGTGGAACAAAGTGATTTTTTCGTCTTCCTTTTTTCTCATTTGCACTTCATCGTCTTTAGATTTGTCTTTGTATCCGCAGTAATGTAAAACGCCATGAACCAAAACGCGAAGTAATTCTTCATCGAAAGTTACTTTAAAATCATTGGCGTTGTCACCCACTCTTTCAATTGATATAAAAATATCGCCGTGAATTTCGTTGCCCATGGAATAATCAAAACTGATAATGTCAGTTAAGGTGTCGTGACCAAGATGCTCCATATTTAGCTTGTGTAAATACTCGTCATCACAAAAAACATAGTTAATCTCCCCTTCTTTTTTGTGCTCGGATAGTATTACTTGACTAATCCACGAAGAAATTTTATCCTCAGATTCTAATTTAAAATCGGTTTCGTAATTAAAATTGATCATTTTTTATTAAAATAGTCTTGAACTTTTTGATTAAAATTGGTGCGCAAAGGTAAGGATTGTCTATTTAATATTTCTACACTCTTTAAATAATCCAAAAGCGCAGGGGGTAATGAATTTGACTGATTGTTAAACTCTTTTTTATTAGTTTCTGACTGTCGTTTATTCTCTTGTCCTTGCTGTTGAATAGCGGTATTAAGCTTTAATAGTTCTTGCTTGATATTTAAAATTCTTTGTAACACTTCGTTTTTAAAGCCTTTGTTTAATAATTGTTTTTCAATTTGTTTCATTTGCTCCAAAGCATTCTGACCATTGCCGCCAAGTCCTTTTTTGTCTAATTCATTCTGAAGCGCTTCTCTTAGTTGCTTTTGCTCTTTGTATATTTCCATGATAGCTTTAGCGTCACCCTCGCCATCCTCGCCTTCTTCTCCATTTTCGCCATTCTTACCCTTTTGTCCTTTTTGACCTTTTTGTCCTTCCGAACCAGGTTTACCCTCTTTTCCATCTTTACCCGGTTCTTTGCCTTCACCCGGTTTTGGCCCTTTCTTTATTCCCTCTTTCATCTTTTCACCAAGTCCAGCTTGTTTTTTTATAATATCTGGCAATTGCATTCCGTCTTCGCCTTCCCCAGGTTTTGGCTTTCCTGGTCCCATCATTGACATTGACATCTTCATATTGTTGAGAATATCAGATAGAAAGTCAGCCAATTTATTAGCTGCTGCAACGGTATATTGTTGATGAGAAACTCCTTTAGCTATTTGACCATCAGCCAAAGTTTCTAGTGACTTATCCAGATTATAAAGTGCATTTCCTACTTCTTTTGTAATGTTTTCGCCAATTTTTGGATTCCGCAAAGACATAGCAAACAAACTGTCGTCGACGTGTTTGAATTGCAGTTTTAAATCTTGTTGTGTTTTTAATTTTTTATTAAAAGCAGGTGAACCAATGCTAAGGTTTTTAAACTTGAGCATAACATCCTCTTGAGTAAATGAAAAAGCAAGCAAATTATCTAGCACTTGACGCAACATAGCCACGTCTTCTTCCAGTTGCTCCATCTCGCCTTCTTCCATGCCTTCTTCCATTTTTTGAGCCATTTGCTTCATTTTTTTGGATGCACTTTTCTGTTTGGGCTTAGCCTTCTCCTTACTGTTTTTTTGCAATTCTTCAGATGCCTTTTTTAAATCTTCGTCTATATTCTTCTCACTTTCTTTGTCGATAGGAATATCCAATGGTTTTTTAAGCTCTTTATTTTCTTTGTCTAAGTCTTTTAATTCCTCCTGAATTTTATCAAATTCTTTATTAATCTCAGTCTGATTTTCAACATTATTTTCTTTTTCTTTGTTCGATAAATCATCTTGTTTTTCTGAAAGTTTTTCGAGCTTGTCTTTTAACTGTTTTGCTTTCTTCTCGACATAATATTTTTTGGTCAATTCTACCAATTGCTCTAAACTTTTGGTTTGGTTTTTAGAGTTTTGTTTGAACTTATCCATTTTTTCCATCAATTCTTCTTTCTTAATCTTATCATTAAGTTCTTTAAGTTCGTCTAATAGTTTCTTGTTTTTTTCTAAATCTTTATCGACATTTTCTAATCTTTTTTGCAATTCTTCTTTGAACTCATCTTTTTTATCAGTTTTAGATTTGTCCAGATTCTCTTTCATTTTTTCAGCAAACTCTTTCATCTTTTGATCTTGCTGTTCTTGGCGTTTTAAAAATTCATTGATTTTTTGTTGATCTTTAAATTCAAAAGTTTCTTTTTCCTTACCAGATTTTTGAAGTTTCTCTAGTTCTGATATTTGCTTATCTTGATTTTTAAGTGAGTTTTCTAAACTATTAATAGTACTGTTTTGCTGTTGCAAATCTTGGTCTTCTTTTTCTACATCAGTGGCAATCCGATTCGAAAAAACGGAAGATTTAGTGCTTTTATAATTATGAATAGCATCATTGTCAAAAACTTCAAAAAAATACTCATAGTTTACTCCTTGTTCAACAGGAAGAGATCCGGGGAAAGAAAATACAAATTGATCGTATAAAGGGGATTTTATATTAATTACACCTCGTTTTGATGCTTTAGGATTGTTTTTAGGATAATAAACGATGTGTAACTTAGAAAGTCCGTTGTCGTCTGAGATTTTGCCCAAAACATAGCCCTGAGTAGTTTTTAAACTATCGGGTGTTTGCGCTACATTAATCGTTGGGAATTGATCTTTAACAACCGACAACTGATAATTCAGTTTTTCATAGTTTTTAACTTTAGTGTTCGAAGTAAGAATTTGATATTCTGTGTTTTGAATAATATTTTTAGAAAACATAAAGTTATTTTCAATTTTAGAAAAAGAATGATTTTTCATTACGTCTTTCCAAACAATCTGTTGGGTATCCTGGGCCCTAATTTTCCATGTAATACTCGTCCCTTCAGGAATGATAGCATTTCCATTACCGCTAATAATTTCAGTTTTTTTATTCAAATATGAAGGGAAAGTTAATCGCATTTCAAAATTAGCAATTGAGGGCACCGATATTACATTCAACTCATATTCTTTTGATGAAACCGAATTTGATTCTAGGTGAAACAAAACATTTGCCGTAGGCTTCTCTATTTTAAATTGAAATTCCCCAAGCTTCGTTTTTTCCATATAATAACTTTCCTGTCCTATGAAAATCATTGCGTTTTCTGGAATTACTTTTCCATCTGTTTTTACTTTTACAACAAAATCTTGATTTTGTTCTGTTTGCAAACTCGAATTCTGAACCACAAATTGAAAAGGAGCTGGGGGCAAAAATTGTTCTTTGAAATGAACCACTCTATTCAAACTTTGAGAAAGTATCGTACTGTTCCCTGTAAGATAAAAGAGAACAAAAAGCAAAAAAGGAATGATTGCTAAAGGCAAATATTTTTTGTTGGTATTAAAATTTATGGCATTTCCAAAAGGAATGGGTTGCAAACTATTAGCTTTCTGCTCGATAGAAGCTAAAAGAAGTTCAGACTGATTTTTATCATTTGACAATTGAAGGAAATTCGTCAGTTTGTCATTAACCTCAGGAAAATGATTTCCAATGATGGCGGACGCTTCGTTGTAGTCGATCCCCTTTTTAAATTTCAATAATTGAAAAATGGGAAACAAAATAAATCTTGATAAAAGAAAAATTTCTACACCAACAAAAACCCAAAATAAAATTGTTCTTCCTACTGGCTTAAGCCAAAGGAAGTATTCTACAAATAAGGTAAATAAGAAATACAATAATCCTAAACCTATAAAAAACAGGATTCCTCGAATGAGTTCGTTGGTATAAAACTTCTTGATGAAAAGTTCTAGCTTTTGATAGATAAAATTTGATTTTTCCAAAATTATAGTTTGTTTTAAAAAACCGTTAAAAGTAACCATTTTTAAATTCTGTGAGTGTTAAAAATATATTAATCAAAAAAAGTGCGTATTTTTACAATTGTATTTTTTTTACAAAATGGAAAAACTAAACGACTTACTAAAAAAGCACGCAGCATTAAATGTCATTCCGTCTTTGGAAGAAGAGCAAGCGCAATTGTACGAATACGTATATACCACAAACCGTTTAGAAGGCAATCAATTATCGCTTTTGCAAACTACCGAATTATTTAAAAGCGACACCATTTCTGGAAATAACATCCGAAATTCTGATATTTTAGAACAAAAAGGAATGTACCGAGCCTTGAAAAGAATGCTTTTGGCGATAAAAAACAAAGAAGAATTATCTATAAAATTGATTTTAGAATTAAATTGGTTGAGCATCGGAAGCCTTTGGAATGAAGAGTATTATACGAATGCTAAAGAAAAAGGACAACTGCAAAATCAGTTTAAAGTTAGCCAAAACGTAATTTCTATAAAACAAAACGGTATCGAAAAAGAAAAAATTATACCGTTGAGTTCTCCTGATGATGTTCAAAAAAATATGGAAGCTTTGATAGAAAAAGTAAATAAAAGTGATGCTTTTGTTTTAGACAAAGCGGTTTTTTTAGCTCAAGAAATATGGATTCATCAACCTTTTGTAGATGGGAATAAAAGAACAGGAAGACTTTTAATCAATTTTTTGTTGATGAAAGAGGGTTTTCCTCTGTTTTCTTATGACACCGAAAATTTGAATTATAATAGTTTACTCGTGGAACAATATTATGAATCGAAACCTGATTTAGTAAAAAACTATATTTTGGAAACTCTATCCAAAAAAATGAATGATGATCTCGAAGCCTTTTCCAGAATCAAAAAAGATTTTAAAGGATTTCGATTGATGTTGTAAGTTATTGACTAAATCACTAAAAACTTCTAACTTCTAACTTCTGACTTCTAACTTCTAATTATCTTTGCGCCACACTTCGTACTCCAGAAGCTTCGGGAAAGTGTTAATTTGAATTAAAATAATATACAAAAATGTCAAAACAAGTTCGGGTGCGTTTTGCACCAAGTCCAACAGGGCCTTTACATATTGGCGGCGTGCGTACTGCCCTATTCAATTATTTATTCGCAAAAAAGAACAAGGGTGTTTTCTTTCTAAGAATTGAAGATACCGACCAAAATCGTTTTGTTCCAGGCGCCGAAGAGTACATTATGGAGGCTCTAGAATGGTTAGGAATACCGCCAGATGAAACTATTGGTAAAAACGAAAAATTTGGTCCTTACAAACAATCCGAAAGAAAACATTTGTACAAACAATATGCCGACGAATTAATCAATTCCGGCAATGCCTATTATGCTTTTGATACTGCCGAAGCATTGGATGCACATAGAAAACAACATGAAGAGCAAGGAAAAACATTTATTTATAATTGGCACAATCGCGAAAAATTAGACACTTCGTTGGTTATTTCTTCCGAAGAAACAGCAAATAGAATTGCGGCTGGCGAAGAGTATGTGATTCGATTTAAAACGCCTGTTAACGAAACTTTGCATCTTACTGATATCATTCGTGGCGAAGTTAAATTTGAAACCAATCTTTTAGATGATAAAGTGTTGTTCAAGAGTGATGGAATGCCAACCTACCATTTGGCAAATATAGTTGATGATCATTTAATGGAAACTTCGCACGTGATTCGTGGAGAAGAATGGTTGCCATCTATGCCGTTACACGTTTTGTTGTACCGCGCTTTTGGTTGGGAAGCGCCAGAATTTGCACATTTGCCCTTGATTTTGAAACCTATTGGAAACGGAAAATTATCCAAACGGGATGGTGATAAATTAGGATTTCCGGTTTTTCCATTAGATTGGAAAGATGCTTCCAGCATAGACAAAACTGTTTCTTCAGGCTACAGAGAAAAAGGATTTTTTCCAGAAGCGGTTATCAACTTTTTAGCCTTGTTAGGTTGGAATGATGGCACCGAAAAAGAATTATTTTCTTTGGAAGAATTAGTAGAAAAATTTGATTTAAGCAGGGTTCACAAAGCCGGAGCCAAATTTGACCCTGAGAAAAATAAATGGTTCAACCATCAGTATTTGATGAAACAAAACGATGCGGATTTGGCGAAAGCCTTTGCTCCTGTTTTAGCTGAAAAAGGTTTCTCGCCTTTCGACTGCGCTCAAGGGGACATGATCGAAATGACAAAATTGGAGAAAATAGTTTCGCTAATAAAAGAACGAGCACATTTTGTTTCAGAATTCTGGGAATTGAGTGATTATTTCTTTGTGGCTCCTACTTCTTATGACGAGAAAGCATCCAAAAACTGGAAAGAAGACACTCCTGCTTTAATGCAAGAATTGATTTCAGTTCTTAGCGAAATAACCGATTTTACTGCTGCAAATATCGAAACTATTGTAAAAGATTGGATGACAAAAAACGAAATTGGAATAGGAAAAGTAATGCAGCCGTTTCGATTGAGTTTGGTTGGCGCCTTGAAAGGTCCACATTTATTTGACATCCTGGAAGTCATTGGAAAAGAGGAAACGATTAAGAGAATTGAGAAGGCAATAGCTAGTCTATAAGCTAAAAAGCTTCCAGCCTTTATAAGGCTTGAAGCTTTAAAAAACGTTTGTATTTTATAAATAAATAATCAAATTTCCATTCAATATTCCTGGATGTCCTTTAAAATTGTCTCCTAGGCTTTTGTTATTCAAATTGCCTAGCATATTATTGATTCCGTATTGATAAGATACATTCGCTCGAAAATGTTTAAAACCTGCCGTTACACCTACAACGGGATAGAAATTAAACCTTGAAATATCGGTAATGTCTTTGGCATAAATATCGGTTCCTGTAATTTTATTGTTTTCGTTGGCAAAATCTGTTTTGAGTTTACTATTGACTTGTACCAAGGGGCCAAACTCAAAACTCAATTGATTTTCGACTATTTCATAACTTGCCATCAACGATATTTGAGCAGATGACAGCTTAAAATTGATGTTCTCTGTTATAAAACCACTATCTGTTGCAACCGAAAAATTATTTTCACTAAACTGGATGGAATACACCATATCCCAATTATCATAATAATTTCCTCTAATGGATAATCCTCCATTCCAACCAGTTCCGGGCTTAGTTTGAAAATTTTTGGTGTTTAAAGAAAACTGATTAATCCCAAAAGAAATGCCTATTCTATTACTATCTCTATAATTGTATTGAGCAAATCCTAGAGTAGAAATAAAAACAAAGGCTACCACAAAACATAACTTTTTCATAAAAAATAATTTATCAAAGACAAACCTAAAGTTTTTTTGTAATTTAACAGTGATTTTTTTAACTTAATTAAAATTTTTATGGACATTTCATTAGCTATTTTTCTTGTAGTCGGAACATTTGTTTTTCTTTCCTCTTTTTTTACTGTAAAGCAACAAACCGCAATTATCATTGAACGATTCGGTAAATTTTTGAGCATCAGACAATCGGGTCTTCAATTAAAGATTCCTTTGATTGATCGAATTGCAGGTCGTGTGAATCTAAAAATTCAACAATTAGACGTTATCATCGAAACCAAAACCAAAGACAATGTTTTTGTCAAACTAAAAGTTTCGGTGCAATTTATGGTAGTAAAAGAAACGGTTTATGATGCTTTTTATAAACTGGAATATCCACATGACCAAATTACTTCGTATGTTTTTGACGTAGTTCGTGCCGAAGTTCCAAAACTAATATTAGATGATGTTTTTGAAAGAAAAGATGATATTGCCATTGCCGTAAAACGGGAGTTAAATGAAGCGATGACCACCTATGGCTACACCATAATCAATACTTTAGTTACGGATATTGACCCTGATATTCAGGTAAAAAATGCCATGAACAGAATTAATGCTGCCGATAGAGAAAAAACAGTCGCCGAATTTGAAGCGGAAGCCTCCAGAATTAGAATCGTAGCTAAAGCAAAAGCCGAAGCCGAAAGCAAACGCCTACAGGGACAGGGAATCGCCGATCAAAGACGCGAAATTGCTCGTGGATTAGTTGAAAGTGTCGATGTTTTGAACAAAGTAGGCATCAATTCACAAGAAGCTTCGGCCCTGATTGTAGTAACCCAACATTATGATACTTTACAAGCTATTGGAGCGGATGCTAATTCTAATTTAACGTGAGTTCGATGTAAGTAATAATTAGGCAACAAGTCTGTTGTTTTCAAAATCTACATTTATAGAAGGTTTTTTCGGAAAGAAAGAATAGGCTATTAGTCCTGATAATAAATTAGTTATAAAATTATCAAAACTT
>JANMZS010000095.1:0-3700 GCA_031383535.1 Flavobacterium sp.
CATCCATTTGATGATTTCGGATTTCATTTCGGACATTTTCACTTCAAGCTTATAAATGTCTTCTTTAGTTGCTAATACATTTTTTTCTTTTTCAATAGATTTTTCAACCTGACTTTCAACATATTCAGTAAGTGCTTTGGCTTCCTTTTCACCAAGTTTCACTTTTAAAATATTGAACATTTCTATACTTGATATTGCTTCCATTTGTGAATAAATTTAAAACAAAAATACAAAAAATATTTAATTACAATTTCTTGAAATTATTATAAAAAATCATATTTTACAAAACATCTAATTTCTTCATAAAATCTTCATTCAAAATAGAGATTTCAGGATTTTGCAAATATTCCTTGTAACGACGTTCTGATTCCTCTTGTTGCCATTGCGGAATATCATCTTCTTGATTAGAAGGCAAAATAATAACTTCTACACTATTTGCCGTAAAATCATCTGGAAGCACAACGGTAAATGTATGATTCTTAACTTCTATTATTCGTTTTATAGCTTGCATAGTATTTGAATTTTAACAAAAGTACAAAAAATATAGATTCAAAAACAGCATTTACACTATCATTTGAAAGAGTGTTTTGTAGCATTAAGAAGAAAAAAAATCCGTGACCCTAGCGCAGCGAACTGGCGAAGCAAAATCTGTTAAAATCTGTTGAACCTGCCTGTCGCCTGCCTGTCGGCAGACAGGGCAGAAAGGTCCGTGTGCCATTTTATAGATTGCCACGCTTCACTACGTTGCACTCGCAATGACTGTAAACAAAAAAAGCCTCGAATTTCTTCGAAGCTTTTGCGTTTTGGGTGGCTGACCGGGTTCGAACCGGCGACCCTCGGCACCACAAACCAATACTCTAACCAGCTGAGCTACAACCACCATTTTTAAACGAGTGCAAATATAATACTTAATGTTTGCTTTTGCAAAGAAATTTTTTAAAAAAATTATATCAAATCACTTAAACTATTGACCGCCAAATATCTTTCGACTGTAAATCCCTCGGCATAATCTACCCCAATTAACCGCCCAAAATCTTGGGCTCTGTAATTTAAACTTTCCAAAAAGTTTTGGGTAGCAATAGGCGTTTCCGGCTCCTTTGAATTCGGATCATAAAACTGTGAGCTATACGCCAAAATCGCTTCTACCCTTATTTCATTAAAACCCGTAATATCCACAACAAAATCGGGAATACTGTTTTTCCATTGCATATAATGATATACTACTTTAGGTCTCCAAGCTTTTTGCTTTCCCCCATTATACTCGGTTTCTATTTTTATTAAACCTGACAGAAAACAAGCGTCAGAAACTAACTTACTTCCCTTACCATGGTCGATATGTCGATCATCAATTGCATTGCATAAGACAATTTCAGGTTGGTATTTCCGAATCATTTTGATGACTTCTAATTGATGGTTTTCGTCATTGATAAAAAAACCGTCTCGCATATTCAGATTTTCACGTACCGAAACACCAAGTATTTTTGCTGCTTCGTTTGCCTCTCGGTCTCGTATTGCTGCAGAACCACGAGTGCCTAATTCGCCACGCGTTAGATCGATAATACCTACTTTTTTTCCTAACGCTATTTCCTTGGCGATGGTTCCTCCG
This sequence comes from Flavobacterium sp., assembly GCA_031383535.1. Taxonomy (GTDB): domain Bacteria; phylum Bacteroidota; class Bacteroidia; order Flavobacteriales; family Flavobacteriaceae; genus Flavobacterium. The sequence continues at coordinate 1,607 of JANMZS010000095.1, forward strand.
CATCCTAATTCCACATCATCTGGATGCGCACCGAATGCTAGTATGTCTAATTTCATATAATTTTAGTTTCAGGTTTAAAGTTTAACGTTTCAGGTTTGGATATAAGTTCAATTCCTATATCTAAAACCTTTTTCATCGTCATTGATTTATTCACGCTTTCTTGCCATTCCTTTTCCGGCATGCTATCTTTTGTAATGCCACAACCTACATAAAGAGTTGCTTTCGAAAATGCTGATTTTGATACTTTTTCTTCTAAATCATAATCAATTTCCATACAACGCAAATTTACAAACAAATCCGAACTCACAACTCCATTAGCATTCTCACAATTTAGTTCTCCTAAAAAACCGGTATAAAAAGTTCTATCGTAGTTTTCGTTATCTAAAATAAACTTTTTGGATTGATCTTTCGGAAAACCGCATACCGCAGGAGTTGGGTGCAACAATCGAATAACTTTTTGTAAACCATAATCTGGATTTAACACCCCCGAAATATCGGTTTTGATATGCCAAAGATCACCAGCCCTACTGCTATAGGGTTTTGAAATCTTCAATTCGGTTGCAGCATCCTTAAGCTTGTTTACAATATAATCAGTTACAAATTGTTGTTCTTCTTCCTCTTTTTGTTTCCAAATCACATCAGAACCCCCCGAATCTTTTTGTGTTCCTGCTAAAGAAATAGTTTTAAAAACCTCTTGATTTACTTTTAATAATTGTTCTGGACTAGCTCCAAGCCAAACCCCAACTTTTGGATGATAAAAACAATACGTAAATGCAGTAGGATATAATTGAACCAAATTTTGAAAGGCGATAGTTAAATCAAAACTATTCAATTCTACTATTTCTTTTCTAGACAAAACTACTTTCATAAACTCTCCTTTCTCAATAGCTTTAATACCATTAGAAACTAAAATTTCAAAATCATTACGCTCAAAGTCATTAGAACAAACAAGCTTATCATTAAAAATAGAGAATTTTTTTTCTTGATAAATATCAATTATAATCTCGGACTCATTCTCAGGAATTATCACTGTATGATTTCCATCAAAAGAGGCAAAAACAAATCCTTTTTCGGTAAAATCATTCACTGAAAATAAGCTGTCGTTTTTTTGAAAAACACCCTTAATCGAAAGGCTGTCCGGTTTTTTATAAAGTACAAAAGGAAGTTTCAATTCCAATTGTTGACTTGCTTTTTCTAAAATTAACTTCATTACAATTAGTTAGTATTACTGTTGAATTCCCTCTTTGGGGATTTGGGGAATTTTCTTTTTAGGCAAAACCATATTTGTCAATTTACAAAGTGAAATCAAATTATTGTTTTCATCCTCGATTCGAATTTCCCATAAATGAATACTGCTGCCTTTATGAACAATTCTTGCTGTAGCTGTAACAATTCCGTCTCGTTTTGCCTTCAAATGATTGGCTGAAATTTCTATTCCTCTGACTTCACTCATTTCAGAATTAATAAACAACATAGACGCAGCACTCCCGACACTTTCTGCCAAGGCTACCGTAGCACCTCCATGTAACAATCCCATTGGTTGATGAACCATAGGATTAACAGGCATTGTAGCTACTAGATAATCTGGACCAGCATCAACATATTGAATATTCAGGGTTTGCATCAAGGTATTTCTTGAAATATCATTGCAAAGTTGAAGGATTTTTTCTTTATCGAAAATCATACTATTTATTTAAAGATGTAAATTTATGCAAAAGAATAACCCGTTGGGTGTAATTATTAAATTTTCAGAAATTAAAAATTTAAACGCATAGACCCTTCTGCCTTTAGACAGGAACATAGAAAAAAGATTAATATAAACCAATTCTTGGTTTTCACATAGCCTAATGTATCCTAAAATTAAGTGAAACGACTAATTAAAATCAACAACAACTATGAATCTATGCGTTTAAAAAATATAAAATTGAATTACACCCAACAGGAAAAGATTAGACTCCTAATAACAATACAATTTTTATTCTACGTTATAATTTAAAAATCATTTAAAAATCCTATTGTATTTTTCCTATTTTTACAAAAAATATAACCAAATGCGTACACTTGTTTTTATGCTTTTTATTGGAATTCTAATTG
>JANMZS010000218.1:0-29249 GCA_031383535.1 Flavobacterium sp.
TCATTGTTTAATTGGTTGATTGTTAAAACGGATATTCAAAAAGCAAGTAAAGTTAGATCAAGCAAAGGTTTGTTGATTCATATCTTCGGAAAAATCGCTGCGGCTTTTTTAAATTTAGCATTTTAACCCTTGATTCGCATAAGTAATAATAAGTAATGAAATCTCTAAGTATTGAAAGAAAATTAATAGTATAACTGACAAACCCGATTACTATGACTTGACTCAATTGTCTAGAGTCTTTACATTCTTAAAAACTCAAAAACTCCTGATAATTTTCTTTTGTAATAATTTTTGTTTCTGAATTGGTATAGGCTTTAGTGAAGGTTTTTGAAATAGTTGCTTTTTTATTTGCGTTCCATTTGAATTCAAATGCGTAGAGAATACCATCTTTTTCTTCGATATAATCTATTTCTTGTTGATCTTTGGTTCGCCAAAAATAACGATTGACAAAGTGTTGGTTGTATTCATTAGTCTTCATCCGTTCGGCAACTAAATAATTTTCAAACAGAGCACCAATATCCTGTCTTGCTTCGGCAATTTGAAAATTAGAGATTAACGCATTGCGAATACCATTGTCATAAAAATATATTTTTTTAGACAATTTTAATTCATTTCTCAAATTTCTATTAAACGAATTGAGTTTAAAAACAATAAACGATTTTTCTAATAAATGAATATAACTTTCTACGGTTTTACTGTCTAGAACTATTAAATTTCCTATTTCATTATACGAAACTTCAGAGCCAATTTGAAATGCCAACGCCTGTAATAATTTGACGAGCTTTTCGGGTTTTTTTATAGTGTCCAACATTAAAATATCTTTAAAAAGATAGCTATCCGATAGAAATTTAAGCACTTCAATTTCATTTCCTTCGTTATTGATTACCTCGGGATAGCTTCCAAATACCAATCGGGTGTTCAAATGTCTTTTTTCAATTAGTTCTGTATGATGTTCTTTCAATTCCTGATACGAAAACGGAAACAATTGATACTCCAGCTTTCTGCCTGTTAGTGGTTCGTTGGTTTTATTTCGCAATTCAAATGCCGACGAACCTGTAGCAATAATCTGAATTTCGGGATAGGTATCATGCAACAATTTCAACCCCAAACCAATGTTGTCAATACGCTGCGCTTCGTCAATTACCACCAGTTTGCTATTTCCTACTAAGGATTTGAGTTGTGTAGAAGTAGCGTTTTTAAATCGCTCTTGAATATCATATTCGTCACCATTTAACCAAATACTATCTTTGTTTTGTTTTACTATTTTTTTTAACAAAGTAGTTTTTCCTGTTTGTCTAGCTCCCAACAGCATTAGTACCTTGTTTCTAAATAAGTTACTTTCGATTATTGCTTCTATTGTACGAACTATCATTTCTGTTTTTTAAACAAAAATACAACTTTTTTGGAATACAATCCTAAAAAGAAGCAGCTTTTTTGGAATACAATCCAATTAGGATGATTTTATAAAGATATTTTTTGAGAAAATTGACAAAACTTGATTTTTAAAATAGCACCATCCTCCGCCAATTTATGAGGCTACAAGCTTCCTAAAATAAAATTCATTTGCTATGAGACTCAACGGAAAGACAAATTAGTAGTTACTTCTTAGAAAATTTATTATTGATTACTGACAACAAAACGTAAGTAATAATAAGTAATGAAATCCCAAAGTACTGAAAGAAAACCAATAGCAAAACCGACAAACCTAAAAACACGATTTGCAAAGCATTTTTCTTGAAGCTAAAATCTTTTATTTTTAAAGAAAATAAAGGGATTTCGGCGTTCATAATGTAGGCACTAAACAAAGTTATCAATAACAAAACTGCATGATTAGTCAATATTTCGAGAGCTATCAAAGAATTAGAATAATCCAAAATCAAAGGTAAACTTAAAATAAACAAAGCATTCGCCGGAGTTGGTAATCCAATAAAAGAGTCGGTTTGTCGCGTATCAATATTAAAATTTGCCAATCGATAACAAGCTCCCAGAGTTATTATAAACCCAAAAAAAGGAATTATTGATGATGCTGTAACTCCTTGACTTTGAAGTAATAAATGATACATCACCAATCCAGGCACCACACCGCTCGTCACCATATCAGCTAGTGAATCTAACTGTAAACCCAGCGGACTCGATACTTTGAATAATCTAGCAAAAAAACCATCAAAAAAATCTAAAAAGATTCCTAAACAAACGAAATAAAAAGCCATTTCAAAATTAGATTTTGAAGCAAAAACTACAGCAATACAACCACAAAAAAGATTTAATAACGTTATACTATTAGGAGTGTGTTTTTTAAGATTCATATTGATTGAAATTTAAGATTATCAAAGATCACAAATTTAATATAATATATGAGGGATAAGTGCGTTTTTTAGTAGAGTTTTCAACAGCTATTTTTAAATAATTTTATTTCTAATGGGAACGATTAAACTCATTAAAAAAACTTTATTTTTGATAAATTTTAATCAGACAAATTCGCCTGCTATAAATAATGACAAACCTAAAACTAATTATACTCTTTTTTTTGATAAACAGCTGTTTGCAAGGACAAACTGTTCGCAAATATTCCAATGAGTTTATGAATATTGGAGTCGATGCAGCCGCTTTAGGTATGGCAAACTCAATAACATCGAGCACCAGCGATGTGAATGCAGTATACTGGAATCCCGCGGGATTGATGAGTCTTGAGGATCATCAAGTAGCTTTGATGCATGCTAATTATTTTGCTAATATTGCTCAATATGATTACATCGCTTATGCAAAACCAATAGACGATCAAAGTGCTTGGGGAATTTCCTTGATTCGATTTGGCGTAGATGATATTTTAGATACTACTGAATTAATTGATAGCCAAGGAAATATAGATTACAATCGGATTAATTTATTTTCTACTGCTGATTATGGTTTTACGTTTTCGTATGCTCGAAAACTCAAACTACAAGAATTTCAATATGGCGTAAATGCCAAAGTTATTCGTAGAATAATCGGAAAATTTGCCAATGCTTGGGGTTTTGGTTTTGATGTTGGGCTACAATATCAAAAAAATGACTGGCAGTTTGGACTAATGCTTCGCGATATTACCACCACTTATAATGTTTGGAATATTGACGAAGAAGCCTACAAGAAAATAGCCGATGCCATTCCGGGACAAAATCAAGAACTACCCGAGTCTACCGAAATTACAGCTCCAAAAGCGCAATTGGGATTGTCTAAAAAATTTATTATTCGCTATGATTATTCTATATTGGCAGCGGCCAACATCAATATGCGTTTTACAAAAACGAATGATTTAATCTCGACCGATTTTGTTAGTATCGATCCTGCATTAGGATTTGAGTTTGGTTATACCGATCTAGTTTTTGTGAGAGCTGGCGCGGGAAATTTTCAAAACATACAGCAAATTGATGGTTCTGAAAAAGTGGGTTTTCAACCTAATATAGGATTAGGTTTTAAATATAAAGGAATTCAAGTAGATTATGCATTGACTAATCTAGCCAATCAAAACTCAAGTTTATATTCGAATATTTTTTCTGTAAAAGTAGACTTAGGACAGTTTAGAAATTAATTTTACACAAATGAAACTTTCTTGTTTTAAAAACATAATCTTATTTTTTTATATAATTGGGATTTCAAATTACAATTTCTCCCAAAATTTATTGTTATCAAAAAATGCTAAAGTTAGTATTATCACTTGTGATACTGGTAATGAATCCTATTCGCTTTTTGGACATACCGCCATTAGAATTAATGATTTAGAAAACAATTTGGATATTGCTTATAACTATGGTGCTTTTGATTTTGCAACTCCTAATTTTGTTGCTAAATTTTCTAAAGGAAATCTTCAATACTTTGTAGTTGCCAACTCATTTTCTGATTTTCTTAACCAATATTCTTATGAACAAAGAAGTGTCTATGAACAAGAACTGAATATTCCATTGGCATTTAAACAAAAACTATTTGAAAATTTAAATACTGTTGTAAGTACTGACCAACGCTTTTATACGTATAGATTTATTGACAAAAATTGCACTTCGATGGTAGTTGATATGGTCAATAAAACATTAGGATATGATGTGATTGTGAAAAAGTTTGATACTGACAAAACGTATAGAAGTATCCTATACCCTTATTTTGACAACTTTTTTTATGAACAATTAGGAACCAGTATCATTTTCGGATCCAAAGTCGATCAATATGGTACTCGTATTTTTCTGCCTTTGGAACTTCAAAAAAGTTTAACTGAAATAAAATTCAACAACCAGCCTCTTTGCAAGGAAAGTATAACTTTATTGAATTTTGATAAAAAAACAAACAAATCTTGGTGGAATAATAGTTATACTTTTTTAATATTTCTAGCTTTAATTGTGATTTTAAACAAAAAAAATATTGATTTAATTTATCTTTCTTTAATGGGACTTTTAGGATTGTTTTTTGGGTTTATGGGATTTTACTCACTTCACCAAGAACTTACTACTAATTATAATATACTATTATTTAATCCTTTACTTTTAATTTTGGTATATTTCAGTATAAGAAAAAACAAAAAATGGGTTTTAAACTTTTGCCTATTAAATTTTTTATTTGTATTTTATTATCTAATAATACTATTGAATAAAGCACATCTTTTTATTGTTTTACCGCTTGTGGTAACAAGTTGTATCCTTTTAGTGAGGATTGGAGTGAGAAATAGAGAAAGAATTCCAGTTATAATTTAAAAATTATTGTCCCCTATAAAACAAAACAGTACTGATGGTTTTGATGGTGATATTCAAATCTAAAAAAACACTTCGATGTTTAATATAATACAAATCATATTGTAGTTTTATTAAACTATCTTCAAAGGAATTGCCATAGGAATAATTTACTTGCGCCCAACCCGTAAGACCCGGTTTTATGACATGACGGGTTTCATAAAAAGGCATCATTTCGGCGATTTCCTTAACAAATATAGGTCTTTCAGGACGAGGACCTATTACAGCCATATCCCCTTTCAATATATTTATAAATTGTGGGATTTCATCGATTCGGGTTTTACGCAAAAATTTACCAAAAGTAGTTACCCTACTATCATTGGGTTTAGAAAATTCAGCACCATTAGACTCTGCGTTTTTTATCATTGTTCTAAACTTGTAGATATTAAAATTTTCACCATTTAAACCCACTCTTTCTTGAGTATAAAATAGTTTTCCTTTATTTCCAAGTGCATTACCTAAAATTATAAATGGTGAAATTATTAATCCAAAAGTCAATCCTAAAACTGAAATCAGAATTTCCATAGTTTTTGTAGTCCATAAATACAGTTGATTGTTATTACTTCTACTAAACGGAAAAAACTTGTAAAAATCCCTTGTGACATATTGTACTGGTATTCGTTGAGTTTTGTTTTCGTATACTTGTGCATACTCTCGGATGGTATGACCAGACTCTAACAAATGAAGTAATTGTTGGTATAATTCTACTGTAATTTCTTCTTTTTTTTGTGAAGCAACAACAATTTCAAAAATAGCATTTTCGTTTACAAAGGGAACTAAATCATAAATTTTGATGGGTTGAACATAATGAAAAGCAGCTGTTTTAATATAATTTTCTGAGTTGACATAGCCTATAATTCTATAATGAGGATCTGCATTTTCAAGCCCTGTAACTAATTCTTCTAGGTGTTCATATTCGCAAACAAGTATCACGTTTTGAACAAAACGATTAGAGGCTAAAAATTTAACATATACTATTCTCCAAAACAAAAGAGACAAAAGCATTGTCATAAAAAAAACTACTATTTGAAGCCTTTGTGATGGTAATTCTGCTGAATAAATTGGAGTTAATAAATATAATAAAACAGTAATTGAAACCGTAAGAACAACACTTTTTATAACTTGATATTGATTACTAGCGACTTGCAAGTTATACATTTCAAATACAGTTCCTAAACTATTGAAATAAATTCCAATAGAAAAGAAATAAAAAATACTGTTTGTGGAAAGTTTGAGGTACTCTAAATCGAAGAGATTACCAATAAATTGAAGTGCTAACCAAACAAAAACAAGGTCAAAAACACGAAGTAGTACTTTTCGTTCTGAGACTTCAAAATGAATTTTATTATTCTTGTTCATGCTTATTTCAAAAATATCTTACTTAAGACAAATCTACATAAATATATAATGAAAAAAATAAAAAAAACGAGTCCTAATAAGTATAAAATTCTAAATAGAGTCAAAACGAATCATCTTGATAAACAATCAAATTTCTTCCGTATCGCTTTTTACTGGAATATCACCTAAATAAATATTAAGCAAGGACAATGAATAAACAAATGCAGGAGCAGCAATTCGCATAGCGGCATGATTTATAGTAAGAAGCCAAAACAAAACAAAACATAGCAAATACATATTAAATTTATTTTCCAAGTATAAAACCAAAGGCGTGAAAAATAAAATCAATAAACCAATAATTCCAAGAGTTCCGTGTTCGGAAAGCATTCTAGTAATTTCGTCATGAGATATATGTGTCTGTTCCCTAGTTTTTCCTGATACTTCTGCCCTTGCTTCAACACCTTTACCTACTCCTACGCCAAAAAAAGGGTTTTTTAAAAAAGTTTTCCACTCTTCTTTAGCTATTTCTTCACGTCCAGAAAAATTACTTTTTTTAACTCTACCCAAAGCATCTTGATTGGCATAACGCTTTTCAATTAGACCAGATGTTTGATAGGAAGAATAGCCCCAAACACTAAATAAAGCTACCACTAGTAATATTGACAATAAATTTAATTTTAGCCTACCTTTCTTACTCGATTTAAAATATAAAAACAGTAACAATAAAACAATCATAAAGAAACCCGTTATCATTCCGCCACGAGAAAAAGTAACCAAACCTCTATAGCCCATAATAAAAGCAATACTTAAATTAATGATGACCATATTTCTTGTTTTAGATTCTAAAATTATCCTTGAAAAAAAAATAAAGACACCTAAACCTATTATGGTTGAAACCTGATTTGGACCAAAACCACCCGAAGTTTCGACATTAGAACTTGTTCCGGTAACAATATCCCGAATATTAGGCGCGTAAAAAATTAAATATACCGTAGTTGTAATTATGGGTAAGCCCATACTCAAAAGAATCGAATTCATTGATTCTAATGAAATTTTCCTTCTATAATTGTAGATAGAAGCAATACCCAAGCAAACTGGTCCTGAAATATTAAACGCTATTGTTTTTCGCATTTCGGCATCATGATTCAATACAAATGTTGAAAGTATTACACTAGGTAATAATAACAATATAAACAACCAATACGGCACAGCTCCTTTTGAAAATCCAGTATATATCATTCCAATAAAAAGAAATACCATTACCGAATATTTAGATATTTCGTATAAGGGATTTCCACCTGTCATTCTCAAAAAAACTTCGCTACCCACCACATAAGCAGAAGCTAGTAGGGCTTCATTATTCTTGTTTTCCTTTTTAATAATTAAAACTGCTCCAAAAATAACGATAGAGAAACCGTAGAGCAAAGACAAAAAAGGAGCTAAAAAAACAATCATCCCAAGTGCTGCATGAAATGCTATTAGATAAAGATATATAATTTCTTCTTTTTTCATTTGAAACTATTTTGTACCCATATAAGGTATTCTTTGATAATACTCGCCTCAGAATACTGCTTAACTACATCTTCATAGAGGTTATCACCTATTGATTTTTGTAAAGCATTATTTTCAATCAATAAAAGTAAAGCATCATAATAGGATTTTTCATCCTGTGAAGATACTATAAAACCATTAATTCCATTTTTTATTAATGTAGCTATTTCACCCACATTAGTAACTACAACCGGCTTTTTATACCAACCATATTCTAACAAAGATACGGGTAACCCTTCTGATAGTGACGTTAGAATTGCAATATCTGACTGCTCTAAAATATTAGCAATATCTTGTCTAGAATTATAAATAAAGACCTCATCTTCAAGGTTCAATTGCATTATTTTTTCCTTTATTTGTTTTGAATAATCATCTTGAAAATCTTTACCAACCAAATGAAAAGTCCAATCGGGGTGAGCTTTCTTTACTTTACTGGCTACTTCGAGTAAAAAAAAATGATTTTTTTGAGCCCTCAAATTAGCTAAACAAACTATTCTTTTCCCAATTAATCCCTTTAAAAGTGTGTGTTCAGATACTTCTTTTAACTTTGAAGGAAAATTAGGCAAATAAATTACATTTTCAGAAAGTTTATTTTTCTCAGCCCAAGTTTTTAATTTTTGATTCACCGAAATGATACCATAAAAAAAAGGGATTGCAATTTTTAAAACCATTTTTGGCCTTTTGCCAAGAAACTCGCTATTTCCATAATGGTCGTGCCAAATTAATTTTATATTTGGGTGCACTATTTTCAATAAAAAAGCTGTAAAAAAAGAACTACCATGGGCATGTAAGTGCGTAATTTGATTATCAACTACAATTTTTTTTAATTTAAAAATTGCCTTAAAATCAATCTTACCATTTTTATTTATAAAAAAACAAGAAACATTTTTGTCTAAAACATCTCTCAATACTCCTTCTTTTCGAGTCACGACAATACCCGAGAAATTAATTTTATCTCCTAGAGAATTGGCATAACTTACCGCCATTCGCTCTGCTCCACCCGCTTCAAGAGAATCTATGATTTGAAGTATACGCATATTTGGATTTTTCATTTCACTACAATTAACTTTCTAATTTCTTCTTCAAAAAGATCCAATGTATAGTTTCTTGACCATGATAGTGCTGCATTAGCTTTCTGTTGATACACACTATTATTGTTTATAATTTCAATAATATTTTTTAGATCAGACTCTAAATTAGCCGTTAGTAATAATCCTCTATTTCCATTATCCAACATTTGAGGTACTACCGATGTTGGGATTGCTAATGGCACGCACCCCCAGAACATAGCTTCGGCTACTACTTTAGGCCAACCTTCAAAACTACCCGATTGAAGCACCAAAAAATGACTTCTTTTGTACACTTCAATTAAGGATTCTTTATTCAAATTGCCTTTCAAAAAAACGCATTCTTGTAAATTATCTTTAGTTATTAAAGATTCTATTTCTTTATAAAGAATTCCATCGCCATATAAATCAATTGTAGCAAGAACACCTAATTTGTTTAGTGCTTTTACTATTTCAATTCCATAATAAGGATTTTTGCCTTTGGTTAGTGTACCTACAAAAATAAACCATATTGGTGTTTGATGGGTGTTTCTAATTTCAATGTGTTTCTTTTCTTTTTCATAATAAGTAGCCGTAAAAAAAGACTTCACGTTTTTGGTACTATTACCCCAATCTCCATAAACCAAAACTTGGATGTTTTTAGTTAAAAACGTGTTGTTGAGTATCCATCGTTGTAATTTATAACTTAAAGGTTGCTTAGAATGAATGTCCCAATTACTAGCGTATTTGGCCGTTTTTATTTTAGAAGGAAATAAAATTTGAACAAAACAGCCTAATAATCCAATATTTCCTGGACAACGCAAATGGATGTGATCTGCTTTTTTCATCGCATTAAAAATTGTCCAACAGATTTTAGGAATTTTAAAAACAGCCTTAAAAGTGGATGCTAATCCTAAAACATCAAAGCTTTCAATTGGAATAAATTCTATATTAGAATGTTCATAATGGATATCAATAGCTGACTTTTTTGATAAATCCAAAGGTGCTACAATAATCAATTTATTGACTTCCTTTATCCAAATATTCATTTCCCGAACATAAGGTGCATACCCAAAATACCGATTGTTTTCTAGAATATGTGGAACGTGAGTGATGATTAGAAAAGTCATTTATTAATCTGTTTCGGTAAGAAATTATAAATTTAATCAATTTTTTTATCAATAAAATAGCGCGGTCTTTGTTTAACTTCTGCATATATTTTACCAATATATTCACCAATTACTCCAATTGAAAATAGCTGAATTCCTCCCAAAAAATACATCGGCAAAACAGTAGATAACCACCCCGGCACAGCATCTCCAGTATATATGGATATTCCTGCATAAGCACTCATTAGCAAACATAAAAAGAAAACAATAAAACCAACTGCTGTGACTAATTTTAAAGGCAATGTACTGAATGAAGTAATACCATTCCAAGCAAATGAAAGCATTTTTCGTAATGGGTATTTAGAATTTCCAGCGGTTCGCGCTAATCTATCGTAATAAATTATAGCACTAGTAAAACCCATTGAAGGAATAATTCCTCTAAGAAATAAATTCACTTCGTTGTAATAAGACAAGCAATTTATGGCTCTTTTACTGCATAACCTATAATCCGCATGATTAGGAATCATATTTGATTTTAACTTTTGTATGAACCAATAAAATAACATGGCAGAATTTCTCTTAAAAAAAGTATCCGTTGTTCGTTCTTTCCTCACACCATATACCACATCAATTCCCGTAATAAATTTTTGAATCATTGCTTCTATGACACCAATATCATCTTGTAAATCGGCATCTATAGAAATTAGCGCATCAGCATCTTCATTAAAAGTAAGTAATCCAGCTAATAAGGCATTTTGATGTCCCACATTACCCACCAATTTCAAACCTTTTACATGATTGTTTTGAGAAGCCAAACTTTCAATACAACTCCATGTTTTATCTTTACTACCATCGTCTACAAAAGCCACAAAACTTTTATCCGAAATCAGATTGTTTGCCACCATTTTGACTATCAAAAGTCGCAATTGCTTTTCGGTTTCATTTATAACTTGCTCTTCATTATAACAAGGTGAAATTATCCCAATAACAGGCTTTGAAATAGTATTCATCATTTTAAAAATTGGTTAGTTGGAAACATATAAACTGACATTTTATTCATTATTTTTTTTACAAAATGAATTCGGTATAATCCAGCTGCACTCATGATATACAATGCTACTTTAGATGGAAAAATATATCGTGGTTCCATATACGTGAGTCCGTGAAAAACAAGTAAAGAAACCGTTATTCCCCAAAATATCCAATAGTTTATTAAAGTTTTTTCATAAAATAAAAAAAGAGCAACACCTAGAAGTATTATTAAATTAATTGCATTAAGAATAAGAAGAAAACACCAATATCCAATTGCTCCATTGAAAGGACCAAGAACGAATTGATTCGGAGATACTTTACTAATTATATTGAGATTTCCATATAAACATTTTACAAAAAACTGCCTAGTAGTCCAATAAGGATGCGCTATAATATCATTCATTAAAAATGCTCTGTAAACTTCATTGAAAGAACGGTGCGTTTTGGTTATTTCTTCGGCTAAAATATGGCGACTTTTTACCCAGTTTTGATAATCTTTGCTATCAGCCCGATTGGTATTATCCCAAAAACGGAAATCAAGAGGTTCTTCTCGAAACTGAAATCGTCCTTGTAAAGCAACAAAATAAAATAAAGATTCTTGATTCTCTCCTGACTTATTAATAGTTGAAAGTTTTGCTAATTGAAGCCCTCCAAAACTTAAAAAAACCACCGTTAAAAAAGTTAAAGCCAATTTTTTTCCATATTTTTCAAAGAAAGTTTTATTCTTGAAATAGGAATAGACAATCACAACAAATAGCAATCCCAAAAGCAACATTGCATTGGGTCTATTCATTATCAAATACCACATTCCAAAAATCAACACCAACCATCCTCTTTTTTTATTGGGTTCTTGAATTACAATTGACCAACCCAATAGCGCAACTGTCAACGAAAAAAAGGCAGGTATTTCTGCTAAAATCCCTAAAGAATAATAGCAATGAATTGGAAAAATAAAAAATAACAACACTGCCAAAAGTCCTACTTCTTTAGAAAACAAAGCTGTTCCAATCTTAAAAATAATCATCAAACTTATGGCAGTTATCATCGATAAAAAAACTACTGCATACAACCAAAGTTGTTGGTCTGAGGCATCGGCTGGAGCCAATAAATAAATAGGTGTATAAAATAATATTGGGCCAGGAGCCTTTGTTATAACTACTTTATCAAATCCAACTTTATCTTTTAAAAATAAAGCTAGATTTTTTGACTCGGTATGAAAATTCATGTCCCCAAATTGATTTGCCTTAAAAGGCAAATTAGACACTAAAAGCATCAGCAAGGTCGAAACCAACACTATAAAAACATGTATTCTTTTAGTAGAAAAAGCCATTTTTATTCTTTTAGTAGTTTACAATATTCTTATCAAAATAGAACCAAAGCCATCTTTTGGCATTAATAGAAGCGTATCGTTTAAATCCTGTTTTTTCAACACCAGCTATAGAACTCAAATTACTTTTATTAATTATAATAAACACTTCTTTCGTATTCTTATCGAACACTATTTCGTTTACAATATAACAAATTACAAATGGCAAAATCGATTTTCCTCTATATTCAGGACGGGTGTAACCATCTCCTAATACGGGTCCTTTCTTTTTAATTAAACGAAGTAAATATATTTTGTTAAAAAGAAAACAATTATGAATTGAAATTCCTTTATCTACAATAAAATATTTTATTTTATTTTTAGAAATTGTTTCGGTTTGAATAGTATATCCAATATCAGGAAAAGCTGTTAAATCATTCTCGGTTATTCGGTAAATAAAAACATCTATTTCAATAATTTGTAGCCTTTTCCAAAATTTAATTACCTTTTTTTTCATTTTATAAGAGCCAAAATTTTAGAAACTTGTTTTTTAAAAGGTCTCATGCTTTTTTCAACAAATAAAAATACCCGAAAATAAAACGGTTTCAATATCCAGTGGTATTTTGATTGCTCAAATTTTATTGGCACTGTATTGAAACTATTTTTAAAATCCATGACTCCTTTTGAACCTCCCAAAGAGATATTGTAGCCATCAAACCCTTTGTTTATGGAAATCTTTACCGCTTCCCATTGCAAAAAATCGCCTGTTCTTAAATCCGGAACCTCTTTTTTGGAACCTCCTAAAACATACGTAAAGTAATTGCCCGACTCTATCAATAATATGGCTCCCTTCAATTCTCCATCTTTGTAGGCTCCCAGCATTTTTAAAACTCCTTTGTCCAACAAAGCTATTAAACTTTCTTTTATATCATCCCATGCACGAATACTATAATTGCCTAGTTTAGAATTTTGTATAAAAAGACGATACCCTTTTTCCAATTTTTCAATAGAATTCATGTCTTCGAGTACTAAACCCTTGCGATACGAATTTCTAATATTACGCCTCACCGAAGGATTTAAAGTCAACATTTTTGATTCCGCATCTGAAAATTCTTTTAGGTCAATCCAATTTAATCCATTGGAAGAATAGACATGCTTGAATAAATGACCTTCTTTAACTTTATTGAGAGCCGATAATTTAGTTTTTAAATTATATGTATGTTCATTTGAAACAGTCGAAAACGACAATGTAACATGACAATAAGATGAATTATAATAAATAGCTCTTTTGGGTACCGTTTTTATTAATTCGTTGAGTTTATTCTCAAATCCTTGAGCTACGATGGGACCATAAGGAACAATATAAAATTTAAAAACTAGTGTTTTCGCAATAACAGCCGCATAACCACCTACAATTCTATCATTTTCTACACCAATACAAAATTCATATTCAAAACCATAAGACTCATAAGACTTTACCCAATCTGACAAAAGCAAATGTGAACCTCTATCTTCTTTAATGACAAAAGCATCCCATTTATCAAGCCAGTACTGATCTTTGGTATAAAAAATTTCCATTAGTTTACTTTTCTAAATGGCAAATTCGAATCATTTACAACGATAATATTCCCTTTTGAATCAACATCTAAAACTACCTTTTCAAAATTAGACAAAAACACAATTAGCTCGTTTAGAACCGGATTCCAAATCTCTTTATTTCTAATCTTTTGTCCTAAATAACGGAAATTTTCTGCCACTTTTTCATCAATAGTATCTTCTGTTAAAAACATTCGACCTAAATGATACTTCATCGGAACTGAAAAATAGGTATGCGCAATAAAAAGTCCTTTTTCATGAATCAACAAATCAATATTTTCTGGAGCTAATGATTTTTTAAGATCCAACATATCTAGCGTTTGAAACATCGTAAATGACTTTCCGTTTTTTATATATGGAAAAATAATTGAATTGTATTTTGCAAAACTATAAGGTTTGCTTTTAGTACTGTTCCAAAACAATATAACTTTCAATAATGGCAGCAAAACTTTAGTACCATTATATAGTAATGCTGGGATTTCTTTCAGCTTATAGTTAAAAATAATATTTTTTATGCTTTGGGAAACCAATTTGTAATATTCAATTAAATTATTTTCTGAATAATAATGATAAAAACAATTTTTAATAAATCTTTGAGTTTTGTTTAAAAATGAGGTGTGTTTAATCCCCTTCCAATAGTTGTATAATGTGAAATGTGATGAATTTAATTGATTGATAACCCCTGTAGTCGAAGTACCCGAATCCATATAATTCCAAATATTGGTTATTTTTCCAGATTCAAGTTTTTCAAAATAGGTTTTTTTATCTATAATTTTTGTGTGTTCAAACAATGAAAAATTATAAGGTTGGTATCCATGATCAATCCAAGTAACTACATTTTCGATTGGTTTAAAATTTACAAAATCTAGTGCGCTATCGTCATCCGACTTGATGGATTGAGACAAAGAATGATAAGCCAATTCGTGCCCCTCATTTAACCACTTTTTTAATTCGGCAGCATTATTTTGCCAAGATACACTATCGTTTCTTTTTGAAAAATGATTTAAGAAAAACCCTTTTGTAATTGTAACACCACAATTTCGCAATAAATTTCGCTGCAATTTTAAATTTTCAAGGGTGTCAAAATCACAATGATCCGTAAAACAAGCCACTGCTGAAAAAGGAATTTTAGATCTGCTAAACTCAACTGCTCCTTCTTTACTGAATAACAAAGTCAATAATTTTTCGTTTTCTCGAAAATCAATCGGATTTGAATACTTATGAGATAAAAATTTTCGACTATTGATTCGTATAAATTTAGCCAAAGCCGAAGCTTCGAGTTGATTGAATTTCCAAATGATTTTGTTTTTGTTTTTTTTATGGTATTCCCAAACGCCAATTGTCAAATTGGGCTGTACAAAAATGCCATTGGATAATTTCAAAATTTTAGGAACAAGGTGTGTGGCTATAAAATCTTTATCAGAATCAATCCATTGGTAATCGCTATTTCTTATTTTTTCAATCGAATCTTGAAACGTTATTTCCAATTCAAAAGCACTGCTTTGATATTCAGTAGGAATAAGAATAGGCATTTTAAACAAATTTTCCTCTAATGGCAGAATATTTATTCTCTTGTCTTTACATACGAATTGAATTTGTTTTATAATCATAAATTCCGATACGGCACTTTTGGGTTTATACCACATCAAACTCCACCATCCTACTA
Source organism: Flavobacterium sp. (assembly GCA_031383535.1). Classification (GTDB taxonomy): domain Bacteria; phylum Bacteroidota; class Bacteroidia; order Flavobacteriales; family Flavobacteriaceae; genus Flavobacterium. Next base: position 15,399 of record JANMZS010000218.1, read on the forward strand.
TTCTTCCTAGCGCTTCGGTAAAAGGAGCGCTTCTTTTAGTGATAGTAAATGTATTAGAAAATCGAATTAATGCCAAAAGTAAGGTGATAGAATGCCACTTTAATCTAGCTTTTAAATGTGGTTTTGGATTCTTGATTCTCCATACATACCAGCCATTTCGAACCACCATTTTACCATACTGATACTGATTGGGTCTGCCTGAAGCATCATGATAATGTCTTAATTTTGCGCTTGTATTTACATATAACTTCCCTTTTTGTGACAGTCGCAAAGTAAAATCGGCATCTTCATACAAACCATAACCTTCAAAATAAGTGGAAAAGCGAATCGTTTCAAAGACTGTTTTTTTAAATGAAGATACGCCTCCCATCAGCATCTCGACTTGATATATTTTACCACTGGGAGGTAAAAAACTTACGCTCCTTTCGTGACCGAAAGTCGGATAATAACCCGGCTGACAATCACTATCTAAACCTACTATTTTTCTAAGTATAAAACGGCTACTTTCAGGGCGTTTCCAACCATCAAAAAAAAATTCGTCAATTTTTGGAGTATAATTGTCGCCAACAAATTCTGATTCCGTTTCATTAATAATATAGCCCCCTACGCCTAAAGCCTGTGGATAACTCTCGTAAGTTGTAATGAGTTGCTCAAAATAATCCCGTTCTAAAACAATATCATCATCTAGAAAAGAAACAATTTCCATTTCCTTTCCTACTCTTTCAATCCCATAATTTCTTTGTTTTGTGAGTCCACGTTGTTCCTCAGGGACCAAAAAATAGTGTAGATTTTTGAAATAATTTTGTTTTAAAATAAGTTCCGTTTCCAAGTCAGTCGAACCGTCAATAATCAAAATTTCATCCGGGTATAAGGTTTGATCTAAAACCGATTGCAACAAGAGTAGCAAGGGTTTTGGACGCATATACGTACAAACGATGAGGGAGAATTTCATTTTGTTATCTGGTGTAAATGTGTTCACACTATTTTAATTGTAAGTCTAATTTTGATTTAAATATTTTTTGAATAAAAAAATCGATGTTTAAATACGTAAAACTAAACAACATCGTTAATGAATAGATTGCATTAAAACGCAAACCGGTATAAATATAAATTGACATGACGATTTGCCCTATAAGAACAGAAAACACTACCATATAAACCTTGTCTTTCATTGAATTAAAATTAAACTTTGGCTTTTGAATAAGTCTGTTAATCAATTGAAAAAAAGTAAACAAATATAAAATTCTGAAAAATATTGACAATTTATCTAAGAACACTGGTTTCGGTTTCTCGGGAAATGGATTGAAATTTGATTTTAATTTTTTAAATATAATCTTAAATTTTTCCTCTAAACTAATACTATTGATATAACTTTTGGTAGCCTCAGTATACAATTTACTTAATTCTAAAGTTCCGATATTGGCGGTACTTTGATTTGGATATTTTAAATATTTTAGATTTAAAGTTTCATCTGCTGCATCGCCTTCTACATTGGTAAAATCACTGGATACTTTTTCATTCCAGCCTTTTGATAAAGTTGCTCCTTGAGAAGCTGTTAAATAAAATCCCTTGTGAAATGTGATGTAATTTCGGCAAGGCCAAGCCAAAACAAGAACAAAAAACAACAGTCCATGAACAATTACTACTGAAAAATTGGTTTTTAGATTATAACACAAATAAATCACCAATAGCGACAAAACAAAAAAGACAGAAACAGGATGACAGAGGATTACAGATACGCAAAGAATAGGAACAGCAATATGATACCGCTTAGTATTATCTAGATTTATAAATACGTAAGTAAGCAATAGCATTAAAATAGCGGTTAAACTTTCGGACAAAAAAGTGGTCGCATATTTCATATAAGAGGGTTCCATAAAAAGCAGAAAAAAGGGAGTAAACCAGATCAGTTTTACATCTATTTGTTTTTTAAATTGGAATAAAACCCATAAAATTAAACTGGATTCTAAAAAAGATTTTAAGAGAATTAGGCATAATGGATTATCAGAAAATCGAAATAAAAGAGATAGTATAAATGGCCAAAAAGGAGGTCTCCAAGTGGCACCTTCAGAAGCAATATTTGAATTTGTATCGGAATAAACGCTGAAATTAGCAATATTTTTTGCAATTGTCAAATAGTGACCCGCATCAGCACCATTATAAGCTGAATCAATTGAATACCCATTTTGCAAATCAGCTTTATACAAAAAATAAAACTTTATGGACATTAATCCAACAATGCTAAATACAATTATCCAATTTTTAATTTTCATCTTAATTATTTAAATATTTTATATTTTATTATACAGTATAGAGCACTGAATCCGTCTTTCCAACCAATTTTTTTTCCTTCCTCAAATGTTCTTCCATAATAGCTTATACCAACTTCGTAAATTCTTATTCCTTTAATTCTAGACATTTTAGCTGTTACTTCTGGCTCAAAACCAAATCTTTTCTCTTTTAAATCTACTGATTTTAGAATATTAGACCTAAACATTTTATAACAAGTTTCCATATCTGTTAAATTCAGATTGGTAGCCATATTACTCAAAAATGTTAAAAATTTATTTCCTATACTATGCCAAAAAAACAAAATTCGATGCGGATTTCCACCCATAAATCGGCTGCCATAAACCACATCAGCAAAACCATTTAAGATGGGTTTCAAAAGGATGTTGTATTCTTGAGGATCATATTCTAAATCGGCATCTTGAATCACTAGTATTTCTCCCGTTGCATTTTGAATTCCTGTATGCAATGCAGCTCCTTTGCCTTTATTTTCAGTATGTTCCAAAAACAAAATATTTTGATTTGCATTTTCGTTGATGTATTTTTTCACATTATCAGCAGTAGCATCGGTACTGCAATCATTGATTACAATAATCTCTTTTTGAATTCCATTAAGGAGGGCTACCGCTTTAATTTTATCTAATATTTTATGAATGGTTGGTCCTTCGTTAAATGCAGGTATAACAATTGACAGTGTCTCTATTTTGTTTTCCATTTTACTTTCTTTAATTATGGTTCAATTTTTTTGCCCAAAACTCACTTACTTTCCATTGTTTATTCATTGTCGTATAATAACGAATAGGATTTTGGAATGATTTAAAATTGTAATTCTTGATAAACAATATGGTTTTATACCCCAATAGTTGCTCTTTTGTATAGTGCAAAGAAAAATATAAAAATATCGTTGGCGAGGGTTTGGGCTGAATACTTTCATTTTCCCATTGCAATTGAGGCTTTGTTCTAAAACCACCAATTGGTGCTCTTAAATGAAGTATCTCAGGTTCTGGCAAATACAATATATCATATCCTTTGTTTCGCAGCTGCATACCAAAATCACCGTCTTCGCCATAACCAAATTCGTAGCCCATTTTAAACGAACAGCCATTTAAACATTTTGACAAAACCAAACTACATCCCGAACCAAAAGTAACCCATTGAAAAACAGAATTGTATATTTTATTTTGTTCTTTTTGCAAACAACTAAACGACACTACTTTTGACCCAAAAACACTACATTTTTCTAAAGCATTTTCAATAAAATTAGACTCAATTCTGATGTCATCATCTGCAAAGAAAACCCATTCACTGTTTATTTCCTTTAGGGCAATATTCCTAGCATTACAAGCTCCTGATTGATGAATAAAAAAATGCTTGATTTCAAACGGCCATTTTTCATCATGAATATAATTTAATTCTGTCGTACTGCCTTCAACAGGATTTTGCTCAACAATAATAATGCTATTGGGCAAATGAGTTTGAATTGACAAATCCTTTAAAAAATATTTTAAAAAATCTTTTCTGCCAATGGTTGGAATAATGACATCGATGCTTTTTGTATTCACCACTTTTCTGGAAGATTGTACCACCATACCCTCTAAATGTATGTTTTTATTGCTTCTTCGTTTGAATAACAGAGAAACTAAAAACGGAAGAATAGGAAAATTTCGCTCGTAAATAATGAGATTGAATAGCAGTAAAAACACCCATCTTGTTTTATAATGCTGTTTGACAAATCGAAAAAGGGTATAATTATTTGCCATTGGCAGGATTCCAATTTCACTGTTTTCCAACAGACTAGGTTCCGAAAAACACTCCACGCCTATAGGCATCACTAACTTAGCTAAGGAACATAAATAAAAATCAAAATCTTTATCCAAAGGGATTTCTCTATTAATTGCTAAAATTGTTTCAGCATGGACTACACCAACTACACTACTCATTTGCCAACTGGAAAACGAAACTTTTTTATTGATTTTTATATAAGGAGATTCATCTGCATAGCCAATTTTACCATAAAAATAATCACAGCCCTCGGGACAAAAAGAAAGAAGCATTTTTTTATGATGAAAAACGGTATTTAACGCTTCTAAATTTAAGTTTTGTTTTAAATGAAAATGGCACCAAACTATTATTTCAGCAGGAAATAAAACGGCTAATTTTTGAATCCCTGAAGCAATCGTATCGGTACCGTCAAAATCAATAACTTGATTTTCGAAGGAAACAACCTCAACTATTTTATGGTTTAAATGATAAACTATTACCAAAACTTATTCAATTAACGATTTATAAAACGCCAAACTTTGCTTCGCAACCACTGCAATACTAAAATTTTCGACTATCTTTTTTCTCCCGTTTCTACCCAATTCTTTTTGCAATTCTGAACTGTCAAGAACTTCTAAAATCCTTTGAGCAAATACTTGATGATTTTTAGGATGTACTAAAAAACCATTTTTGCCGTCTTCAATAATTTCGTTTGCCCAACCTATATTAGATGCCACAATGGGTTTCTGCATCGCCATAGCTTCAATCCACGACACTGGCAAAGCTTCGGCAAAGCTAGGAAAAACACAGACTGTTGCTTGCGCTATTTGTTTTTTTATTTCAGCGTAGGGAACACCACCCAAATAATTTACATTTTGCATGGCATAAGGGTCAAAAAGAGGTTGCATCATAGCCCAAGTAGATGCATTTCCAGTAGTGCTATCCGCAGAATCACGACCTATTAAAATTAATTGGGCATTCCTGTTTTTCTTATAAACTTCGTTGAAAATGAGAGGCAATTCAAGAGCTCCTTTTTTTCGAATCAAAGTACCAAAATACAAAATCAAAGCCTCTCCCAGCCTCTCCCCAACCCTCTCCAAAGGAAAGGGAGCAAAAAAAGAAGGGGGAGTTGAAACATTAAAACTAGCATCATCAAATAGATTTACATCAATACTATTCGGGATGATAGTAAACTCTTTTTTTAATTCAAAAACTTGATTGGTCAAATCAGCCGTAAATTGACTCACGGAAATTAGTCCAGTAGCATTCTCTAATGCTCTTTTTTCGTGGTACTTATTCATCCATTTCACTTGGCGATGATCCAAATGACAAAAATAGGTGTCCGACCCATTCAGCCGAATCACTATCGGGCATTTTTTGGGCTGGATGAATGACGTAATCCCTGTCCAATCGGGAGCTTCTACCAAATCTATTTCCTGACTTGCATACAATTGATTGATTAATCGTTCTAGTTTTTTTCGAGTCAAATACCAAGACAAACCTTTGAATTTTATGTTTTTGATTTGTTGGATACAAATCCCATTATCATCAAAAACACCTTCTCCTTTTTGCCCGTATACTAGCACTCGAACACTACAACCCTCACCTAAAAGCCCTACTGCCAAATTTTTGATACTCGTGCCAATTCCCCCTGAGCTACCAATTTTGGGATGTGGATATTCGGGAGTAAGAAAGGCTATTTTTATCCTCACCCCCAACCCCTCTCCAAAGGAGAGGGGAGTCGAAACTGGATTTGTATTCGTTTTCAATTTAACAACTGTATGTGTTGGTTTACCATTTTCTCTAAGTTAAAATCATTTTGAATTTGCAAACTGACATCATTATTAATGCTGAAATTTCCTTTAACAATATTCTTCAGGATTTCGGCAAGCTGATGATGATTTCCAGCATTAAAAAGAAATCCATTGTTATTTTCTTCGATTAACAAAAGTACATTTCCTGCTTCATAAGTCGTAATTACTGGAACATTACAAACTAAACTTTCAATAACCGAATAACAAAATGTCTCTTCCAAAGAAGGCTGAATCAAATAGGCATAATTCGAATAAAGTTCGTTTAGTTTTGAAGAACTTCCTTTAAAATGAATAATAGAATTTAACTTAAATTCATTGGTCATTGCTAATAATTCTTTTTCATGTGGTCCTTCGCCATAAATGTCAATTTGAATTTGATTTATTACATCACTTTCTAAAATAGAAAGTGCCATCAATAAATCTTGAATTCCTTTGGATTTCCGCAAATGTGAGGTAGTTATAAATTTATTCCTATTACTTTGGGTGCGCTTTACAAAAACCGAAGTGTCTATTCCGTTATAAATCACACTGGTTTTAGTCGCTAGAAAAAAACCGTAATCTTTGAGAATATGTTTTCGAGTGTATTCCGAAACGCCTACAAATTGATCAATGTAATTCGAATACAAAATACCTTTAACTTTGTTTTTAACTATTTTAGAAACTGGAAACCCTGCTAATGGTCTAGGATTATGGTCTACGGCTATGGTTTTTCGAATTCCGAAACTTTTTGCCTTTTTAAAAAAAGAAGTGCACAATGCCACAAAATGGGTGACTAAAATATCATATTCTAAATGCTCTTGATTTACTTTTTCTAGAAAAAAAGATTCTACATTTTGGTTGTTGGCACTATAAATTGTTAGTTCTGAGAAAAAATAAAACGGTTGATAATCCAAAAAATACCAATCTACTTCATAACCTAATGACTTCGCTTTGATATTATAGGCAACCCAAAAACGATCCATTCCCCCAATTCGGTTAAGATTTAGTGCATAATTGCAAACGATGGCTATTTTTTTGGGGTTAGTCATTATTGCTATTCTTTTTTATTTTCCAATATCCTCTTGTGCCACCTATTCGCTCTATATACCCTTTTTCTTTTAGTATTTCAATGTGCTTTAAAACAGCCGATTCATTAATTCCCATCTGTTTTGCTATTGCACTACGGCTTATTTTATCATCGTTAACTATGATAGCCAATACTAGATTTTGCCTTTGAGTTAAATCTAGTATTTGTCCACCTATTTGACCACCTATTTGACCACCTATTTGTCCACCTGCAATTGTATCACCATCTTGCTCTACCATAAAGGTCATACGAAGAAAATTTTGAGAAAACTTGAAACATGCCACTCCATAAAACTCTAAAATTCTTGGCACTCCAGAACCTAATTGTTCTACCATATCCAAATCCTTGAAAATTCTCATCAGTTCTTTGTTTCGAGGAATAGAAACGCCCTCGAAAAACTCTTGTTCGTTCAAGGAATCGGGCAATCCTCCCGAAGATGTAATTTCTATTCTATCGTCAAAGAGTTCAAACTTGGGCGGAACTTCATTCGTATAATCGTTATGAATAATGGCATTTATTACTGCTTCTCTTAAAGCAATAGGATTCCATAAACGATGGTTTTCTCTTTCTTTATAAGTGATTTTAGAACTTGTTTTGTTCTCTAATTCTAATTTATCCAAAACTTGTTTAGTAGCTTTTACCAACGAGCAATACCCATATTCGTTGTTTTCAATTAGATTCACTCTGTTGAGTCCTTTGTATTTGGCGACTTTGATAGAAGTTCCGTTATGGTCTGCCAATAAATAAGCGACATAGTTAAAAAAACCATCTTCGTTGAGTAATTCAAGATTTTGTGCAAACTTATCATTAAGTTTTCTGCCTATCGCTTCATAATATATTTTGAGCTGTTCAAAGCTTAAATCCTGCCTATTCGATTTTATCTTACTAATAGAATTTCGGGTACGTCTTGCAAAGAGTTCATCAATTATTTTTTGGGGCATTGGCTCCGATGCAGTACCAGTTCGAATAAAAGTTCCTTTTTCGGTCATGCCAAATTTTCGTAAGAAATAAGGTTTTTCACTACCACTTGCCACTATTATTTTAATAATATCAAATCCCTCTATTTTTTCGCTAACCACATCAAACAATCCCATGCAAGAGGGAGAAATATTATGTTTCAGTCGGTCTTTTATTTTGAGTTGGTCTCCGTCACAATCTGCAACTCCTACCGTTTTTCCTTGCTTATCGATACCAATATAAATAAAACCACCTTCACGATAATTTAAAAAAGCAATAACTTCTTTTTCTAAATTTTCGGTTAGTTCTTGTTTGAATTCGATGCGATTGGTTTCTGTCATTTTGTATTTTTTGGCACTAAAATGGTTGTTTTTATTTGTCTTAATTATTAAAGTGAGACAAAGTATAAGCAATTCGTTTACTAGTACCAACCAATGGCTCACTAATTTGTAAATCGATCATGATTCTTCTTTCTACAGTCCTTTCTTTGGGATTACTCAATGCTTGATTAATCTGTTCAATCAATTCCAACTCATTTTTTGCAATAGTCACCGATTGACTATCGACCACTTTTTTGAAATGCACATAATTCAAAAAACGTTGATCGTCGTACAGTCCATTCTCTAAATTTCCGAAAACGGTATTGATAACCGGTTTATCAAACAGCATAAAATCCAAACTCATAGTAGAACACATATTAATATTCAAATCGACATTTTGTAATATGGTACGCAAATCAACAACATCTTCTTCACTAGGAACACGTTGTGACCAAGTCTCAGCATGATTTTCTCGAGTCAAAATCCATTTAGGAACATTCCAAACAATTTCTGGAAAATCCTCCCTGACCGCTTTAAATCTGGAATCGTCTTCTGCTGGAGACGTTCTTACCAAAAGTTGTACTTTTTCTTTAATTTGATTATTTCTGATGGCATTGGCAATGGCACTAATCACAATGGAATCATTTTTACCGATAGAAATATCAGCACAACTATAACAAATTGTTTTTATTGAGGCATCTAACTGAAACTTCGTGAAAAAATCTAGAGGAGTAGTTTCATATTTTTTCATCACATAAGGCTCAAATTGAGGTGTTCCCACTACTTTGACATTTTCGTCTTTTGTGTTTGGATAAAAATACAACAATTCCTTTTTCATTAAATCACTCCAAACAAAATAAAAATCAAAAGTACCCATCATTCGACCTTTAGAAGCGAGATTGTCCCAGCTAAAAATAAAGGTACTCACTGGTATTTTTAATTGTTGGGTAGCATATAAAAAAGGAGCTATATAAGGTGGTCTTTGATGAGTAAAAAAGACATGATTGGGTTGGTCGTGTTGTAGTAATTGAAGATACTCTTTGGTAACATTATTTTTAGAAAAGGAATAAAATTGTAGTTTTTCGGCAAACAAAACACTCGATTCAAAATGGATAAAACGAGTACAAAAATAAATACCTTTAACCAGCAAAGACCTCAGAGAATTAGTCTTTGGATAACCTGAAACCAAACAATCCTTCATACCATAAGTTGATTGATATCCCTGCAAGTGTGCTACTTCTTTCCATTTTCTAAAAAACCAACTCGTTTTTTCCTCTTCATAAATTTCTAACTCTTTTAACGTGCATTTTTCTTGAATTGATTCAGGAAAAGCAGTGATTGGTAAACCTGAATAAATAATAACCTCATCAAATTGCTGACTGACTTCCATACAAAAATCACTCATAATAAAATTACGAAATCCCACTCCATCCGTTATAACTATTCCCAGTTTTTTCATTTATATCTTTAAATTTAAGAATCAATTTTCACAAACAAATTCCTTTGATAAGCGGTAATATCATTCGTTTCTTGCCAAATTTCGTATCCATTTTCTTTTAACACTTTCAATACTTGATTAAACGTTTCCTTAGTCATCGTTTGTGGAATATAATATTCAAAATTAATAATTGAAGGTTTCATTTTAGTAAAATCTATATTCAAAATAATTTCAGAATCATATCCTTCGGTGTCAATTTGTAGCAAATCAAGAGCGGTTATACTATTTGTTTTCATTAAATCATCTAACGAAATGCATTTTACTTTTTCCTCAATAATATGTTGGGAAAGTATTTTGCAATTGATATGATGCTCTTTTCTGAACGAAGCAATTCCCTTTGAATATCTAGGTAAAAGGGAAGCACTTTCAGGATTCACCCTGTGAATAATCATTTCCGTTTCTGTGTTATGAACAGCTAAGTTGAGTGTTTGTATAGATGGATAATTTTTATAATTATGTTGTAAATCTTTGAAATAATCAAGTACAGGTTCTAAAATTATCCCAACTATTTTGTTTTTATTCCAAGTGGCAAAATGATACAATGGATCATCGTTTACGCCATCGTTTCCACCAATTTGCACAAAATTAATTTGTCCTTTTTGGGCTATTAATTTATTTAAAATACTCTCTAAAAAAACAAAATTTCGTGTTCTACTGAGTTTGTATCCCTTGTTGTACATTATTTTTTTCAGCCAAATGACCATTGCTTTTTTAGATAATCTTATCATTTTTTAAGTTTTAATTTAGCAATTATTTTTATTTTTCTATAGGTACTTTCAACCCATATTGGTCTTTTAACAAAATACTCGTAAACACTTCAGCTCCTTTTCTATTCAAATGACCACAAGTGGCAAACAAACTATCTTCTTTTATAACACTACTATAATCATATAATTCGGGAACTTGTTGTTTTAGTTTTGAAAAAAAAAGTTTATCTGTATAAGTACAAGAAGGTGACATAAAACTAATTAGCTTTACCCTTTTTGCTTTACAAATTGCAACAATTTTGTCATAATATTTGTTTTTATTTTTAACATTTTCAGGCAATTCAAATTTAGACGTACTCGATAGATTTTCGTTAAGAGGAATAAAACCATCAAAACTAAAATTGTTCGTTTTTTTGTTCACCAAAGTCAATATCATTTCTCTAAATCCAATTTTTGAATCTAACTTACAGTACCGATAGAATGGAAAATAAGCGAGAGCAAAAGAATTCTCAGTATTGTCTTTATAGTGATTGTATATAGTCTTTTTTATGGGTAAATAGGGTAAAAATAATACTTCAACTCCAATAGATGGATTTTCAGTATTGAAATATGAATCGACTTGCAATAAAATTTTATCCACTGTGTTTCCTCTTTCAAAAAAAAGATCTAACATCAAACTACTTTCACACAAATGTGCCCCAGTAATTCCAAAATTATAAACTTTTAATCCTCTTTTTTTGAACATTTCAGGATCAATATGGTTTTCCGCTCTTGATGAACCTAAAATAATGGCGTCATAATGTCTTGGAGGTTCATTCAATAAAAATTGAACTTTGTTCCGAAAATGAGAATTAGAGTAAACCGAAGTGTATATGCTGTCTAGAACCAACGATACTAAAAATATTAACAACAACATAAACAGCATTTTTTTAATAAATTTTTTCATTAAAAAACTATTTTTCCGTAATATTTATCCAATAATATACTCGTAAACTTTGCTGCTCCATTTTTGTTCAAATGACCACAAGTAGCAAACAAACTATCTTCTTTTATAACACCGCTATAATCGTATAATTCAGGAACATTTTGTTTTAATTTTGAAAAAAAATCACCATGATAAACATAATAACAAAACGGAGCCATAAAAGGAATCAATTGCACTTTATTCTTTTTACAAATGGCTTTTATCTCATCATAATATTTATTATTTTTAGTAACCTCGCTCGGCAAATTATAAATTATACTTGGATTTAGGGTATTCTCTAATGCAATAAATCCATTGGTGTTAAAAAAAACCCCTTTTTTATTTAGTAGAGTCAACACTAATTCTCTAAAACCAATTTTTGAATCTAACTTACAGTACCTGTAGAAAGGGAAATAAGCAAGAGCAAAAGAGTTCTCGGTATTGTCTTTATAATGGTTGTAAAAGTTGGGTTGGTTGTAAAAAAAGGCAGGAAAGTAGCTTGAATCGCTGGAGCTGGAGATTCCCCTAAAAACTGCAAATCTACTTGAAGAAATATCTTATGAGTGGCATTTCCCTTTTCAAAAAACAGCTTTAATAATAAACTGTCATCACACAAACCGCCACCGCCCATTCCAAAATTATAAACATTCAATCCTCGCTTTTGGAACATTTCAGGAACAATATGATTTTCAGCCCTTGATGAACCTAAAAAAATGGCATCATATTTTTTGGGTGGTGCATTCATCAAAAATTGAACCTTATTCCTTATTTCTGAATTAGAATAAACAAATGTATAGATACTATCTAAAACCACTACCAAAAGTAGACTTAGCACCAGATAAATAATTATTTTATTGCTAAATTTTCTCATCTAAAACTGGAAATAAATAAAATCAGTTGGATTAGAATATACTCCAAAAACCAAAATCATTATTATAACTACAATTGCTTTAAGTGTTGTTCTTTTGCCTATAATTGGATGTTCATTTTCGCGAGAGTTCCATTCTAAAAGTATAAAAAGAATCACCATCAAAAGAAATTCTACTGTATAACGTTCAAAATCTAGGTACTGGATTTTTCCCTCAAAATTAAATTGCACCATTCTTTTGATATAAGAACAGGCTTCTGAAACGGTTTTAGCCCTAAAAAATATCCAAGCCAAAGTGGTGAGGCAAAATGTAAATAACATAGCCGAAAATTCTTTGAATGTGGGCAAGGATTTTCCTTTAGCAACACTCTGAATGTTGTTTCGATTATTTTGGGTAATCAAAAGAGGAATAAAAAACAGAGTGTGTAGAGCTCCCCAAACTATGAAAGTCCAATTGGCACCATGCCAAAAACCACTAATTAAGAAAATGGCAAAGGTATTTCGGATTTGCATCATCATCCCTACCCGACTTCCTCCCAAAGGAATATAGAGATAATCGCGAAACCAAGACGATAAGGAAATATGCCAACGTCGCCAAAACTCGGCAATATCTCTAGAAAAATAAGGGTAATTAAAATTGCGCAGTAAATCGATTCCAAACAGTTTAGATGTACCTAAAGCGATGTCCGAATACCCGCTAAAATCACCATAAATCTGGAAGGAAAAATAAACTGCACCCAAAACCAAAGACAAAGAATTCATAGATTCATATTGATTAAAAATACTATTGGCATACAAGGCACAATTATCGGCTATGACCACTTTTTTGAACAAACCCCAAATGATTTGGTGTACCCCATCGATGGCTTTGTTATAATTAAAATAGCGTTTCTTTTTTAGTTGTGGCAATAAATGAGTAGCTCGCTCTATGGGACCTGCCACCAACAACGGAAAAAAACTAACAAAAAGCGAATAGGTAACAATGTCTCGCTCTGCTTTAATTCTTCCTTTATAAATATCAATGACATAAGACAACCCATGAAAGGTATAAAAGGAAATCCCAACGGGTAAAATCACTTTCAATGTCCAAAAATTAGATTGTATTCCGATACCCGCTAATGCTGTTGCAAAAGAATCGACAAAGAAATTGTAGTATTTAAAAACACCCAGAAAACCCAAATTGATACTCACACTCAACCAAAACCATGTTTTCTTGTGATGTTGTGATTGGGATTCTTCCATTTTTATTCCAGTGAAATAATCCAATGCCGTGGAAAAAAGCAAGAGAAACAAAAAACGCCAATCCCAACAGGCATAAAAGAAATAACTAGCGATGAGCAACAATCCGTTTTGAAGTTGCAAACCTCGTTTATTGACCCACCAATACAAGCTAAAAACAATGGGAAGAAAAAGTAAAAAAGATAAGGAGTTAAATAGCATTCTTTCGCTGTATATTATTTTGATTGACTTTTTTCAACTCTTTTTTTTAATTAATTGTAAAAACTGGCTTTATTGGTTTTTGTGTGAAAAATTAATTTATGTGATGCTTTTATAAACTATTATTGTCAAGTCGAGCGCAGTCGAGACTAGTTGTTGAGTCTCGACTG
>JANMZS010000119.1:0-17351 GCA_031383535.1 Flavobacterium sp.
AAGTTTGTTTACCAATAGTTATTGGTGTATAAACATTCCCATCAATATCCTTTACAGACCCCTCAGAAGAATCTCCTTTTGAACATCCAACAATAAAAACTAATATTAATCCTAAAAATACTTTTTTCATAACTATATTAAAAAATTTATCAAAAATAGGAATATAAATTGGACTTTTTACATAAGTGAATAATGATTTTTTTTAACCAATTATTACTTATACAATTCATTATCAACATTTTTGTTATTTTGCCATAAAATCAATTTGAAATTAAACAATATTATTAAACTTAAAGCTCCTAAAAAAACTTTGTATCTTTGCAAGTCAGAAATAAAACTATGAGAATTGATATCATAACTGTCCTTCCAGAATTATTAAAAAGTCCTTTTGAAGCTTCAATGATGAAACGAGCCATTGATAAAGGCATTGTTGATGTACATTTTCATAATTTACGTGATTATACTACTAACAAACAGAAAAGTGTAGATGATTACCCCTTTGGAGGCGGTGCTGGTATGGTTATGACGATACAGCCTATCGATGCTTGTATTACTCATCTAAAAAGCGAAAGAAGTTACGATGAAATCATATATATGTCTCCTGACGGAGAAACTTTAAACCAAAAAATGGCCAACACCATGTCAATGTATGAGAATATTATCATTTTATGTGGGCATTATAAAGGAGTAGATCAAAGAGTTAGAGACCATTTTATCACCAAAGAAATTTCTATTGGCGATTATGTTTTATCCGGAGGTGAATTAGGTGCTTTGGTATTATGTGATTCATTAATTCGATTAATTCCAGGAGTTTTAAACGACGAAACATCTGCATTAACAGATAGTTTTCAAGACGGATTACTCTCTGGCCCCATTTATACCAGACCTGCTGATTACAAAGGATGGAAGGTGCCAGAGGTATTAATCAGCGGGAATTTTGCGAAAATTGACAAATGGCGTGAGGATATGGCTTTCGAACATACCAAAAACAGGCGTCCTGATTTACTAGAATAAATTTCAAGTTTTAAAATTCCAAATTCCAATTGGTAGATTTGACCATGCTATTTATTTGGAATTAATATTTTTTTGGAATTTAGAATTTTAAAAATTGAAATTTAATTTTTTTTATTTACTTTTGCGCCCACATTAGACCAACCTCTGGCGAGATCCGTGAATGTTGCTCTTTTTTAAAAACCATAATTAAAAAATATCATGGCAGATTTAATGAAATTCGTTAAAGACGAATTAGTTGCAAAAAAAGATTTCCCAGTTTTCGGAGCTGGAGACACTATTACTGTTTACTACGAAATTAAAGAGGGCGAAAAAACAAGAACTCAGTTCTTTAAAGGAGTTGTTATTCAAAGAAGAGGTTCTGGAAACACAGAAACTTTTACTATTCGTAAAATGTCTGGTGCAATTGGAGTAGAGCGTATCTTTCCTGTAAACTTACCCGCTCTACAAAAAGTGGAGATTAACAAAAAAGGAGCTGTTCGCAGAGCTAGAATTTTCTATTTTAGAGAACTTACAGGTAAAAAAGCTAAAATTAAAGATAAAAGAAGATAATTTAGTTAATTATACATAAAAAAGCCCTATTTCTAAAATTAGAAATGGGGCTTTTTTTATGACTGATTTTATGTTTTACTTATTTCCTTTTTCGAAATCAGCAACAAATTGAGCCAAACCAATATCCGTCAATGGGTGTTTCAACAAACCATATATTGCAGAAAGTGGTCCAGTCATAACATCAGCACCAATTTTTGCACAGTTTACAATGTGCATCGTGTGACGAACAGAAGCGGCTAGAATTTGAGTTTCATAACCGTAATTGTCATAAATCAAACGTATTTCCTCTATAAGAGCCAAACCATCCGTAGAAACATCGTCTAGACGACCAATAAATGGAGAAACATAAGTAGCGCCCGCTTTGGCCGCTAACAATGCTTGCCCTGCTGAAAACACTAGAGTAACATTAGTTTTTATTCCTCGATCCGAAAAATATTTGGCAGCCATTACACCTTCTTTAGTCATAGGCAATTTTACCACAATTTGCTCATGTAGTTCGGCTAATTCTTCTCCTTCTTTAATCATTCCATCATAATCAAGAGCATTCACTTCGGCACTCACATCACCATCCACAAGGTTACAGATAGCAACATAATGTTTCAAAATATTGTTTTTACCTGTAATACCCTCTTTTGCCATTAATGAAGGATTTGTTGTAACACCATCTAAAACACCTAAGGCTTGTGCTTCTTTTATTTGGGCTAAGTTGGCTGTGTCTATAAAAAATTTCATGTTGTATTTAATTTTTAATTGATATTCAAAATTCGGTTGTAAAATTACAATTTATAATGATTCATTAGCATTTTTTCATAGAGTAAATCAGGTAGAATTCGCTTTAATACAATCGAAAATTTTTGCATAAAAACACCCACTTTATAATGAATTTTTGGATTTGGATTCTGTATAATTTTATAAACTGCCTCTGCCATTTCATTAGGATTACTACCCGTGTCTACATGCTCGTCCATGATTTTTAAAATGTTGGTATAGTCTTTTTCATAAGCAGAATCTTGAATTACCGGTGCGTGATAACGACCTGATGCGATATTGGTAGCGAAATCACCTGGAGCAATACTGGTAATTTGGATTCCAAAGGACTTTACTTCCATTCGTACTGCTTCGGTAATCAATTCTAATGCCCCTTTTGAAGCCGAATATACACTGCGATATGGCAAACCCATATATCCTGCGATAGAAGTAATATTGATAATCAAACCCGATTGTTGTTTTCGCATTTGAGGTAAAACTGCTTTCATCACCTCAATAGGTCCAAAAAAATTGGTTTCGAAATTGTTCTTGATTTCCTGCGAAGGAATTTCTTCTAAAGGTCCCGTAATACCAACACCCGCATTATTAATAACAATGTCCAGTTGTCCAGATATAGCTATAATATTTTTTACAGCCTCATGAATAGTTTCAGTTTTCCGAACATCTACACTAAGTAAAGTAAAAACGGAATCAGTCACCTTATCCGGATTTCTACTAGTACCATAAACAATGTATCCTTTTTGGTGTAAAAATTCACCTATCGATTTACCAATTCCTGATGAACCTCCTGTAATTAAAACTACTTTACTCATATTTTGTTTTGAAATTTTTACTTTGAAAAATCGGGTAGACTTTTTAAGGTTTTAGCATAATCCAAAAATAAAAAAATCACGCCAAAAAGCGTGACAAATGATAAAATTAAAGTTTGCTTAACTCTAAAAAAAATGGCAAGCGACCTACATCGCACCGCTCAACCACGTACCCTTGCTATGTTCCCATCCTGGGGGATTCTGCAGGAGCTGGTCGTGTAGGACTTGCCAGCGCAAATATACAATCTTTTTATATTTTTGCAAGAGCTTTGTGTCTATTAAATAAGGTTGTATATTGCATTTCTAAAATTTTAATTTATGAAAAATTATAACTTCCTAACGTTCATTTTATTAGGAATTACAATAGCAAGTTGTGGCGATAAAAAAAATAATGACACTCCCCTTTTTAGTTTTGACGAATCAAAACTTAAAGAACAGTATCAGTCTCAAGAAACTTTAGAATTAGGAATTTTAAATACAAATTCAAAAACGATTGACAGTATTGTCTATTTTATTAATGACAAAAAAATAGGTTCTAAAAAGAATCTTGAAAAAGTCAATTTAGAACTAAACGATCAAAAATTAGGGTATCAAGACCTAAAAGCATTGGTTTATTTTGAAGGTGAAAATACTGAAATTACCACTAGAATTGAATTAGTTTCTGATGTTGAGCCTAAGCTTTTAAAATATACTATCATCAAAACCTACCCACATGATCCAACATCATTTACCGAAGGATTAGAGTTTTATAAAGATACCCTATACGAAAGTACAGGGCTTAATGGCAAATCGTATCTCAGAAAATATGATTATAAATCTGGCAAAATATACAATCAAATAGATTTGGATTCAAAATATTTTGGAGAAGGAATTACCATTGTCAATAACAAACTGTATCAATTGACTTGGCAAGAAAAAACAGGTTTTATTTATAATATTAATACTTTAAAGTTAGAAAAAACTTTCACTTACGACAAAGACATTGAGGGTTGGGGAATGACTAATGATGGCACATACATTTATCAAACGGACAAAACCGAAAAAATTTGGAAAATGAATCCAAATACTCAAAAAATGATTGATTATGTCAATGTCTATTCTGGAAGCAACAAAATCCCTAGCATCAATGAATTAGAATGGATTGATGGTAAAATATATTGCAATGTATGGCAAAAAGATGCTATTGCGGTTGTAAACCCTACTAGTGGAACTGTCGAAGGAATTCTTGATATGTCGGGGTTAAGAAAACAAATTCAAGCCCCTAATGCTGAAGTATTAAATGGAATTGCTTACAACTCAAAAACAAAAACCATATTTGTAACTGGTAAATATTGGGATAAAATGTTTGAAATCAGAGTATCAGAATAATCAAACTAATGTGTATAAGAAAGGGGCTAAAAGCCCCTTTCTTATTATACTTATTATGGATTATTTTAAAGTAAAACTGGTTTTAGAAACCAATTCATCTTTATCAAAAACATTGACAAAATAAGTACCTTTTTCGAAATTCTTTCCTGGTAAATCTTCAGAAATATCTACTGTTTTATTGGCATATTTTACAACAGTCACAAAACTATAAGTTAAAGTTTTATCACCAAATGTTTCTGTTTTTTTATCTCCTAATACATTGCTTTTACTGTCAATCACTTGAACATAATACGTTTTATCTCCTGATTTTGCAATCTTATTTTCAGCAATAGTAAAACTGACTTTCAAAACATCGGCTCTACCTGCTTTTTCAGTTGAAATTTGCTTTCCTGAACTTCTCATTTTATAAGCCGAAGATTTCATGTTTAGCACCGTTAATTTAGATCCTAAATCTACCGTTTTTGAAAGTTCTTCATTTTTAGAAACTAATACCGTATTTTGTTTTTTAGATTCGCCCAATACTACGGCAGTACTATCACGTTGAACAGTTAAAGTTGTGTTCTGCTTTTTAAGCCCTTCGTTTTCAGCTATCAAAACTTTCATATCACCTTGTAATTTGATGAATTGAGTTTTGTATTTAGATAATGAAGCTACATCTCCTTTAGATTTTTTAACTTCGTCTATCAAGTTTACAACTTTTTCTCTTTCTTGAATTAACTCCTCAGACATCGATGTGTTTTCAGCAATAGCAGCATCATAAGTAGTTTTTAATTCTTGTAAATCTTTTAAAACGGTTTCTTTTTCAGAAACGGTTTTTACCAATTCAGTTTGCACAACCTTAGCATCTGAGGTTATTTTGAATATGTAAACTAAACTTCCCGCTAATAAAATTGCTAGCACAGCAACAATTGCTTTTAAACTTGAATTATTTTGTTGATTTTCCATAGTGTGTGTTTTTTTTTTACAAAAATAATAATATAATTATACCAATAAACGAATTGTCGACAATTATATTATATTTGAACTTTTTAAATTTTATGGAAAAGCTCATTTTATTTACAATCAATGAACTTGCGAAAATTACGAACCACCGTAGTGGTGAAATAAAATTTGGCGAGAAGATGTTGACAATTCCAAAAGAAACTGATGTTATTTCCTATTTGAATACGTGTGAAGCGAAGTACGTATTATTTGGAATTCCTGAAGATATAGGAATCCGAGCTAATTATGGCAGACCTGGTGCAGCTTCAGCTTGGAGTAGCACCATAAAAAGTATCGCTAATATACAGCATAATAAATTTTGTAAAGGAAATCAAATACTGGTTTTAGGACATCTTGACGTTTCGGATGAAATGGAAGAAGTCCAAAATTTAGATTTCAATACTCTTGGTGACCGCATAAAACAAAGTCAATTAGTTGAGAAAATCGACAAAGAAGTTTCTCATATCATTTTCAACATCATTAAAACTGGAAAAATCCCAATAATCATTGGTGGTGGTCACAATAATGCCTACGGAAATATAAAAGGTAGTGCCCTTGCTAAGGGTAAAGCAATTAATGCAGTAAATTTTGATTCACGATCAGATTTTAGAATATTGGAAGGTAGGCATAGTGGAAATGGATTTTCTTATGCTTATGATCAAGGTTTTTTGAAAAAATATTTCATTTTTGGACTTCATGAAAATTACATCTCCAAAAACGTGTTAGATACCATAAAAAAAACAGACGATCGATTGCGTTACAATACTTTTGAAAGTATTAAAATAAGAAAAGAAAAAGAATTTAATTTTGAGCTTTATCAAGCATTAGAATTTATTCAGAATGATTGTTTTGGAATCGAAATTGATTTATCGGCAATTGCTGGGGTACCAAGTAGTTTCATGACTTTAGATGGTTTTGCCGTTGACGAGTTAAGACAATTTATTTCTTATTTTGGAAAAAATAAAAATGCTTCTTATCTACATATTTGCGAAGGAGCACCAGAATTAGGTGATGATAAAAATGAGCATCTAGTTGGAAAGCTAATAGGATATCTTGTAACTGATTTCATAAAATCAAATAATGAATAATTGTTTTTAAGTGGTTTTTTAAATTGATTTCCAAATTTAAAAACAACTAACTATAAATTACAAATCCACAAATAAATCTATCTTTGCTAACTATCCATGTAATTTAGTATTGGATATTTAAAACAAATATATGTTATTCGAAGATTTATCACTTTCAAAAAGTATACAAAAAGCCGTATTTGAAGAAGGCTATACCAGCGCAACACCCATCCAAGAACAATCAATCCCATTAGTTTTATCAGGTAGAGATTTAATTGGTTGCGCACAAACAGGAACAGGAAAAACAGCTGCGTTTGCCATTCCAATCATACATCAACTCCATCGAATTGTTGGGTCATCAAAAAAAGCAAAAGAAATTCGTGCCCTAATTGTTACTCCTACCAGAGAATTAGCTGTACAAATTGGGCAAAGTTTTGACACATACGGAAAATATACTAACCTGACACAATTAACTATTTTTGGCGGAGTGTCTCAAGTACCTCAGGTGGATACCTTACGAAAAGGTGTTGATATTCTGGTAGCAACACCTGGAAGATTACTAGATTTGCACAAACAAGGTTTTATTGATTTTGATCATTTGCATACTTTAGTCCTTGACGAAGCAGATCAAATGTTAGATATGGGTTTTATTAACGATGTTAAAAAAATCGTGAAACTCACTCCAAAAAACAGACAAACTTTATTATTTTCTGCAACGATGCCTATTGCTATTCGGGAACTAGCCGAAATGTTTTTGAAAGACCCAGCAAAAGTACAGGTCTCGCCTGTATCATCGACTGCCGAAAGTGTAGAACAGCATATTTATTTTGTTGAAAAAACAGAAAAAAGAAATTTATTATACCATTTAATTAAGAATGAAAATTTATCGGATGTTTTGGTTTTTTCCAGAACAAAGCATGGTGCTGACAATGTGGTAAAAGCATTACGGAAAAACAATATTGCCGCCGAAGCTATTCATGGCGACAAATCTCAAAATGCGAGACAACGCGTTTTGGACGCTTTTAAAAAGAAAGAAGTTGGCGTTCTAGTAGCCACCGATATAGCCGCCCGAGGAATTGATATTGATCAATTGCCTTATGTTATCAATTTTGATTTGCCTAATATTCCCGAAACCTATGTTCATCGAATTGGTAGAACTGGTCGCGCTGGAAATGAAGGGATTGCTATTTCTTTTTGTAGTAAAGATGAGCATCAATACTGGAAAGACATTCAAAAATTGATTAAAGTAGAGGTTAAAACCATAAGCGATCATCCCTATCCTTGGCATTCTGGGAGTTCAGAAACTGCGCCTACAGCATCACAAAAAAATTCCAACCGAAGCGGGGGCGCACATAAATCTAGAAAATCTGAGGTTTCAAAGCAAAACAAAAAACGTTGGTATTGATTTCTTACGAATTCATTTGATTTTTTGCTTTATAAATCTGATCATTTATAACCTGAAATAATTGGATAGGTTCAAAAGGTTTTATAATAATATCATTCATTCCGGCAGAGATGCCTTCTTCGATTATTTCTGATTTTGTGAAAGCCGTTAATGCTATTATTGGAGTAATAATCCCTTTTTGTCGAATTTTTCTTGAAGTTTCAAAACCATTCATCACTGGCATATTGATATCCATTAAAATGATATCAAAACTGTCATTTTCTAAAATATCCAATGCTTGAAATCCATCGTCGGCAAGTGTACACAAATAATTATTTTTCTTCATAATTTTTTGTGTCACCAATTGATTAATCTTATTATCCTCGACCACTAATACTTTATAAGCTTGTTTTTCTGATAAATCAACCTGAATATTATTTATGATTTCTTGTGTTTTTTCTGGATCATATTCAAATGCAATGGTAAAAATAAAATTAGATCCTTCTCCAATTTTACTTTCAAGTGAAATGGTGCTATTAAACAATCCTAACAATTGTTTCACGATTGATAATCCCAAACCAGTACCTTGATAATCAGTGTTGTTTCTTCCTACTTGAACAAACTTATCGAATATCTTAGATTGATCCGACTCTGAAATACCAGGTCCGTTGTCTTTGATTTGAAACTCAATAAAATGCGATTTATCCTCAACTTTTATCAAATTTGCAATAATTTTAACTTCACCGTTTTTAGTGAATTTTAAGGCGTTACTGACTAAGTTCATTAAAATCTGCGAAAATCTTAATTTGTCTCCAATTAAACTTTCGGGTATGGTGGAGTCAATTTCGAGAGTCAATATATTATCATTGTTTTTGGCTAAAAAAGATAATGAATTTTTAATCATACTCATTTCATCCGAAATATTGAAAGTCAAATTTTCAAGGACAATTCTGTTTTCCTCAATTTTATTGATTTGCAAAACGTCATTTACTAAAGACAATAAATATCTTGCAGAGAATTTAAGCGAAGCTAGATGAGGACTTTCTGCTAACTCTTGATGCTCTTCTAAAAGCATATTGGTGATTCCAACTACACCATACAAAGGGGTTCTCAATTCGTGGCTTATTGTAGAAACGAATTGTGATTTTAATTTTGATGCGTCAATTGCGTCATCTTTGGCAATAACTAATGCTTCATTCGCTTTAGTTAATTCTGCATTTAGCTTTTTCTTAAATCTATCATTCTTGAACAAAGAATATAATAATAATAAAAGTACTCCAAGAATAATGTACAAAAGAACTATAATAATTTTAGATTTTCTAATACTTTGGTCTTGTAACTTATTTTGGCTTTCCGCCTTACTGACTTCTCTTTTGTATTCGTCTAATTCAAAGTTTGTAGCTGCAATTCTTGCTCTACTAAGTTGTTCTTCATTGTAAATTTCTTCATCAAGCTTATTGTATAATGCTAAATTTTGATAGGCATTTTTATAATCCCCAATTTTAAATAAAAATTTAGAATACCTATAATAAGAATTTGACAATTCATTGGCTTGATTTAACTCTTTTCCAATCGCAATTGATTTTTTAAAATAAAAATTTGCTTTTTCATTTTGTCTAATATATCCATAATACATTCCATTGACCATACTATGAAGACAATTATCAAATTTATTTTCAAATTTTGAATGGTATTGATTCACATATAATAAATAAGGTATGCCTTTATCATATTGACCCATATCAAAATAAGCCCAAACAACATTCATCTTAGTAAATACAATTCCGCTCGTGTCAGCAATCCTTGAACTACATAAAATGGATTCGCTGTAAAAATCTATTCCTTTTGAATATTCTTTTTTTTGAAAACAATAAAGATTTCCTAAATTGTTGTTTATATTAGACTTAATGTGGTCATTATTGGTTCTATTAGCAATCATCAATCCTCTGTTGTAGAAAAAAACAGCCTTGTCGAAATCTGATAATGAATGAAAATTTATAGCAATTGCATTATATAAATGAGCAGTGAGGGTATCATTTTTTAGAACACATGATTCTTTTAAAGCTTTTCTGGATAAAATTAAAGAATTTTCAAAATCATTTTTATCATAATAATAACTGGCTTTCTTTAATAATTTATGAACTTCTTGTATTGAAGCTTCTTTTGTTTGTGCAAAAGTATCATTCCCAAAAAAAATCAGAAATAATAATACAAATAGAGCATTTATAATTTTACACATAGAATAAATATTACAACACTCAAATATACATCAAAAATCTTATAAAATTATAAAACTCATTCTTCTTTAGTTTCCCATTTTCCTACTACCGAAGTAGCCAAAGCATTACCTAATACATTGGTAGCACTTCTAAACATATCACAAAAATGATCAATAGGCAAAATTAAAGCTATCCCTTCGATTGGAATTTTAAACATACCACAAGTTGCTGCAACAATTACTAAACTAGCTCTTGGAACACCTGCTATGCCTTTACTTGTAAGCATTAAAACTAAAAGCATGGTCAATTGTGTTCCTAAATCTAAATTGACTCCGTAGGCTTGTGCAATAAATATACTAGCAAAAGTCATGTACATCATACTACCGTCAAGGTTAAAAGAATACCCTAGTGGCAACATGAAGGATACTATTTTGTCTTTAACACCAAAACGTTCTAATTCTTCGGTTAATTTTGGAAAAACCGCTTCGCTACTCGTGGTTCCAAAAGCAATAATCAATGGACTAACAATATGATTTAATAAAGTTTTCATCCGTTTTCCAAGAAAAATAAACCCTACTACTAAAAGGAAAATCCATAAAGTTGCAATTCCAACTAAGAAAGAACTAAAAAATTTGATGTAAGTAATCACTAATTCATTCAAATCCTTTATAGCAAAAACACCTGCAATAGCTCCAAAAACTCCAATAGGTGCAAATTTCATCACATAGTTTACCATTTTTAAAATGATATGAGATGTTTTATCTAAAGCATTGATAACTGGCTTGGCATGATTACCAATAGAAGCGGCAGCTAAACCAAAAAAAATCGAGAAAATAACAATCTGAAGTATTTCATTGTTTGCCATAGCTTCCACAATACTTTTTGGAAAAATATGTTCGATAAAATTTTGAGCAGAGAAGTTTTGCGTTTTTTCGGTTACTTCTGAAGCAGTACTTAAATCAATACCACTTAAATTAAGTCCTAAACCAGGTTTTAAAATATTCACCCAAAACAATCCAATTAATAAGGAAATAAAAGAGGCACTAAAAAACCATCCTAGAGCTTTGCCACCTACTCTTCCTACTGTTTTTACATCACCTAATTTGGCAATCCCAACTACCAAAGTGGTGAAAACCAGTGGGGCAATTATCATTTGAACTAATCGAATAAAAATAGTTGCCAGTATTTTTATTTTATCGCTAAATTCTTTAGCAAAATCCGTATTGTAATTGTTATGAATACAAACACCCAATACTGCACCCAAAATCATAGCAATAAGAATTTGAACAGTCAAATTACTTACTAAAGATTTCTTTTGGATTTTGTCTTGGGTCATTTGGATTTTTAATTAAAATTTATTTTGTTATAAAATCAGGAATTAAAAATCTTTACTATAGGTCTTATTGATTAAATAAAAATCAGCCAGAACAATGGCTGCCATCGCTTCAACAATAGGCACTGCCCTAGGAACAACACAAGGATCGTGACGACCTTTACCGGTCATTTCTGTGATTTCACCTTTGTTGTTTAAGGAATTTTGTTTTTGCATAATCGTTGCAACTGGTTTGAAAGCAACCCTAAAATAGATATCCATTCCGTTACTAATTCCGCCTTGAATACCACCAGAAAGATTGGTTATGGTAGTTCCATCAGGATTGTATAAATCGTTATGTTCGCTTCCTTTCATGGCAGTTCCAGAAAATCCACTACCAAATTCGAAACCTTTTACAGCGTTTATAGACAGCATGGCTTTCCCTAATTCGGCATGCAATTTATCAAAAACAGGTTCGCCTAAACCAACGGGCACATTTTTGATGACACAACTTACAGTTCCGCCAACAGTATCTCCTTGTTTTCTAATATCGCGAATATACTCTTCCATAATCACAGCTGATGCCTCATCTGGACAACGAACTGGATTAGTTTCAGTTTTTGAAAAATCTAAATCTTGATACGGTATATCCATAACAATAGGACCTACTGAGGAAACATAAGCATTAATGGAAATACTAGGTAGTATTTGTTTTGCAATTGCTCCAGCCACTACCCTACTAGCAGTTTCTCGAGCTGAACTTCGACCACCACCACGGTAATCACGGAGACCATATTTTTTGTCATACACATAATCAGCATGACTTGGTCTATAATTGTCTTTAATATGGGTGTAATCATCTGATTTTTGATTGGTATTTGGAATGACGAATCCTATAGGCATTCCAGTAGTTTTACCTTCAAAAATCCCTGATAAAAATTGAACATCATCTGGTTCTTTTCTTTGGGTTACTATCGCTGATTGTCCCGGTTTTCTTCGAGACATTTCATGTTGTATTGCTTCAAAATCTAATGTAATTCCTGAGGGGCAACCGTCAATTATTCCCCCTAAAGCTTCTCCGTGTGATTCTCCAAAAGTAGTTATTCTAAATAGTGTTCCGTAGCTATTTCCTGCCATTATAATGAGTTTTGAACAAAAGTACAATTTTAGTTCAAAGTTTAAAAGCTAAACTTAACATTTCAACTAAAGTTATAACTTTCAACAAAAAATAATTCAAAACAAACTTAAATGATTAAAAGTTTTTAGCTTTTTTATTCTAAAAAAGTTGCAAAAAAATGGCTGTAAATAGTAAAAATTATCACAGCCATTTTAAAACAAATAATTAATTTTTATTGAGTCTTATTTCACAATTATTTTATTTACGAAAAAATAGTCTCCCACTCTTGCAGTAACAATTTTAACTCCTTTTCCTAAGTTAGAAGTTTCTAATTTTAAATCTTCTAGAGCCGAAAAATGTTTTTTACTCAATAATGCGCCTGTAATATCATAAACTGAAATCTCAGCATCTTGATATTCCACTTTTTTGTCAATAATTAGTTTCAATGATTCATTTGAAGTTAAAAGTGTTTTTTCTAGATACGCATCTTCATTATTTAGCAAACCATCCTCGCCTTTATTTAATAAAGCAGTTCTTGAAGAGGAACTTCCTATATAAATAACTTCTATTTTATCAATTGTACTTCCTTCAAGTTTTATAGAATTATTACCTGAATTCAAATTTTTAGCTATGAAAAAGCTTGTAGGTGTTCCTCCTTCAAAACAATAAAGAGCATCAGTATTAGGTAATATAAAGGTTTCTGAAACGCCACCATTGATTGTAATTTTCAAATTCGATTTATAAGGATTTGAATAAAAAACTTTTATCAAATATAGACCTGTATTTGAAACATTAAAATTATTAAAGGTCAGCGATTGCCCTGCTCCAATAACATTTACTGCCTTTGTACCAGAAGCATTGGTACAGGTTACCTCAGCGCCACCTACAACGGTATTAGAGGTAGATTCTGCTTCACGTGAGGGATTTGTTACGCTTGAAACTGCAGCGCCATTATAAGCTCCGATATTACTAGTTGTAGCTAAATTTACAGGATTACCGAAATAATCTTTTGTGGCTTTTTTAGAAATATTTACAAAAACACCTGTTGTTCCTAATGGAAATTCTGGTTCTGTAAAACCTGTAGAAGCGTATCCTATAGCGGGACTATTTGCCAAAAGTTTGTAACCCGAAGCGGCTTTTCTTCCTGGATTCAAAAAATTTGGATTTTCATTTATTTTATCAACACCAAACGCATAATTTTTACTTTTAAAATCAGTATTTATGGTTCCACTAAACATTATATTTTTACGCATAAATGTGGTAGTGACATCATAATTATAGCCTAAAATACCTAAATTTGCAGTAGGTTCCATATAAATGATGTTGTTTACAAAATTAAAATCATTTGATACAATATTAATTTTAGAATCTGCCATCACATTTTGATAATTCAACCCCTGGTAAATTGTATTGTTATAAACAAATACATTGGTGCTTTTTGTATTGGTTGGGGGTGAAAAATCACTTACCCATAACAAATTGTTTACCCCTCCAATATCACCACTATACCTTATTTCTTTCTGTCCATCATTGACACTAATATTATAACGCCAAATAACATTGTTATTTTTTCCTAATGTTTCGCAAAAACTTCCTGCAGAATCCTCTAAATAATTATATTGAAATAAAATATTTGTATTTCCATAATCTACGTGTATTCCTGAGGAATCTCCATCTCCTCTAGCGTGCTGGGATACATTATATTGAGCAGCAACATCTTGAGAACCAAACACCCACATACCACTACCTCGTTTAGTCATTCTTGGATCTGCATCAGAACCTGTAAAACGCATTAAATTATTTTCATATAGCACGCGTCTTGTTTGAGATAAAATGGTTCCTGAACCCCCTGTAGCAATGAACTTATTGTTTTTTATTAATGCGTCAAAAACATATCCTCTCAGCCAAAGCCCTGTGCGTTCTATATCGGTAAAATAGCAATTTTCTACGGTTACATTTTTCACAAATGCATTGTACAAATAAATTCCAGAAGTATAAATACTATCAAAATTAGTACCGCCACTTCCCAAAGAATATACATTTTGCACCACTAGATTTGTAAACTTCATATTTTCAGTAAGTACAGCATCCTCTGGATTTCCAGAAGCGGGAACCGTTTTATAACTTAAATAATAAATTCCATAGGATTGGTCATTTGGCACACCAGATTTCGCATCGAATCTTTCGTTTTCAATTTGTAAATTTTTAAATTCTAAATGTGATTTAGCCTGAATATAAATAGTACAAATGGGGTCTGCAACACCATTACTTCCATCACTTCCGCTCAAAATAGGCAAATTCCCTATACCATAACTATCAAAAACGATAGGAGAAGTAGCTGAACCTGAATAACCGACAGTAATTTGTCCAATAAATGTATCGCCTTTCTTGAAAAAAATCTTATCTCCTGGAACAAGAATTAAACTGTTTAACTTGGTAATAGTTCTAAATGGGCTGGTCTGACTACCAACATTAGCATCATTACCTGTTGAACTACTAAAATAGTAATTAGCTGCATACGATTGTACCATGCAAAATAGTAACATAAAGAGTGTGATTTTTTTAGTCATAATTTAAATTTTTAGTTAATAATATTGGTTAATTAAATAAAATTAACAAAAACTCATTATTTATCATGTACCTATTTAGTCAAAAAAAGTGTTAAATCGGTACTAACTAAGACTAATAGTGCAAATTTTAGGGTAATATGAATACGATCTGTTTTATTTATAAATTTTAAATAATTTTAGTGAAAAAAGTTGCAAAAAAAATAGCTGCAATAGAAAACTATCACAGCCATTTTAAAAAAATAATTGATTTTAATAGAGACTTATTTGATTATGATTTTGTCTACAAAGAAATAATCTCCTACTCTAGCGGTAACAATTTTAACTCCTTTTCCTAAATTAGAAGTTTGTAATGTTATGTCTTCAAGAGCAGAAAAATGTTTTTTACTCAATAACGCGCCTGTAATATCATAAACTGAAAACTCTACAGTTTGATATTCTACTTTTTTGTCGATAATTAGTTTTAATGACTCATTTGAAGTCAAAAGTGTTTTTTCTAAAAACGCATCCGTTTTGCTTAGAAAAAAATCGCTATTTACACTTAATGATGTCTCTGTAATCGCTATTAATTCAATCTTATCAATAACTCCATTTTCTAGCTTAATAGTATTATTTCCTGTATTTAAATTTTTTAGAATTGGATAATAGGTTGGAAAACCCGATTGAAAACAATACGCATCTGAATTGGGCAAAAGTATAGTTTCAGCATCACCGCTATTGACAGTTATTTTTAGATTAGATTTTACAGGATTTGCATAAAAAACTTTTATAAAATACAGGTTAGAAGTAGGAACATTTATCGAATTAAAAGTCAGTGTATTTCCTTCATTTAAGACATTAACTGCTTTTGTACCCGAAGCATTCACACAATTAATTTCAGTTCCTCCGACAATATTAGCTGATTCGGCTTCAAAAGAATAGCGTGTTAGTGAATTGGTTTCGCCTGAACCGTTATATGCTCCAATATTGGTTGCCGAAGCCAAATTGACTGGATTACCAAAAATATCTTTAGTAGCATTTGAAGTAATATCTTTAAAAATTCCAATTCCTGCTTGTGGAAAAACAGGTTCAACAAAACTCAAAGCGGCACCAATGGCAGGACTTGTTGTTAAAAGTTTATACCCAGAAAAATGCCTTCTGCCTGAATCAAAAAATTTTGGATCTACTTCTTTTCTAGTAGCATCTAAATTTTTAAAACTAGATTTAATTGTTCCTCCAAACATAATGTTTTTAGAGAAATTTCGTGTATCAACGTCTAACAAATAGTCTAATTCGCCGAGGCGAGCTGATGGTTCTAAATAAATAATATTGTTTAAAAAATTCAAAGAAGTAGCTTTTAAACTAATTTTAGAATCTGCCATCTCATTTTGATATTTAAGACCTTGATAAATAGTGTTATTGTAAACGTATACATTTGTACTTTTCATAGGTACAAATGCATAATCACTAACCCACAATAATCTGTTAACTCCACTCTTATTTCCCTCATTCACGCTCACATTATACCTCCAAATAATTGTATCATTCTCTCCAAGGGTTTCGCAAAAACCTCCAGCAGAGTCCTCCAAGTAATTGTATTGAAATAAAATATTAGAATTCCCATAGTCCACATGCATTCCAGATGAATCACCATTTCCTCTTGCGTGTTGCGACGTATTGTATTGCGCCACTACATCATCGGAATTAAATACCCACATGCCGCTACCTCGTTTAACCATTCTAGAATCGGTATCAGAGCCTGTAAAACGCATGAGATTATTTTCATAAAGCACTCGTTTTGTAGCAGACATGATAGTTCCAGAACCGCCCGTATCTATAAATTTATTATTTCTTATAATGGCATCAGAAACATATTTTCGCAACCAAATACCTGTGCGTTCAATATCTGTAAAATAACAATTTTCGATAATAACATCATTGACAAAAGCATCTATAAAATAAATACCCGAAGTGTAAATAGAATCAAAATTAGTAGTACTACTGCCTAAAGAATAGACATTTCGAACTACTAAATTTGAAAACCTAAAATGCTTGAAAAGTACTGCGTCTTCAAAGTCTTTAGATACTGGTAGTGTTTTGAAACTTTGATAATAAATTCCGTAGGCTTGATCATTGGGCGAACCAGATTCAGCATCAAACCGCTCATTTTCAATTTGTAAATTATGAAACTCTAAATACTGTTTGCCAATAATTTTT
>JANMZS010000220.1:0-1846 GCA_031383535.1 Flavobacterium sp.
ACGAAATATGAAATTCGTGTTCATATTGAGAGTTTACAACACCAAAAAGTTTATGCTGTTGAATTAAACTTTCTTCTTGATTCAAAACACGAAAATATAATAAAACTATAATTGTAAAAAATAACAAATGTGTTATAATGATTAAACTAATAGTTTTGTTAAACGTTGAAGGGTTGAATTTTTTCATAAACATTTATTTAATATCTATATACGAAAAATTATAATAATTGGATGAAAGTACTATTTTAATAAATACAACAAAAAAAATCTGTAATATTGCTAACTTTTAAGGTAAAATAGAAAACACTTAGTCTTTTAAATGTCGCAATTTTGTAATCTATAATAATACATAATGATTGAATTCGATAATCAAAAAACTATCAATGAGATAGTAGCTAGCGGTAACGCATTAGTCATACTTTATTATGCCACATGGTGTATGCCTTGTAAAAGTATCGCGCAATCATTATTAGATTTAAAAATTAATTTTAGTGATACAATACAAATTATTACTGTAAATGTTGATGAATTTTCAATAACTGCTTTAGAGCAAAATGTAAAAACTATTCCTACAGTGCAATATTATAAAAATGGTTTGCTTTATCTTAAAGAAAGTGGCTTTAGAACTAGAGATCAATTGACAAGAAACATGGATGCGCTCATAACGGTAAATAGTATTGAAGAAGAATAAAAAATTCAAATTGCTATAAAAAAAAAGAGGTGCATTCTTTAATTTGCACCTCTTTTTTTTTTTAATACTTATGTTTACCAACTTCCCAACCTTTATCAGAGAGATATTTTTTACCGCTTTCAATAGCGCCATCTTCCATTTCTGTTCCCATACTATCATTCCAACGATTTAAAAACCCAAATAATGCAACTACACCTAAAATTTCGACGATTTCGCCATCACTCCAATGCAATCGCATTTTATCAGCAATTACATCATCAATTTCATTCGGAATTAAAGAGCTTTTTAGCGCAAACTCAAGAGCAACACGTTCCCCATCTGAAAAAGCAGGATGTGTTTCAAAGCTCCAAATATTTTCTAGTTTCTCTTGGTGTGCATCATAACGTTCTGCAGCACGAATAGTATGTGCTTGGCAATATTTGCATCCTGCAGTATTACTAGAGACAAATCCAATTAATCGTTTTAAATCACTAGTAACGTTGCCTTTATTCTCCATAACTGCTTTATTTAAAGCAATAAAAGAATAAGCAATTTCAGGACGATGATACATAGTAATAACACTATTGGGACAAAAGCCAAGCGTTTCTTGATAGAATGCAATTAATTCTTGAAGTTTTTGGTCGTTATTATTTTGTACTGGAGCTACTAGAGGTTTTTTCATAGTTGTAGTTAATTTCTTTTGATTTAAATGTTTTAGACGAGTGAATAAAATAAACTGACAATTGTAAAAAATGAATGATTAAAAAATGAACCTAATTAAATGCCTACAATAAAATTGTCAAATAAATTGTTTAATAATCTAAATCATTACAAATTTGAACGCCAAATATAACCAACTTTTAAACGAATTAATAGAACAACTTAATTTCATTAATTTAGAAATTGACGATACTTTGGTGCGTTGTGAAAAAGGAATTGAAATAATATCAAAATCCGTTAAAAAATTAAAAGCTCAATTCATAAAAGATAATTTCACTACGGAAGCACAAGAAATTGAATTCTTTAAGAACATAAAACCAAAGTTTACTTCTAAACTTATTTACTACAATATTATTTATAAAACAGAAGCAAGAATGCCTTTTGGAGGAGAAAGAGTTGTTAAAAAATATCTTAATAACGAACTAGAAAAGATTAAAAATTATTTCTATAACAATC
>JANMZS010000138.1:0-14055 GCA_031383535.1 Flavobacterium sp.
TCCACGTTGAAAGAAAGGAACTTAAATACTTTTTTTTCCGGGAAGCTCAACGAGAAGACCAGCTATACACTATTTGCTGGTGCAAATCTTAAGTCAGCCGTGGACGTCAACGATGACGGCTTCAGCGAAGTGCCGGAACACCAGAATTACATCCTTCATCCTCGGTTCTTTTTCAAGTTCGGTGACAAAACAAAACTAAACATTGTATTTATTCTAGCTATTTTGATACAAAAAAAGCTATACCGTTTTGATGTAGCTTTTTTGATTTGTATTACTTGCTATCGTAAGTGGGTACAGAATGCAATTCTGCACTATCCGTTGACGAAAAAAATTTCTTTCATTCCCGCGCCATCTGGGTAGTTTTGACTGTAAAAATCGTTGATTATACCGTAGATAAAATGCGGAAATTACTTCAAGATATAGGCATCATTCGCAATCAGTTAAAAATCATAACCTATTCGAGCACGAAGATCAATATAAGTAGTACTATGATCGCATGAACACCTTTCTCCTTTGCTGAATATGTTGTATTGATAGCCCAGACCTCCCGAAAACTCATAATTGAAATGTTTTGAAAAGCTACGACGAATGCCAAACTCTGGAATAGCCAGTATTGCTGGAACAATTTTTTTATTGTCAGGATTGATTAATGGAGTATCTGTTGAAATAAAACTTGTTTTTAAAGACAAATAATTACTACTATTGTTCTTGATGTTTCTGCCCAATCTCACTCTACGATCTAAACCAAAATACCATTTTGGTTCGAGACTTATGTACGGAACAGTAAGTGTTGATGTTTTATTTTCTACTGCTGGATCATTACTCTCTGTGGTTGCAAACAATAGGTTTAAACCTATTTCTGTTCGCAATGCGATGGTGCGTTGTAGCTTGGTTTCGTTCTGAAAACTCAAATCGAACAACCCCAACTGCACCCCATTTATACTTTTCTCTACAGAGACTTCTTGTGATTGGGCAATCATACTGCTCATTGCAAACCCTAAAATTAAAATTTTTTTCATTGTTGTTGTTTTTATTTTTTTACTATTTTTCTTTCGTTGATAGGCACAGAATAAAATTCTGCACTATCCAACACGAGATATTTACTGTATATCCGAGATCAATCGGGAATATGGATAATAAAAATTATTTTCTAAAATTATTTTATTATTAATTATTAGTGTATTCAAAAAAATCTCAATTTTATCTTTATCATACCTAACTTTATTTATATAATCTAAATAATCGATTATTGTATCAATATCAACACCTCTTTTATTTTCATTAATTAATTTAACGATATACTCGTTTATGTCAAATGATTTCATACTTTACAAATTAATAACCTAAATATTTTCTTAACATTTCTAATTCTTTCATATAATATTTACTTGTAGCCTCTAACTCTTTCGAACCTATGTCAATAATTCTTACAGTTGGGTCTTTAATCTGCCTGTAAATCCATTTAGTTTGGTTTTTCATCCAATTTGCAGGATTTGTACCCCTTGGTTTAAAATATTTAAATCCATTTTTTTCGGCAAATGGGATAACTCGATTTAACATATCTTCTCCTATAACTATAGTTTTACTAGCCAAAGTAGACTCTTTAGCTATGTTTACAAGTTTAAGTGCTGCACCTCCTTCAACCCATTCAAAAGCCCCCATCCCAAATTCTGTCATCTGTGGTTTAAAAGAAACAATATTAGGAGGTCTATTTAAAACAAAAGTTTTGTTATTAATATCAAGCGAACTAAAACCCCCTCCTTGACTTGCACTCACACTAGCATTATTAGCAGAAGAATTTAAACGAGGAGCACTAGCCCCACCACCACCAAAAATAGAGCCAAGCCCTCTACCAATCCAGTTACCAGCATCTCTAAACGCTTTACCTACTGCTGTTCCTGCTTCGTCAATATTTCTAGCACTAAAATTCTTCCCTAACCATCCATCACCTCCTTTTTCATTTTCAAGCCAATCATATAATGCCCCATTAAAATTTGGACCGGGATAAGGTTGGTTTTCACCATTAGGACATTTTCCTCCACAAAAATCATACGGAGTGCTTTGTTCTCCACTCGGGTCGGTATATGACAAAGGGTTATTAAGAACGTAACTATAACGGTTATAGTTCTGTGTATTGTTTGGGTCTTGTACAAAATTATCGGGTTGCAAGAAACGGTGTAGTTTAGGATCATACAAACGCCCGTTCATGTTTATTAAACCCACACTTTGCAAATGTTCGTGTCCTGTGTAGCCTCTGTCTAAAAGTAGTACAAGCCCACCCCCAGCCCCTCCCGAAGGGAGGGGAGAAAGAAACCCATTTTGTTCCAATTGTATCAAAGAACCCCAAGCATCGAACTGGCGTTTTTCTAAAACTACACCATCACCATCAGTAATGGCTATAATACTGCCTTGATAATCTCGATGTAAATATAAATAATTTTGCGTTATCCCATCACTTTTTACAACTACTGGTGCAGAGTAGCCATCACCACCAATGTAGGTTACAAATTCTACAGCTATTGGAGTTGTTGTATTACCGGGTGCAAAAGTGGCTTTAATTTCCATACTGCCATCGGCAGAGTAGTACTTGCGCAAAGGACGCAGGGTTTTGGTGGCGTCAAGGCTACCATAAAACATCATAGAACGGTCGTTGTTTTCGTTGTAGGTAAAACTGAGTTTGTCTACTGCTGCTTCGCTAATATTTACTGGAGATTTAAAGGTGTTGTAATCTATAGCCAGTTGGCGGTCTTTGTATGTGGCATCGGGCACTTGCAAATTGACCAAAGGTGTATTACTAGTTTTGCGAATGAGTACATCATCAAACCAAAGGTTGCCATCGCCAAAGTTACCTATTGACAAACTTAATTTTTTGACATTGGCAGGAACTAAATAAGTAGCTTCAATTCGTACCCATTGATTTTTTACCGTGGTAGTTAACCCAGATGCAACGTCGGTTGCTATACTCATCCGTGGCACTGCATTTTCTTTACTAAGTACCCATGCCGAAATGGTATATTGGGTAGCTACAGCATTATCAATCGCAGTCCATACATTAGAGTTAATTTGTAATGTTTGTCCGGGTTCTGAATAGGTATTGTCAAGATGTAGCGAAGTACTCCCAAAGTGTTTTTGTGTTAGGTCATAAGTGATTCTGCTGTTTTGTTCTATTGGCCAATTTTTTCCCCCTTCCATACCGTCACTAAAAATGCCTTCGCGATTAGCATAATAAGATGCGTCTTCGGGGTCTAATGTTATCGATGTGTTTTGGTATCTTTTTGTTGTATCAGTATAATTATAAGTTCCAAGTGTATTGGTCTTGATGCGTCCATCCTCTTCGTAGGTTTGGTCTACAGGGTTGCCTTGAGTATCAGGATAACTTATTAGTCGGTCTTGACTGTCGTAGCCAAAGTTTTCTGTAGGTATGTAACTATATGATTCACCTTCTTGATAATAATTGCTAGGAAAAAGACTATTTTTTCGCCAGTTGAGGTTTCCTCTTTGGGTATTAAAATCGGTATCGAATTCTAATATATTGTTAGTCAATAAATCGTGTTTGGTTTTGATAATATAACCATAGGCATCATAGGAATTATTGATTTCTATTCCGTTACCCAGTTTGGCTTTAGTGAGTTGCCCACGAGCATTGACTTCACTAGTTTCCCAAAGCGTTTTGGTGTTAGGATAATCCTTAATTTGGTAGGCAAAACCATTTTTGTAGGTGTTTTGGGTGCTCGTCGTACTGGTTTTACCTGCTAGGCTTGCTGTATTAGTTTCTATATCGGCTCTGCCCCAAGCATCATAGGAAACTGTTTTGGTAAAAACGGCACCATAGCCTGTGGTTTCGCTAGTAGTTATCAATCTACCTTGAGTATCATAAGTATATAGTATTGTGATTTTTTTGTTGGCATCAGCAACATCTGTAAACACGGATTTTGTAAGTAACCTAGTAGTTGCATTAAAAGTATAAACCGTATTGTTGCTTGTGTTATTGCCTAAAATTACTTTCTTGGTCACATTGCCTCGGGCATCATAGGTGTAAGTAGTGGTGCCGTTTGGGGTGGTTTCAGTTACAATCTCACCAATATCGTTGTAAGTATAGGAATAGTTACCTGCCGATGGGTCTACTAATTCGGTTTTCCTGCCCCAACCGTCTTGGGTTATGGTTGTTTTGGTACCCGAATAATCTGTTTCTTTGAGGTTTCCATTAGGATAATAGCTGTAATTTACTATACCGCCTATTGGGGCTTCGGTCATTTGGGTAACATTGCCCATCGCATTTTTAATAGTAGTTTTGGTATTGCCTGTGCTACTATCGGTTGTCGTTGTAGTTAGTCCATTATACTGCATACCAATTGTTTTGCCAGTAAAATTGGCAACAGCTGTTGGGCGACCATACAAATCATAGTAAGAAGTGTTCCATTGCGATGGTGTAGTTGTATAGGGTTCGCTAACGCTAAAATTACGGTCATAAATATCATATTTATAGTCTATGAAAGAGATAGCACCATGCATATCCTTAATCCCAGTACGTATTTTTCTTCCTAAATCATCATATAATTCTTCGCTATAACTTTCGTCGTCGCCTCCTTTTGAAGTAATTAAGGTTTTTTCGTTTTGTCGAATATAAGCAAGGGTGTTGGTTTTACCGAGATAATCGGTGGTTATTGTTCTCTTAAACCAAGAGTCATATTGATAACCAGTAGTTTGTCCGTAATGATTCGTTTCAGATTCTAATAATCCATTATTTTGATTATAAATATAATTGGTTATTACACCTTTGGCATCCGTGGTTTTAGTTATAAATCGTTTTGAGGTATCATAGACATAAATGTTATTTCTGGAGATTCCAGTTGCTGTAATTACTTTAAAGGTAATACTGCCATAGGTACTATAGGTGTTTTTCTCTATAATGTAGGGTGTATCTGTTCCTTTTTTATTGATTTGAGTAAGCAGGTTTGAGGCGTAGATGTACAATTCTTCGTTGGTCATTACTTCATCTCCTACTGCAACACTTTCGGTTTTACTGGCGGGTATTCCTATAAGATAAGGAAGAGTTGTAACTACAGGTTTGTAGGCTATTGTTGAAACGGTAGTTTGAACGGTAGTTTCATTTTCCTTTAACAGTGTTGTTGAAGTTAAAGGATTATTGTAACTGTCAAATTCCGTGGTTGTTTCGGCACTAGTATTGTCAAGACTATTCGTTTGTTTTGATTGAGTTAGTTTTAGCTTAAAAACTTTATTGGTTTGTAAAGGATTCTCAAAAACGCCGTTTACCAAATTGTAGGTATTGATGTTGTTGGTAATATAATCAGGACTAGTAAGATTATCAATTATTATAAAAGGAGGCATTAAGTTTATAATACTAGCATTTTGAATAGCTGCTCCTCTTAATGTCATGTCATTCTTTGTAATATTTGAAATTATTTGAGTGTTGTCATCATGCCAATTTGTTTTTAAAATGGCTTTAAATCCTAAAAATCCTAGACCTTCTAGATTGGAGGTTGCACCGTGATATTTAAATAATTGTTTTTTATAAACGGTAGCACTTTGTTTTTCGAGCATAGTAACTATCTGAAATGAGGGTTCAGCAACAATATCAATATTTGGATACAACGTATTTGAATATTCATTTGGTGTGTAATCCGATATAAAAGTATAGATATTACGGATTAATGGTTTATATGTTATTTTGTCTTTAACACCATTTCCTGTTGTTATAGAGGTTAAACGAGTGTCTAATCTATTGTCTTTAGTGCAATTAAAAGTATAAATCGTATTATCTGTCAGTAACGAAAACTCTAATTTTTGATTAGGCTGTGTGTGATTCGTAATTAAAGGTATTGGATAGGTATGAATTCCTGAAATACTGAAATCTTCAGAATCATAAAAATAACCACCACTAAAATCGTAATTACTCGTTAATGTTAAATATGAAGAAATTGGCTTTCCTTGGTCAGCATTATAAACGGAATAGTCATATACTTGTCTACCATAAGAAGTTGTCCAAAAATCATAATGATCAAAAGTGTAGTTAACTAATCTTAAAATATCCGTTTTTCCATCGCCATTTATATCATTACTCATATAATTGTATTCTATTATATCTATTTTTCTTTGATGCCATTCGTTATTAACGAAAGTCTCCACAGACTTATTGACTAAGTAAGCCGCTCCAATTACTTTTTGTATTTTATCAAATGGTGGGTTTGTCCCTGAAACTTTACCAGTTGCATTATAAAAAAACCAATCATCAACACCTTCTGTTTGTGGAATACAAAAATCAGTTTTTCCATCACCATTGTAGTCACCAAGTAAACAAGGTTTATCAACTTTAATACCTACGTCGTTATAAGTAGCCAAAATGATTAAATTATTCATAGCGTCAAGGCTATAGACTGTTACTTTACCCTCGGTAAGTATCATAAAATCTGATTTCCCATCACTATTATAATCCACAACCTCTACTTTGGTAGCATCGGTAACTATTTCGGTAGTTGTTCCAATTGAAGTAGACAAAACAGGAGTGTCTTTTTTTAAATCGACAAAGTATACTTTTTGAGAATTTATTGTGTTTTGAAGAAAGCAATTAGATATAAGAGGAGTATCAATAGCTATAACATCTGTAAGTCCGTCACCATTAAAATCTCCAGAAATAGTTTTTTTAGGAAATACAGTTGATTTATAGATAAAACAATCCGTCATGAAATTTACAGTAGGAAAAGAAACTGTTTTAGAGTATTCTATATTGGAATAATTTTGTCCAAAAAAACCTGCTACTAATGAATAAGTCGTAAACGTATAATCAACATCTGTTTTTTTAACAACAGTCCAACCTTTAAACGGACTCAATTTATAACCATTTATAAGATCGCCTTTTAAATAAGAACTGATAAAAATGTCTTTAAAATCGCCAATAGCGTTATAAGTAGCAAAGTTTAAATCGTTAGTTACATTATTGTACACCCAAAAAGATTTATAAGCGTTTGTGCCTAATTTTGTGTAAACTATAAAATCATTCGCACCTTCACCATCAAAATCAGCGACTAGCGTACTTGCATTTCTTGAAGTCAAATCTCCTTGAGTTAATTGTGGATTATTTGGATTAATTGAAAATAAATTAGAATTAGAATTGGTCTCATAACTAAACACTGTAGGATTGTATGATTTTGTATTATCTCCACTTTTTTCAGTAATACTTTTGATTCGCTCGTAACCTAATGATGTTTTTTCTGGAGTCAAAAAATAATTTCTGAAACCAACGCTATTACCTGATACTTGTATCACGCTTAAAATAGTGTCAGTTAAAAAACTTTCGCCGCCAACATACCATTGTTCTAGTCTTTGTCTAGGAATGTAAACAAATTTAATTTGATTAATAGGGGCTAAAGTACTCGTGTTACCGTATTTGATATATTCGATACTCAAGTTATTATTAGCGAGAAGATAAGTATAACTAATGCGAACTTTTTGTGCATTTTCCCAATATGTAATTCCCCATTTTCCTTTGGAACGAGAATCTGTAGAATAACCATAATAGGCTATAGAACCATCGGGATATTCGACTTTAAAATAAGAGGGGCCGTATATTTTTCCGCTAAGATAAGTTCCAATAGAAGTGATTTTTATATTAGAAAATGATTCGGTTTCATAAATGGTTCCGTTAGCTCCGTAAATACCCGTAGTGCCACTTTTTACTATCAATCGTTGCCCATCGAGAGCAAAACGATCATTGATATCCAGATTTACGCCTCCTACAACACCATCATGAAATTGTGTTCTAGGAATACGAGTGATGGCAGATACACCCGAAATATTCCAACCATAACCCGCCACCCCATTACCACCTTGACTGTTATAAGCTAGGCTAACTTGAGGAACAACCCCATTAATTCCTGGTGGCACTGCAATAGGTATAGCATAATTAGCTCCGCCAGTTAATGAAACCGAAAGTTGTCCTTCTGTAATTCCTACTTCTGCTGAGGGTCCTGTAGGAGTAGTAACTTGTGCAAAAACAAATAAAGAACAATTGATAAATAGTAGTGTAAAATAAAATTTCTTCATGATATTATTTTTTGATGATTTTAATTGTTTTTTGTTCTCCGTTTGAATAAAGTAGTAATACAAGATAATTACCTGCGGAATACTCTACAAAAGAAATCGTTTGTAAATTAACGTTTACTAATCCCTGAAAAGTTCGCAACAAACGACCATTCAAATCATAGATTTGGATAGAAGTGACCGCATTATTGTTGGCTAACTCCCAAGACAAATACAATTCTTCCTTAACTGGATTGGGGTAATAGGAAATGAGATTAGAAACTTCGCTTTTAAGCAAGTCTTCTTTTTTTAAGTCTTTGGGATTACTAATGTATTTTGCGTTAAGATTGGTACAATTAATACAAAGTTCTCTGAGGGTTTGATTACCAGCATCATCATAGGTAAAAACAATTTTGTTGGGATTCTGAGCCATAACCAGAGAACAACAAAACAAGATTAGGAGGGCGTAATATTTTTTCATAAAAAAAGAATTTAGTTTGTGCGAAAATACCCCCCCCCCATTTTATTTTACACAATTTTTAGTGTTAAATTATTGTTAAATTTTAACAGCCGTCTAAATATTAATGCTTAAGTAAATTGAATCTACTTTGACAAAAAAAGCATAATTTAATTAAGCAGTTCAAAATCATATACTTAATTTTTTAAATTTTTTTTTAAAAAAGAGACTAATGAATGGTTGTTCCTTAAAACTTAATAAACTCTTAAAAGATTAGTCTAAAGCTTAATTTTATTGAACATCATAATACAAGTTTATCGAATTTATTAAGAGTACTTCAAGTCATATTAAAAATACTCGCTTTAAACAATAACTAGTTTTATGTATTTAGATTTAAATGCATAAATTTAACATTTCTCATTTTCAAATAAATATTTAAAAAATTCGTTCCTAAAATAAAAACAGTAATTTTGAAATAATAATAAAAAAACCAATTATGAAAAAAATATTTTTTGTTTCCGCAGTATTACTTGTTACAACTGTAACTATTCAAGCACAGTCCATTAAATTTGGTATCAAAGCCGGATTAAATTATGCGAATGAAATAGGAACTAATATTATTGTAAACGAATCAAATTACAAAACCGAAGCTATTACAAGCTATCACGCTGGCTTGGTTGCTCAAATTGGACTTTTTAAAGGTCTTGCGTTTCAGCCTGAATTGTTATATTCGACCCAAGGAGCAACTTATACTAATGCCTTAGGAGACATCCAAAATGAATTGGGCTATATCTCCATTCCTGCTATTCTGAAAATCGATTTAAACAAGACTTTTAGCTTAGAATTAGGTCCTCAAGCCTCGTTTTTATTGAGCGAAAAAAACACTTTTGATGCCAAAGATTCCAATACTTTTGATTTTGCCGCAGTTGGTGGATTGGGTTTGAAAATCACCAAAAGTCTGTTCCTGCAAGCTCGATATGTTTTGGGTTTAACAGAGATGTCGAAAGATGCACAAACCAAAAATTCGGTAGTTCAAGTTTCGGCAGGTATTCTATTTTAGAAAATTTAAAAACAAATGTCACACAAACCGTTCTATTATAGAACGGTTTTTTTATTTTTACAAAAATATAAGCCGTTGGGTGTAATTAATAAAAAATTAATTACTGACTAAATAGAAAATTTAACCACATAGAAACATAGAAAATAAGAGTTAGATAGCCCATTTGCTTCGCCTGTTCGTCCGCTTTGGCGGCCTCGGGTTATGGGTTCATATAGCTATGATTTACTTAAAATAAGTGAAACGGACTTTTTAAAATTTTCAAAATCTATGACCCGAGTCCCGCTGTTTTGCGGGACGAATAGGCGAAGTAATCTATGTGGTTAAAAATTATGAAATTTGATTTACACCCAATGGCTAAAAATATAAATTATGAAAATCAGTATTATTAATGGTCCAAATCTAAATCTTTTAGGGAAAAGAGAACCCGAAATATACGGAACAGCAGCTTTTGAAGATTATTTAAATACTCTAAAAAGCAAGTTTCCGAATGTAGAATTCACTTATTTTCAAAGTAATATAGAAGGGGAATTGATTGATAAAATTCAAGAATTTGGTTTTTCTTATGATGGAATTATTCTCAATGCTGGTGCTTATACGCACACTTCTGTTGGTATTGGTGATGCTATAAAAGCGATTACTACTCCTGTTATTGAGGTTCATATTTCGAATACCTATTCACGTGAAAGTTTCAGACATCAATCGTACATTTCTGGGAATGCTAAAGGCGTAATTTTGGGTTTCGGAATGCGAAGCTATGAATTAGCTGTATTGTCATTCTTGTAATAAATAATTCGCCACGAATTCACTAATTATTTATTTTGGCTTTACGCTTATATCGGCAGTAAAAATTGGTGAATTCGTGGCAAATATTTTTTTATCTACTGAGCTTTACATTCATTAGGCTCTCACGATTTTAGCACCAATGGCTCTTAATCGTTCGTCTATTCGCTCGTATCCTCTATCGATTTGTTCAATGTTTTGAATTGTGCTGGTTCCTTTGGCAGAAAGAGCTGCGATTAATAATGATATTCCTGCTCTAATATCTGGCGAAGACATAGTAGTCGCTTTTAATTGCGATTTAAAATCATGACCTATAACTACGGCTCTGTGAGGATCACAAAGAATAATCTTGGCTCCCATATCAATCAATTTATCTACAAAAAACAACCTGCTTTCGAACATTTTTTGATGAATCAAAACATCTCCTTTTGCTTGTGTTGCCACAACCAAAATGATACTTAATAAATCGGGAGTAAATCCAGGCCAAGGGGCATCTGAAACTGTTAAGATAGAACCATCAATATCCGTTTTTACTTGATAGCCCTCTTTATGTTCAGGAATATAAATATCATCACCGCGTCTTTCTAATGTTATTCCTAGTTTTCTAAATACATTTGGAATAAGTCCTAGGTTTTCCCAGCTCACATCTTTAATCGTAATTTCACTTCGAGTCATGGCTGCCAGTCCAATCCAGCTCCCTATTTCGATCATATCGGGTAGGATTCTATGAGTACATCCTCCCAAACTTTCAACCCCTTCGATAGTTAATAGATTAGAACCAATACCAGACACTTTCGCACCCATGGCATTCATCATCTTGCAAAGCTGTTGCAAATAAGGCTCACAAGCTGCATTGTAAATGGTTGTTTTTCCTTTGGCTAAAACAGCTGCCATAACAATATTAGCAGTTCCTGTAACCGATGCTTCGTCTAACAGCATGTCGGTTCCAGTCAAGCCATCAAGAGCTTCAACACCATAAAAATGGTCTTCACGGTTATAACGAAATTTAGCCCCTAGGTTAATAAAACCTTCAAAATGGGTATCTAATCTTCGTCTTCCTATTTTATCCCCTCCAGGTTTTGGTATGTATCCTTTTCCGAATCGTGCTAATAACGGCCCAACAATCATAATAGAACCTCGAAGAGAACCTCCTTCTTTTTTGAAAGCTTCGGTTTCTAAATAGCCAACATTTACCTCATCGGCTTGAAAGGTATAAGAGCCAGTACCTATTTTTTGGATTTTAACACCTAAATTACCCAAAAGTGTAATCAATTTATTAATATCAATTATATCTGGAATATTATTAATGGTCACCTTTTCAGGTGTTAACAATACGGCACATAAAATTTGCAATGCTTCATTTTTTGCTCCTTGTGGTG
This sequence comes from Flavobacterium sp., assembly GCA_031383535.1. Lineage (GTDB taxonomy): Bacteria > Bacteroidota > Bacteroidia > Flavobacteriales > Flavobacteriaceae > Flavobacterium. The sequence continues at coordinate 11,714 of JANMZS010000138.1, forward strand.
TGATTTCCCCTTTTAGGCTTACGCCTCCTTCAATTTTAAAAATTCCCATTTTTTTTTGGTTATGGGTTATGGGTTATTAGGTTATGGGTTGTCAATTACAAACTCATAACTTATAACCTATAACTGTTTTACAAAGGTTTTCTATTTTGGTTTTTATGTGTAGGATTTGATTTCCCTGTTTTTATATTCTTGTTATTTTGAATTTTAGGTTGACCAACTGGAGTGATTTTATTTGAAACTCGCTTATTTGTTCTTAATAAATCGGTAGTAGTCAAAAGCTCTTCGGTACTTTGAAGTAAGTTTAATTTTCCATCTGATAATTCATATAAATGTTCAAAAATAACATCATCTTTAACGGTGTCTTTATTCCAACTCAGATATGATTTTTTCATGTGATTGGCAATTACTTTGACCAAAGCATTTTTCATTTCGCCCTCTTCCCATTTATTAGCAACATCAATCATATACTTGATGTTATTGCCATAATATCTGTATTTAGGATAATTTTGAGGGTAATTTAAAACATCAGGTTTGAGTTGTAATACCTCACGAGTTGGCACAGGATAGGGAGATTCTACATCTAATTTAAAATCAGACATGATAAAGATTTGATCCCATAATTTGTGTTGAAAATCAGGTACATCACGTAAATGAGGATTTAAACTCCCCATTACTTGAATTATATATTTTGCCGTTTTATTTCGTTCCTCGCGATCTTCAATGGCAGTGGCTTGATCTATTAATTTTTGCAAATGCCTTCCATATTCAGGAATAATTAAATGAGGTCTTTCGGCATTATATTCCAAATTAAATACCACATCGTTTGCAACTTCTTTTATGTATTTTGTGTTCATATTTATAAGGAAATAATATCTTTAATGGTAGAAACTTCAATGTATTTTTTGATAATTTCTTGTGGATTATTCATGTTGACATCGACAGATATACTGGTGAATTTTCCAGTTTTGGATTTCTTTGTTTTAATTACAGCCCCCATATCATTAAATGCTTCTTCTACTTGAATTACATTATCATTTTCGGAAGGTACAATAAATTTAAATAAATAAACCGCAGGCCAAGTAGTGCTGTTTTCTAACTCCACTTTTAATCTTTCATAAAAATCTTCGGCGTTCTTTTCCATTCTTTAATTAAAAATAAAAAGCAAATATACTGTTTTGAATTTATATTACAGGATATAGAATTTAGGATTTTTAATAATAAAGAAGCTAGTTTATTATTTTATCGAATCGGTATTAAAAGAACTTTAGGTAAATTAGCCAACAGAAATAATAAACGAATATAGGGATTCTTAATGCTAATGTATTGGCAAAACTTAAAAAAAAACAGTACTTTAGTATAGAATACTTCAATTAATATCCATGCAAACAGCATTACAAATTCTCAAAAAATACTGGAATCATGATACTTTTAGGACTCCACAAAACGAAATTATAAATTCGGTTTTGGATGGTAATGACACCTTTGGGCTAATGCCAACTGGTGGTGGAAAATCAATTTGTTTTCAAGTCCCTGCTCTAATGAAAGAAGGGATTTGCCTTGTTATTTCGCCACTTGTCGCTTTGATGAATGACCAAGTACAAGATTTACAAAAACGCAACATAAAAGCCATCGCATTAACTGGCGGCATTCGAACCGACGAAATCAGTAACTTATTAGATAATTGTGAGTTTGGTAATTACAAATTTTTATATCTTTCGCCTGAACGTTTACAATCAGACTGGATTTTAGAACGCATAAAAAACCTCCCTATAAATCTGATTGCTATCGATGAGGCACATTGTGTGTCGCAATGGGGTCATGATTTTCGTCCAGCTTATCTTAAAATCGCGAATTTAAAAACCTATTTTCCTAAAATTCCATTTCTGGCATTGACAGCTTCGGCAACAAAGACCGTTCTTGAAGATATAATTCTTCAATTAGGGATGAACAAAACCGTACTTTTTCAAAAATCATTCGAAAGAAAGAATATTGCTTATATGGTTTTTGAAGTAGAAGACAAACTGTATCGAATAAAACAGATTCTGAATAAAAATCTAGAGCCTTGTATCATCTATGTTAGAAATAGAAAATCATGTTCTGATACTGCTTTTCAATTACAATCTTTAGGTTTTAAATCTACTTATTATCATGGTGGATTATCAATAAAGGAAAAAGCGAATAACATGAATCTTTGGATGAATGAAGAGGCACAAGTTATGGTTGCTACCAATGCTTTTGGAATGGGAATAAACAAATCGAATGTGGCCCATCTACGACGAAGAGCGTGCCGAAATCGCGACCGTCATGGAACCCTATAAGTGGTATGCGCAACGCGCCGGGCG
>JANMZS010000145.1:0-17027 GCA_031383535.1 Flavobacterium sp.
GCAATCGAATTATCAAAAATTTTAGCCCAATAGAACTTCGGGATGACATTGGTGCTTTGTGGGAAAACTTCATCATCAGCGAACGCAAGAAGAAATTGAGTTATGAAAACCAGTTCAAAGACACTTATTTTTGGAGAAATACCCAACAAGCCGAAATCGATTATTTAGAAATAAAAAACAACGAAATTGAAGCTTTTGAAATCAAATACAATCCGAATCAAAAGGTGATTTTTACTAAATCATTTACAGAAAAGTATCATCCAAAAACAACTCAAGTGATTCACAAAGAAAATTTTTGGGATTATTTGATTTAAATCAAGACCTAACAGGTTTTTGAAACCTGTTAGGTCTAATCAAAAAAATTAATATTACATTCTAAAAAATCAACTTATGTCCTTCCAACCAATATTCGCCCAATTCTGGGAAAAAGTAAAAGAAAGCATCGAAAACAAAACTTACGCCAAATTAACTTTGGCAAAAACCATTGGTGATACCGAACTCAAAAACATTTATGTACGTCCCGTTTTATTAGAAAATGATGTGCTTAGCCTTTCGATTACGGCACGTTACAAAACCGAAGAAATAGAAAGTTTTCATTCGATAGAAGAAGCTTTTTTTGTTTTGGCTACGTATATGAACAATCCGTTTTTGACCGCATTGTTATTTACCACAGAAAATGACATTACTTTTAAACTCAACAAAAAACGTGTGGGAACTATTATCGAACAAGCACCAACTTTCAAGAATGCTTCGGACGTGATTCTGGAAATGAAAAGCCCCCTAACCCCCAAAGGGGGAATAAAAGAATTGTAGATTGTTTGTTTTGTGGAGGTTTTAAAACATCTGAAATCAAAAATCGTTAATCTTAAATCGTTAATCTTAAATCCCTACTTCTCCCCGTCCCATTCGGCATAAAACTGCGAAAGAAATGTGACCATAAATTGATGTCTTTCTTGAGCTATTTGTTTTCCAGTTTCGGTATTCATTCTGTCTTTTAGTAGTAAAAGTTTTTCGTAGAAATGATTGATAGTTGGTGCTTGGCTTTTTTTATATTCTTCTTTGCTCATCTGAAGATTTGGAGCAATATTGGGGTCAAAAATAGTTCTGTTTTTAAATCCCCCGTAATGAAATGTTCTAGCAATACCAATAGCGCCAATAGCGTCTAAACGGTCAGCATCTTGAACGATGTCGAGCTCGATAGACGAGTACTTTTTTTCATTTTTTCCGCCCTTGAAAGAAATGTTTTCTATAATGTTTATAACGTGCTGGATTGTGGCTTCATCCACCTTTTCATTTTCAAGAAATGCTCTTGCGGTTTTTGGTCCAATAGTTTCATCCCCTCCCGAAGCATCGGGATGAAATTTACTATCGGCAATATCGTGAAGCAGTGCTCCCAAGGTAACAATTAATAAATTACACGTTTCTCCATCGGCGATTAACATCGCATTTTTATAGACTCTTTCAATATGAAACCAATCGTGTCCACCTTCGGCATTTTCTAGTGTTTGCTTTACAAAGTGTATCGTTTTATTTATTAAATCTGGAGTATTCATATTTCAAATAATTTTATAAAAAAAACTGATTTCTAAAGGATAAACTTCAAAAATCAGTTTGTTAATTTCAATAGCAAAAATCAATTTCAATGGCAATTTCAAAAATCTGAAATCTACAATCTAGCCGGTTCAACCCATTTGAATTGAAATGACTCTTCTGGAATGACTAATCTTTCAGAAATTCGTGCCATTCTAGCGGGCAATTTCATCAAATAATCTCTAGCTTTTTCGGCTTCGTCAGTCAAACTACCTATTTTATCTATTTCCCATTTCTCAATTAGTTTTTGCATAATATCCACATAATCGTTGGCGGTATAGACTCCGATTCGTTGCGCAGAATCTGAAAAATGTTCAAAAGCAGAGCTTATTTTTTGTCCTGATTCTCTCAAGAAATGTGCTGGCATAACGATTTTGGCTTTCATCATGTATTGAAACGCCAACATCATTTCGCTTGGGTCAATTTTGAAAATTTGGTTTACAAATTCGCTATACGCTAAGTGATGGCGCATTTCATCACCCGCAATCATTTTACACATTTTCGAAAGTTTAGCATCGCCATAGCTTTTAGCCAGTTGCGACACTCTGTTGTGAGAAACGTAAGTGGCCAATTCTTGAAAACTAGTGTACACAAAGTTTTTATAAGGATCTCTTCCGGTTCCTATATCAAAACCATCGCCTATTAAATGTTGGGTTGTCATTTCAATCTCGCGCATGTTGACACGTCCAGACAAATAAAGGTATTTATTCAACAAATCTCCGTGACGGTTTTCTTCACCTGTCCATTGACGTACCCATTGTGCCCATCCGTTTCTTTCCAGATTATCGACTCCTTCTACCTCCATTAACCAGTTTTCGTAAGTTGGCAAAGCTTCTTCGGTAATCATATCGCCTACCATAGCCACCCAAAAGTCATACGGCAAGTCTTTTGAAATTTCTCTTAATTCTTTTACTTCTTCTAGGAAATTATCGCCTTCAGAATTAGGTAAAAAATCAGAGGGTTGCCATATTTTTTCAACTGGAATTAGATATTGGTCAACATAACTGCTGATATTTTTTTCTAAAAGTTGCATTACTTCTAATCGAATGTTTTTTATAGACATCTTCAAATTTAGATTTGGGATTTTAGATTTAGGATATTCCTAAATTCAAAATCTATTATACTTATTTTATACCTTGAACAATGACACTTTCTGCTGTTTTCATAATTTCCTCAAATGACAGTTCATTGACAGAAAGTGGTGTATGAACTGTAAAGGTAAGATGATTTCCCAAACCTAAAGGAAAAAATCCAAATTTTACCATTTTCCATGAATTATTTATGGTTATTGGAACGACAAAAGCCGATGGCGCATTTTTGCATAATATTTTTAATCCCGTTTGGGCAAATTCCTTAGGTTTACCTGTTTTACTTCGGGTGCCTTCGGGAAAAATAACGGCAGAACGCTTGTGTTTTTCAATATATTCTGCCAATGCTTTTATGCTAGGAATGGCTTGTTTAGGGTCTTTTCTATCAATAAGCACCGAGCCACCGTGTCGCAAATTATATGAAACACTCGGAATCCCTTTTCCTAATTCTTTTTTACTGACAAATTTGCAATGAAATTCACGTAAATACCAAATCATAGCAATTATATCATACATACTTTGATGGTTGGACACAAAAATCAAGGGAACATTTTTTGGGAGTATTTCCCTATTTTCAAATGTATATCGAGTACCTACTAAATTCGTGCATCTTAACAACATAAAATTCAAATAGTCCACACTTTTTTTATGGGCTTGATACCCAAAAATGTTCAAGCAAATCCATTGAATAGGATGAAAAATGACCAAATTAAGCACAAAGCACAAATAATAAATGATGGATATAGGATACGAAATTAATTTTTGCATCTTTAAAAGTTTGATTGCAAAAATAAGAAATATATTTGTAGCTGGATTTTAATCGGAAACAATATTCCTTTTTGGGGTTTAATTGTACCTTTGTCCATTACTGTTTTTGACTTTTTATCCAAAAAATGAACTTCACTTATCCAAAAATCGAAAAGCTAAAAAGCAAAATCACTATCGATTTACTTTTTTCTAAGGGTAAATCAGTTTCAAAGTATCCTTTGAGATTGGTTTATGTGGAGAGTGATTATGGGATTATTGAATCCCGAGACTTCGGGACTGAACAAAAAATAAAAATAGGAGTTTCAGTCTCTAAAAAATATTTTAAAAATGCCGTTGACCGCAATTACTTCAAACGAGTACTCAGAGAAACGTATCGATTAAACAAACATATTCTAATTGATAACCTCAACGAACCTTATGCTTTTATGTTTTTTTATCAAAGTAAAGATCGTTTGACCTACGAAGAAATCAATACCAAAACAATTCAATTGTTTGAAAAATTTGTTCTTCAACTGAAAAAAGAGGAATAATCTTTTTTGTTCTTCTCTTAGTATTTATATTGATGATTTATTCCTATTTTAGTAATCCAAAATCAAGCCCTTTTTTATCATGAATACCCTTTTCAAAAAAAAATACATCCTTCCTGTTCTCGCTTCTGCCTTTCTGTATGTTGGCGTTAGTTTCAAAGACGATTTCTTTGAAATTGCCAAGCAAATAGAAATATTTACCACCCTCTTCAAAGAGCTCAATATGAACTATGTTGACGAGACCAATCCTGGCGATTTGATGGATAAAGCCGTCAAAAGCATGCTGGCTAGCCTTGACCCATACACGGTTTATTTTAATGAGCAAGATGTGGTGAAGTTTAAAATAAACAATACTGGAGAATATACCGGTATCGGAGCTCAAATATCCCGAAAAAATGATAAACTAATCATTAAAGAACCGTACAAAAATTTTCCGGCAGACAAGGCGGGACTTAAAGCAGGTGATGCCATTATCCAAATTGGCGATATTTTATTGTCTGATTTCAAAGAAGATGCTTCACAACTCTTTAAAGGGGCTAAAAACACTAAAATCAACGTAAAATATATCCGCCAAGGCAAAACCTTAACTACACAAATCATTCTTGACGAAGTAGAAATTAAGTCCGTTCCCTTTTTTGGAAAAATTGACGACAAAACGGGTTATATTGTGTTGACTCATTTTACCAAGAAAGCCTCACAAGAAACAAAAGAAGCTTTAGAACAATTAAAAAAAGAAGGTGCAGAGCGCATCATCCTAGATCTAAGAGGAAACCCCGGTGGTCTTTTGAATGAAGCCGTAAATATTTGCAATTTGTTTGTGCCAAAAAACGAGGTTATTGTCACCACAAAATCAAAAATACAAAAACACAACAACATTTATAAAACATCTCGAGAACCAGTAGATACTGAAATACCTTTAGTAATTCTCGTAAACGGAAAAAGTGCTTCGGCATCTGAAATTGTCTCGGGAGCTCTACAAGATTTAGACCGCGCCGTGGTTATTGGTAGTAGAAGCTATGGGAAAGGATTAGTGCAACGCCCAGTAGAACTAACGTATGGAACGCAGCTAAAAGTGACTATTTCTCGCTATTATACCCCAGCTGGAAGGTGCATTCAAGCATTGGATTATGCTCATAAAGACAAAAATGGAGTGGCAACAAAAACAGAAGCCAAAAATTATACTGCTTTTAAAACCCGAAAAGGACGAACAGTTTATGATGGTGGAGGTATTCAACCCGATATTGAATTGGAAGAAACAAAATCAACACCTATTATGGATGCCTTAGTGAAAAACGACGGAATATTTAATTATGCCACGCGTTATTACTACAAAAATCCCAATTTAGGCAATCAAATACCGACCTTATCCGATACCGATTACCTAGATTTTAAAACCTTTTTAAAAGATCAGAAATTTTCTTTTGACACCGAAACAGAACTGGCTTTAAAAAACACTTTGGCTGTAGCCAAAAAAGAAAAAATAGATGAAAGTATTAACAAAGAATACCAACAATTACTTGTAGCCCTTCAAAAAAGTGAAGAAAATTTATTAGATAAATACCAAAAAGAAATCAAAAATTTGTTGGTAGACGAAATCATTTTACGCTACCAATACCAAGAAGGGTTGTATCAATATTACCTTAAAAACAACTCCGAAATCAAGAAAGCCGTGAACGTTCTAAATAATAGCACCGAATACAAAAGCATTCTGAAAATGTAATGAATAAAACCATTCAAATACTGTTTTTATTCTTCTTTAGTTGGCTGTCAGCTCAGGAAAAAGGGACTGAGTCTTTCTATTTTGAATTTGACAAATTTGATTTAAATCAATCCCAAATAAACACATTAAAAACACTATCAAACACTCCTATTTCTGCTTTTAACGCCATTCAATTATATGGCTATTGCGATGATAGAGGCAATGATGATTACAATATTAAATTATCTATAAAAAGAGTTACATCTGTTCAAAAAATTTTACTTGCCAATGGCATTCCTCAAAACAAAATTTTTATTTGTGAAGGAAAAGGAAAGGTGGTTATTGATAAAGATTCGGTAAAAAATTTAGACAAAACAAGAGACAAAAATAGACGAGTTGATTTAATTTTTGTAAAAACCGCCTCGCCTACTTCATTGAAATCATTCCCAACTAACCCAAAGGTGAGCGATCTTATTGTTTTAGAAAAAGTAGTTTTCGATTTGGGCTCCAGTGTACTTTCTTTAAAAGCTAAAAAAGAATTAGATAAAATCATCCCTACATTAGAAAAAAACAAATCAATACGTTTTGAAATTAAAGGACATGTGTGTTGTACTTCGAGTAAATATATTGATGCTATTGACAATGAAACCGACGAAAGAAATCTTTCTATCAATAGGGCAAAAAGAGTGTTTTCGTACCTGAGAACCAAAGGGATAAATCCCTATAGAATGACTTTTAAAGGGTATGGGAATCATTTTCCGCTTGGAAAAGGAGATGAGTTTGACCGAAGGGTCGAATTGCAAATTACTAAATTATAACTATTTTTTTTGCATTTCAATATGCGGAATATCATCTTCCAGATACATCTCGCTGGTTTGCGTAAATCCAAGACTTTCGTAAAACTTTTTTAAATACAATTGAGCTCCAATTGTAATTTGGCTTTCGCCAAAATGCAACGCAATTCCAGCAATAGCCTCACGCATTAGTTCTTGACCCCATTTTTTATCTCTATAATTGGCATCAACAACCACCCTGCCTATTGAGGCATTATCAAAAGAAACACCCGCTTTGAAGAGTCTGGAATAGGCAACAATTTTACCGTCAAAGGTTCCAAAAAGATGCAGTGCTACTTTATCTTTTCCGTCTATATCGAGGTAAACACAGTTTTGCTCCACAACAAAAATGGCACTTCTTAATCTCAAAATATCATACAATTCATGAACAGAGAGCGCTTCAAATGATTTTATATGCCATTCTATTCCCATAAATTTAATTTAAAATAGTAACTGATTTTATAATTGATTCTAGTTCATGCATCAAATCGCGTTCTTCTTTTGATGGAGAATAGCAGAATCCTTCTAAAACTAAGACTCTATTGTGTGCTTTGTCAACAATAGCATAATTGATGAAAGGCCCAGACATGAAATCATTTTTTAATTCCCAAGTCCCTTTCGTTTCATAAGTTTCTTTGCCATCTAATTTTACTTTAAAAAGATAAGGCGCATAACCCTCTTCGGTAATCATATTGGTGTCTGGATCTGTTCCGCTTATGTATAATTTTCCGATTGAATCCCGCATTTTGATAATGTTTTCAATACCATTCTTATCCGTTTTTAAAGAATTTAAAGGCAGTTGATAAATCAAAATACTGGTGTTTCCGCTGGGAATTTCTTTTTTTAACCAAAGAAATTGGTTGTTTTGGTGGGCATACAAGTAGCCAAAGGGCACTTTTAAAGTAATATGAAATTTTTGGGTAATTCTATCTGTATTAACTAGCGATAGATTTGTAATTCGTTGATTTTCGGCTATTTCTGTTTCCTTACTGATTTCAATTATTTTCGGAGCACTTCTTTCAAGAATTTTCAAGATTTCGGTGGTTGTTTTCCCAGAAATATGAAACACTTTTTGGGGAGATGCAAATTGGTTTTTTGTTAAAGAAAACTCGTTTTTATTTTCTTTTTTCACAATTATAATTATCCGACTATCCGTAATAAATCCCTCCATTAATTTGACGGGATATTGATTTATCGTAAAAAGAGGTTCTTCTTCTGGGAGTCCAATCACTGGCGATGCAAACTTATTTCTAATGCTGTCACCCACTTCGCCATTCCATAATTGATCATCAATAATAACCGAAATGGTATTGATTTTGCCCGTTGCTTTTCTAAGAGTAGTAGTATCCTTTTTTTCACATGAAAAAAAGAAAATGGTTGAGAATAGGAATAAAAAAAGGGCTTTATTCATCTTAAATTGTTTAATGAAATAAAGCCCAAATTTATAGAAGATATTTGTATTATCCGTTTATTTTTAACTTCATTCCAGGTTTTAAATCTTCGCTTCTTATACCATTCCATTTTTTAATATCTGAAATACTTACGCCTGGGTATTTTTTGGCAATACTGTATAAAGAGTCGCCTTTTTGAACATAATAGTTTACTTCTTTATTTTTAGAAGCCGAAGCTAGATTTTCCTTTTTCTTAAACGAATTTGTTGTTTTATTTTCGATAGAAACTTCAGTTTGTGCTACAATCAAAGTGCTTCCCAAAGCAATATAGTTATCTTGTATCTTATTCCAAGTTTTTAAGTCTTCTATTGTAGACCCAAATTTCTTGGCAATATTTCCTAAATTATCTCCTTTTTTAACAATATACTCTACATTTTCTAACTTGGTCGTAGGAACAGTATCTTGATTTGCTATACCTTCATTTTTAGCAATTTGCAAAGATGATCCTAGTTGAATTGAATTAGTAGAAAGATGATTCCATTCTTTTATTTCAGCTAAAGTAACATTGTTTTTTTTGGCAATAGAACTCAAATTATCTCCTTTTTGAACAATATAAAAACTAGTGTTTGCAGTAGTTAAAGTATCTTTATTTATAGATTTTTTTATCTCATTTGACACTACTGGCTGAGTAGTAGATTTTAATACCGCTATACTATTATTCTCTTTTGTTCCTTTTGAAGTCGTTGTGTCTTCAAGATAAATCTTTAAGCTTTTTCCACGAGAAACACTATTGCCTTTAATTCCGTTCCATCTTTTTAAATCTGTAATAGTTACATCATATTTATTGGCAATTTCGGTCAAATTATCACCTCGTTTTACCGTATAATATTTTGTTTTAGGAAGCGTAATAGTCTTTTGAACATCATTCAATGTGTCTCTTACAACAAACGCTTTTGAAACTTGAAATGGTTTTTCTCTATTGTTTTCTTCAAACTGAGTATAGGCATAAATTTTATCTTCATTAGAAGTGAAAATAGCAATTTTATCTTTTGGCAATCTTAAAAAATGTCTTTGATCTTCATAAACCGGAATAACATTCATTTTATAGGAAGGATTCAATACTTGCAATTGACTTACAGGAATGTCTAGCAAATCGGATATTTGCTTGAACGACATTTGTCTTTTTATTTGTATGGTATCCGTAGCAAAATGTTTAATAATAGCTCTGTCAGGTTTAATACCATGCTCTTTGTGGTATTCATAAATGTACATGGTAGCTAAAAACGCAGGAACATAACCTTGGGTTTCTTGAGGTAGATTTTTTCTGATGTTCCAATAATTTTGTTGTCCTCCAGAACGTCGAATCGCTTTGGCAACATTCCCTGGACCTGAATTGTACGATGCTAAAACCAAATCCCAATCGCCAAAAATAGCATACATATTGGCCATATATTGGGCGGCGGCATCGCTTGCTTTTAGGGGATCGCTTCGTTCGTCAACATACGAATCTATTTTAAGATTGTACTGTTTTCCGGTTTGATACATGAACTGCCAAAGTCCAGTAGCTCCCATCCTAGAAACCGCTTTTGGGTTCAAAGCTGATTCAACAACAGCTAAATATTTAATCTCTAGTGGTACATTTTGTTTGGCTAGCGCCTCTTCAAACAATGGAAAATAATATTCAGAAACAGCCATTAATCTTTCGAAAGCCTTTTTTCTGTTTTTTAGGAATGATTTGATGATATTCTCCAAACCTACATTGTATTCAATGTTGAAAGGAGACTTAGCATCCATTGCTTTAAGTCTTGATTTGAGTAAGTCTGTAGACAACTCATAATCCACCTTTTCGTCAATGTTGATGGTTTTTATATCATCCGAAATAGTATTGTATATTTCTAAATTAGCTAATTCCTTCATCCAAAGACTATCTACACAGGTTGCGATTTCGTCTTTTACGAAGGTCTTTTTGATAGAATCTAGATAGAAATTATTGACTTCTTTTTTTTGAATTCCTCGGCTTTCAAGATATTTTTGAGAAAAGGAATTAATAGATACAATCAGAAAAAAAGATAGGGCTATTTTTTTTATACTCATATTTTTTCAATCAACTTACTAAATACCAAACGATTAAAATCAATCGCTTTTTGCAAACATACTAAGTAATAACTAAAATTTTCCTTAAATATTGTTAAAAATGAATTTTTTAGTCCAAAATGGCTGCGATTCCAGGCAAAATCCTACCTTCTAACATTTCTAGCATAGCGCCTCCACCAGTCGAAACATAACTTACTTTATGCTCAAATCCAAACTGTTTTACAGCAGCAACCGAGTCACCTCCGCCTACAAGCGAGAATGCTCCGTTTGCAGTAGCTTCGGCAATAAAGTTACCCAATTCAATGGTTCCATTAGAAAAACTTTCCATTTCAAAAACACCCAAAGGTCCATTCCAAAGTATCGTTTTTGATTCTAAAATTACCTTTTTGAAATTTTCTAAAGATTTTGGTCCAGCATCCAATCCTTGCCATCCATCAGGAATTTCACGAACATCTACGATTTTTGTGTTGGCAGTGTTAGAAAAATCATCGGCTGCAACAACGTCAACAGGAATATGAATTTGAACTCCTTTTTCTTTGGCTAATCTTAAGATTTCTAGAGCTAATTCTTGTTTATCATCTTCACAAATTGAATCACCCACTTTTCCGCCTAAGGCTTTGACGAAAGTAAAAGTCATTCCGCCACCAATAATCATGTGATCTACTTTGTCCAAAATATTTTCGATCACCGTAATTTTAGAAGATACTTTTGAACCTCCAAGAACTGCCGTTACTGGTTTTTGAGAATCTTTTAAAACTTTATTTAAGCTTTCAATTTCTTTGGCTAATAATAATCCAAAACACTTATTTTTTGGGAAAAATTGAGCAATAATAGTTGTCGATGCGTGTGCTCTGTGCGCTGTTCCAAAAGCATCATTTACATAAATATCACCTAAGAATGCCAATTCTTTAGCAAATTCAACATCTCCTGCTTCTTCTTCTGCATAAAAACGTAAATTTTCTAATAATAAAATTTCGCCTGGTTGCAGCTCTTTCACGGCTTTTACCGCTTCATTTCCGATACAATCTGTCGAAAATTTAACGTTTTGACCTAAAATTTCTGAAGCTGTCTTTAGAATATGTTTTAACGAATATTTTTCTTGAATCCCTTTTGGTCTACCTAAATGCGACATCAAAATTACGCTTCCGCCATCGGCAAGAATTTTGTCGATTGTAGGCTTAGCCGCTTCGATACGGGTGGCATCGGTTACATTAAAATTCTCGTCTAAAGGAACATTAAAGTCCACACGGATTATAGCTTTTTGTGAGGCAAAATTGAAATCGTTTATAGTTTTCATTAAATTCTATTTTTAGTTTTTTTTGAAAGAGTGACAAATATAGAACATTTTGGTAAGGAATAAATCCAAATTTCTCGAAAAAAGGCAGTAAATAGCTGCGAAAACGTTATAATAAACCGATAAATTTTTTAAATTGGTCTTAGTGTACAGAAACTTTGCTTTCTAAATTTCGTGTCTCATCCATTTTCGATTATATTTGCCTTATGCAGTTTTCAGATATTTTAGGACAGGAACATATCAAAAATCACTTGACTCAAAGTGCCGATTTGGGTAGAATTCCACACGCACAATTATTTATTGGACCCGAAGGAAGTGGTACTTTACCCATGGCGATTGCATACTCACAATATGTTTTGTGTGGCAATCAAAACGGTGAAAATTCAGGAGTAAACGAAAGTTGTAATCTCAAATTCCAAAAGATTTCCCATCCCGATTTGCATTTTGTATATCCAACAGTCACCAACGAAGATATAAAAAAAGACCCCAAAAGCATTGATTTTATTGCTAATTGGAGGCAATTTCTTGCCGAAAATCCGTATGGCGGTTTATTCGATTGGTATTCCGTTTTAGGAGTTCAAAACAAACAGGGATTTATTCGTGTAGAAGATGCTGGAGAGGTTTTGAAAACATTAGCCTTAAAATCATACGAAGGCGGTTATAAAATTATGATTGTTTGGATGGCGGATAAAATGAATATTTCGGCTTCCAACAAGTTACTCAAACTACTCGAAGAACCACCCGAGAAAACAGTTTTCATTCTCATTTCCGAAAATGAAGAAGACATTATTCAAACCATACGTTCTCGTTGCCAAGTCTTACATTTTAATGGATTAAGCGAAAGTGTTATTACAGAAGCTTTGATTTCACGAGAAAATACAGACCCAAAACTAGCTACAAAAATTGCTCATCAGGCACAAGGAAATTTCAACAAAGCCCTGCATTTGTTAAAAGATAATAGCGAAGAGTTCCCTTTTGAACAATGGTTTGTTATTTGGGTTCGGGCCGCTTTCAAAGCCAAAGGAAATCCCGCTGTTATAGCCGATTTAATTCATTGGAGCGAACAAATAGCAGCCTTAGGAAGAGAAACCCAAAAAAAATTCTTGCAGTTTTGTATTGATCTTTTTCGTCAGGCATTGCTTTACAATTATGAAACACCAAGTTTGGTTTATTTAGAACCCAAAGTAGAAAATTTTACCATCGCAAAATTTGCCCCTTTTGTCAATGGCAACAACATTAACGAAATATTTCAGGAATTATCGGAGGCTATGTATCATATCGAACGAAACGGAAATGCTAAAATAATCCTAACCGATTTATCTATAAAACTAACTCGTTTAATCCATAAAAAATAAGGTTATGAATAATGCTGCTTCTATATTGCTTTTGGTTTTTTTGGCCATTACTTTCATTCAATCAGGCTATGACAAACTATTTTATTGGAAAGACAATCTCAGTTGGTTAAAAGAGCATTTTGCCAAAACTCGGCTTAAAAATTTAGTACATCTAGCCTTAGTTCACATTCTGATTTTAGAATTAATTTCGGGAGTTTTGTGCATTGTAGGTAGCATCGAATTAGTAGTAAGCAACGGAAGAACCTTTGGATTGTATGGCGCTATTTTTTCGAGTATTACTTTGTTGATGTTGCTTTTTGGGCAACGATTAGCCAAAGATTATGACGGTGCCAGAACTATTGTTATTTATTTTATTCCTGCTGTGATGGCGGTTTTATTATTGAGTTAATAACAAATTTGGCTTTAAAAATTTACCGCAAAGAAGCAAAGCAATATTTTGATGGTTTTTAAAAGTTCGCAAAGTTGAAAATCTTCGATTTTCTAAGATAGAAACAGAATCTTTTAAAAAGTAATTACCCCTTGAAAATCTAAGATTTTCATCTTAGCGTTCTTAAATATTTATTTCTAAAAGAGAAAACTTTGCTGCCTTTGCGGTAAATTTTTTTAAATTAAAAACATAAAAATGACCTCAAAACACCCATCCGAATCTTTGACCGTTTTAACAGACATGGTTTTGCCTAGCGAAACGAATGCCTTAAATAACCTTTTTGGTGGCGAATTATTGGCTCGAATGGATCGTGCTGCTTGTATTTCGGCAGGGCGACATTCTCGCAGGATTTGTGTTACCGCATCCGTCAATCATGTGGCTTTCAATATGGCGATTGCCTTAGGAAGTGTGGTTATTGTAGAGGCAAAAGTGTCTAGAGCGTTCAAAACCTCGATGGAAGTCTATCTAGATGTTTGGGTCGAAGACCGAGAATCGGGAGCCAAAACAAAGGCCAACGAAGCCATTTATACTTTTGTGGCGGTAGATGATAGCGGAAAACCTGTTGAAGTTCCTGAAATACTACCTGAAACAGAACTTGAAAAACAACGGTATACTGCAGCATTAAGAAGAAAACAATTGAGTTTGGTCTTGGCTGGGAAAATGAATCCTCACGACGCCACGGAATTGAAGGCGTTGTTTGTTTAAATAATTAGATTTAGTATATTAACTCTAATTATTTTTTGTAAATTATACCATTGTATGTTTTTCAATATTATTCATAGCAATTTTTATAAATTTGGAAAAAGTCTTTTTCCTTTCACTCCACTGCTCAAGATGATTAATAATTATTTCTTCAGATTTAGTTTTTTTATTTACAATAATAAAATCAATTGTTGATAATAATTCTAGACCGAATGAAGAGTAAAACCCTTTTAAAAAATCTTTAGTTTTATCTACGACTTCCTTATGTTTTTGGTGCTCAGGTAAATTAAGAAAACCTATTATTTCCTTTTCAGTATTCGCTCTAAGAGCAATTTCCTCAAACGGTTTTTTGTCTTTAGAACTGTATCCCGTTATATAACTTCCATTTAAATAATACAGAACATGCTTAACTTTTCCCGAATATGGGCCATAAAAATTTGCCGAAAACTCTAATTTGAAAACATCCTTACCCCCAAAACGTTGTAAAAAATAAGCAATCTTTTCAGCAGAAAATTCCGAAACAAATTCACCATTTCTAACAAGTTCAAATAAAACAGATAACAACATTGCTCTTGCTGGAGTCAATTTAACACGCTCTTTTTTTAAAACTTCTTCGATTGCAGCATTTGGTTGATATATGCTTATTTCCATATCAAGGTCTTTTAAATAATATTCCATCATTCGACGAACTTTATTCCAATCTAAACCTCCTTGACCTGCTCCTAAAGGTGGTAAGGCAATTGATTTTATATTTTTACTTTTTATCACATTGACAAGTTCAATCATTCCTTTTTCAATATAACTATACTCAGATGGTTTACGCCAATCTGTTTTAGTTGGGAAATTAATTATTGTTTTACTGCCCCCGAATAAAGATTGTTCTTCGGTAACTAATAATTTCCCTATATGAAATTCGTTATTTTTACAAGCTTTAGCATAAGTCTTGTAATTCTCTGGGAATTGATTTTTGAACTGCAAAGCAATTCCCTTACCCATAACACCAACGGTATTTACAGTATTTACTAAAGCTTGCGCTTCGCTCTCTAATAAATTTCCTTTTACAAACTTTAGCATCTTAAAAATAATATTCGCTTTTTATTAATATCTTCTTTTCCGATAATCCAAGCTGAAGTAGTTTGTTTTTAGCCGATTGATTAAATACGATATAACAAACTATTGCTAATTCAGGAATGTCGCCATCTACCAAGAATTCAGCTTCCTTTTTTCTTTTTTTATCTAAATCTTTTGGATCAATCCAATACTGATCTTTTATAGCTTTTAAATCAATTATTTCCTCAATATTTGAAACTTCATTTGAAAAATAAAAACTACTCAAGCAATCAACTGCATGACCATCTGTAAAAATATAATCAATTTCAAAATTTATTATTTGTGCCACAGATGTAATACAATAAACAATATTTTCCGAAGAAGTGGGTTGCACTCCATTGAAACCCTTTTGTATTACATAAAGCATTGGCATTTTAAACCAAAAATAAAACGGTATGTAATTTCCAAGTGTTTTCCCGTTGGGAGTAAAAAATGAATTACGATTACTTATTAAACTAATATCACCAATCGCTTTATAATTTTGATTTGCGTTAACAGAATCTATTTTTGTAATTCCATATTGTAATACATGACTAATATTGTCAATATGCAACATTCTAAAAAGATAAATTTTGTTTAAATCTGTCACTCGATTTGATTTTCATCAAACCTACTTAATTTAACACAATTATCAAAGAGAGTTTTAGAAAGATTAATAAAATTTTCCAAAACATTCCCCTTGCAACTTCCAAAAAAAGAAGTATTTTTACAAAAAGAGAAACACAAATATAAATGAAAGAAAAGATGAGTTCAGAGAAAGAAGCCAAATTAAAAGCACTACAACTTACCCTTGACAAACTAGATAAAACCTACGGAAAAGGCACCGTAATGAAAATGGGCGACAAAGCCATTGTCGAAGTAGAAACCATTTCGTCAGGATCTTTGGGAATCGATTTAGCATTAGGCGTTGGAGGTTATCCAAAAGGAAGAGTAATCGAAATATATGGCCCAGAATCCTCAGGAAAAACAACTTTGACTTTGCACGCTATTGCCGAAGCTCAAAAAGCGGGCGGAATTGCCGCTTTTATAGATGCAGAACACGCTTTTGATAGAAATTATGCCGAAAAATTAGGTGTAGACATCGAAAACTTAATCATATCGCAACCGGATAATGGGGAACAAGCTTTGGAAATTGCCGAGAACCTGATTCGTTCAGGAGCCATTGATATTGTTGTAATTGACTCGGTTGCCGCTTTGACTCCAAAAAGTGAAATCGAAGGCGAAATGGGAGATTCTAAAATGGGATTACACGCTCGTTTGATGTCGCAAGCCTTGAGAAAACTAACAGGAACGATTAGCAAAACCAATTGTACAGTTTTCTTCATCAACCAGTTGAGAGAAAAAATCGGGGTAGTGTTCGGAAATCCAGAAACAACAACGGGTGGAAATGCCTTGAAGTTTTATGCTTCAGTTCGTTTGGATATTCGCCGTTCAACACAAATTAAAGATGGCGATAATGTTCTTGGAAACAGAACCAAAGTGAAAGTCGTGAAAAACAAAGTCGCTCCGCCATTCAAAGTAGCCGAATTTGATATTATGTACGGCGAAGGAATTTCGAAAACTGGAGAAATCTTGGATTTAGCCGTTGAATTTGAAATCATCAAAAAAGCGGGTTCTTGGTTCAGTTATGGCGACACCAAATTAGGACAAGGTCGCGATGCGGTGAAAACCTTAATCAAGGACAATCCAGAATTGGCGGATGAACTAGAAGCTAAAATCAAAGCTTTGATAAAAGAAAATAACGCTTAAAAACAAAAAAAGAGTTCACCCGTGGTGAACTCTTTTTTTTAGTGTCATTGCGAGGAACGAGGCAATCGCATAACGAATAATAAATGTGAGCAACTACTGGGATTGCTTCGTTCCTCGCAATGACACTAAAAAAAAGAGTTCGCCGCGGCGAACTCTTTTCTAATTTTAAGCGTTATTTTATTTTATTAAAGCTTTTATTTTTTCTTCTAATTCATAGGCTAATTCCGGATTGTCTTTTATAAAATATTTGACAGCATCGCGACCTTGACCTAATTTAGTTTCGCCATAACTGAACCAAGAACCCGCTTTTTTGATGATTTCGAATTCAACGGCTAGATCCAAGATTTCACCAGTTTTCGAGATTCCTTCACCGTACATAATATCAAATTCGGCTACTTTA
>JANMZS010000146.1:0-5194 GCA_031383535.1 Flavobacterium sp.
AAATTAATATTTTTGGAAATCAACACAGAATCTATAGGGACTGCCAGCCCGACTATTAATCCCTCCTGTTTTTATAGAAGGGATTATTGTTATTATAGCATAACAAATAATGAGCTTCTTCACAAGCAGAATCTCCAGCACCTACAATAACAACCTCTTGATTTCTATAAAAGAATCCATCACAAACGGCACAAGCCGAAACACCACCTCCCATTTTTAAATAATGTTGTTCAGAAGCTAATCCTAGATACTTAGCAGTTGCACCCGTCGAAATGATAACAGTTTCACAATGTAATTCGATGCTATCATTGATCCAAACTTTATGCACCCCACCACTAAAATCAACTTTTGTAGCCCAACCATCACGAACATCTGTACCAAAACGTTGTGCTTGAGCTTGTAATTGTACCATCATTTCTGGTCCAGTAACCCCGTCAACATAACCCGGAAAATTCTCTACTTCATTCGTAGTAGTTAATTGTCCTCCTGGTTGTATTCCTTGATATAAAACAGGATTCATATTGGCTCTAGCGGCATAGATTCCCGCAGTGTATCCTGCAGGGCCAGATCCTATAATAAGACATTTTATTTTTTCGATTGTATCAGACATAGTGTATTTAAATTATATTTTGAGAGCACAAAAATAAGTGATAATTACCACATTATAGAACCTAAAGAATCATTTTTTGTTATGCTATAATAACAATAATCCCTTCTATAAAAACAGGAGGGATTAATAGTCGGGCTGGCAGTCCCTATAGATTCTGTGTTGATTTCCAAAAATATTAATTTTTATTTTACAAAATCCAGTCACTTTTATTTTTGTTTACAGTTCTTTTATTTTCATAAATTTGTATTTCAAGTCAGCCTTAGTGCTAGACTGTTTTAGCGTGATTTTGCCATCAGTGCTTTCACGCTATTTTTTTTGGTTTCATATTCTATGTCATAGGGAACTATTGTTTTTCTTTTACGTCAATTCCAGCATAACTCACCAATTACTTCTTGTTTCTAATAAGCTCAAAGCCATTTGTTTCTGCCAAAACAATTACTGCTGTCAAGACTCCAATTCCAGGAATTGTAAAAATATTGGCGACTTCTTTTACCTATTTTTCAATCTCTTTTTTAACTTCTTTTTCCTGTGAATTCAAAAAAATGTATTCTCAATTTTAGTCGAATTAAGCTTGACCCATGAGATTCCGCCTCTTATTTTTATTTTTAAATCAGATAAATCATTAAATTGCATTCAATATAAAATTATAAACATGAAATGGATAGGTAGAAGACAAAGCGATAATGTTGACGACAGAAGAGGAATGACTGGCGGAGGAAAGACTTTACTTGGCGGTGGTGTTTTAGGAATTGTTATTTTGCTATTAAACACTTTTGGTGGCGAAAATGCACAAATGCTAACCCCAATTTTAGAACAATTCAACCAACAACAGTCTGCCCAAACAGAAAGTAGAGCCTTGAGTGTAGCCGAAGAAAAAGAAGGTGAATTTGTAAAAACATTGTTGGCAGACAACGAAGATGTTTGGTCAAAAATATTCGAGGAAAACAATTTAGCTTTTGAAGCTCCACGATTAGTGTTGTTCAGCGGAGAAGTGCAAACGGCGTGTGGCGGTGCGAGTTCTGCCTCTGGACCTTTTTATTGCCCTGGAGATAAAATTATCTATATGGATATGAATTTCTTTGAGGAATTAAGAACAAAATTTGGTGCCCAAGGCGGTGATTTTGCCATAGCTTATGTTTTAGCCCATGAATTTGGACATCATATACAAACTATATTAGGCACGTCGGCAAAAATGCGTCAAGCACAAGAAGGAAAAAGTGAAGCCGAAGCTAACAAATTATCAGTTGCCTTAGAATTACAAGCTGATTTTTATGCTGGACTTTGGACACATTATAATGAAAAACAAAATGCTATATTAGAATCAGGCGATATAGAAGAAGCTTTAAGTGCTGCTAATGCTGTTGGGGATGATGCTATTCAATCAAAAATGCAAGGACAGATTGTTCCTGATTCGTTTACTCACGGAACTTCTGAACAAAGAATGTATTGGTTTAATCGTGGTTTTAAATCAGGTGATATTAAACAAGGAGATACTTTTGCGGAGGTAAATTAATAGAATTTAAAAAGAATTTCTTAGGTGAAATTTATGTGATATCAAATCATTAAAAATGTATAAATGAAAGCAGTGATTACCTCGATAGAATTAAAAAGCCCATTCAAATTTTTCGTCTTTGCCAATTACGTTTTACAAATAGTAAAACAGCTAAAGACTTCAAACCATATCGATTTTAAAAACAAAGGATTTTGGACTACGTTTTATACCATGACGCTTTGGGAGAATGAAACAGATTTGATTACTTTTACAACAAGTGGAGCGCATCTTGAATCAATGAAAAAAAGTAAAACAATCGCTAAAGAAATTTGGACTTATACCTATGAAACTGATAGTTTACCCACTTGGGACAAGGCTATAATTCTACTAAAAAAGGGGAAAGTGATTAAATTCTAAAGACTTAAATGTATTTTAAATTTTTAGCTTTTTTTTTCATTATCAAGTTCATTATCAATAGATTTTAGTAGTAGCTAAAAAATATTATATTTCAACAAAGTCAAGCAATCAAAAGCACATCCATAAAAATTAGCCCTATCTTCGCGCCATCTTAAAGAAGTACACTAAATTGTGTTTACTTCAGAAACACCATTTATGTCATTCAACTCAATAGGATTATCGGATACTTTATTAAAAGCCATCAGCAAAAAAGGATACACAACTCCATCTCCAATACAACAAAAAGCAATTCCACCAATCCTTGAAGGCAAAGATGTATTGGCATCCGCCCAAACAGGAACTGGAAAAACAGCAGGTTTCACGCTACCCATATTACAAATATTATCGCAAGGAAAACACCTAAGTCACAGACCCATTCGTGCCTTGATATTGACACCAACACGAGAATTGGCTGCACAAATATTAGCCAATATAAAAGAATACAGTGAGTTTGTAGATTTGCGCAGCGCCGTAATTTTTGGAGGTGTAAACCAAAATCCACAAGTGGCTCAATTGCGTCAAGGTGTCGATATTTTAGTAGCCACTCCGGGTCGATTGATTGATTTACAAAATCAAAGTTTAGTAACGCTTTCCAAAGTGGAAATTTTAGTTTTAGACGAAGCAGATAGAATGTTGGACATGGGATTTTTGCGAGATATCGAACGCATCCTGAAAGTATTGCCGTCCAAGAGACAAAACTTACTATTTTCGGCAACCTTCTCCAAAGACATCAAGAAATTGGCAATGGGCATTTTGCACCATCCTGTTCAAGTGGAAGCTACTCCAGAAAACACAACTGTTGAGGCAATTATCCAAAAAGTATATCCTTGTGCCAAAGAGAAAAAAACCGAATTAATCATCAAACTGATTACGGAAGGCAACTGGAAACAGATTTTGGTTTTTACCCGTACCAAACAAGGTGCTAACAAACTAACCGAAAGTATGATTAGTGCCGGTATTAAAGCCGCAGCTATTCATGGCAATAAAGGTCAAGGCGCACGAACCAAAGCCTTAGCCAGTTTCAAAAACGGAAGCCTAACTGCTTTGGTCGCCACCGATATTGCCGCTCGAGGTTTGGACATCCCATTGTTGCCACACGTGGTTAATTTTGAATTGCCTAATATTCCAGAGGATTACGTGCACCGAATTGGGAGAACCGGAAGAGCTGGAGCCAGTGGAGAAGCCATTTCGTTGTTTAGTCCAGACGAAACTGTTTTCTTGCGTGATATAGAAAAATTGGTGGGTTTGAAATTGCCGAAAGAGCAAATCAAAGGTTTTGAGCCAGATCCCAACGCTTCAACAGAACCTATTAAACAAGGTCAAGGCAGACCACAACGCAATTCAACTCCAAGGAAACCCAATACTGGTAATTCTAGTAGAAGCGCAAATAACAGTTTTGGCCCGAGACGTCCAGAACAAAATAATGATAGACGTTCTAATAGATAATAGTTTTATTGTTTTTTAGGAGCAAAAAATTTTCGTTTTTTGAGAAGCTATTTCCCACTATACACTTCAATCTTTACACCCTGTCAGGGTTTTGAACCCTGACAGGGTATAAAGGATTTTCTACCGAAGATTCGGGACTATCGGGGCTATAAATTACTATTTTCTTTCTAAAGATTTAGTTTTAATCTTTTAAAAATGATTTTTTTACCACACTCCACAAAATCAAAAGACATTTGTGGATTTTTTTATTACAATTCTTTGTTGTTTAAAGTGCATTATTAAACAATTATCTTACATATTATGGATTATTTATATATTTACATTAAAATATTTAAACATTTTATAAATGAATTATATTAATTCAATTTTAGATAACATCAAAGAAAAAATACTAATCCCTTTTTTGGATCATTAATTTTTGTATGGCTGATTAGAAATTGGGAATTAGTTTATACAATATTCAATTTTGACACAGATTGTACTTTAGACGATAAAAAGAATTTTATTAGAACATATTACAATGATAAGTTTTTATGGAAAGAAATTATATTAAATATTTCAATTGCTTTTGGATTAATGATTTTAAGCTACATTTTAATTGTTATTTCTAGATTAGTTGTTAATGTAACAAATCACAATATAATTCCAAGAATGAATGAAAAAACTGTTAGTAAGTTAGTTGTAAATAAATCTAGATTTGAAGATGTAAAAAAAACAAGAGATGAATACTTTACTAAAATTCAAGAATATGAGCAACAAGTTATTAGTTTGGAACAGAAAAATTAATTATTAAAAAAAACAAGCATTGAACGAAGGGAAAAGATATTCGAAATAAATAAATTAAACACTAGTCTTGAAAGTAAATTACTAGAATCAGAGAGAGACGCTTCTTCCTTTTCTCGATTATTAGAACAAAATGAAAATAAATTAAATGAAAATAAATCAATTTTGAGCATATATATTGATAAAACTAAAAGTCTTGAAGAAAATCTAAATGATTTAAATGATTTAATAATGCGAATCAAGGGTTGAAAAACCAACTAAAAAAGAAAGAAATTTCTTCTTTAAAATTAGATTAATAGGCTGAAAATCAGTATATTTATAGTGTATAATTTATTTATTTCGAATATCTTTTCCCTTCGTTCAATGCTTGTTTTTTTTAATAATTAATTTTTCTGTTCCAAACTAAT
>JANMZS010000153.1:0-7627 GCA_031383535.1 Flavobacterium sp.
TTGGAGTTATTAAGTTCATTTTCTTCGGATGAATTGAAAATAGTTCAGGAAGATCCTGATTTTGTTAGAAATAAGATAAAAATGGATTTAGAATTAGCTAAAATTAATAACGGAACTGCAGAATTTTGTTCTGCGGATGAATTAGATTTAATGATGGACAAAATTTTTACGGAATATGATAATAAAATTCAGTAAAGTTTTTCAATTAGATTTAATAGATCAAGTTCGTTATATTTATAAAGACAAACCTAGAGCTGCTTTAAAATTTAGAAAAGACTTGATAAAAAATATCAAGAAAGATTTGAAACACCCTTTTCATTTTAAAAAATCAATTTATTCTGATGGTGATGAATGCATAAGAGATTATGTTTTTAAAGGATATATATCTGTTTATAAAATTGATGTTGAACAAGGTATTATAATTGTCTTTGGTTTCATAAAATATAAAGACTCCTTATAAATGCCAAGAATCCTCTCCATAGATTACGGACAAAAACGTACCGGAATAGCTATTACCGATGAAATGCAAATTATCGCTTCGGGTTTGACGACGATTCCTTCGGCTACGGCAATTGCTTTTTTAAAGGATTATTTTTCCAAAGAAAAGGTAGAAGCAGTACTAATAGGAGAACCCAAGCAAATGAACGGGCAACCCTCCGAAAGTGCCTCAATAATCAAAGGATTTGTAACGCATTTTACCAATCATTTTCCTGATATGAAAGTCATTCGTGTTGATGAGCGTTTTACTTCAAAAATGGCTTTTCAAACCATGATAGATAGCGGCATGAAAAAAAAACAACGTCAGAATAAAGCATTAATTGACGAAATATCGGCTACGATAATGCTTCAAGATTATTTAACCAGGAAAATGTTTTAATTTTAAATTAAGTGCTTTTAAAGATTTTGGTCGTCTTTAAAATATTTTCTGAGATATTAGTTAACCAAACTAATTGTTCAATGATAAGTTGAACTTCTTGCATTTTAAGATTAAAATCCTCGCTATCAGTAATTTTATCGCTCATTTTTAATTCTTGTTCTCTGATTTTTTTTAATTCTGTAAAACTTTGATTCGTTTTTTCTTTTGGAATTTGATTGGTTTCATTTAAATCAATATCTTCATTTAGTATAGCAATTGCATCATCTAAATTTTTGATCACCCGATCAAACACAATATTAAAAGATTTTGAAGCTTGTGAGGTTTTATGTGACTGCGTATAAGTTCCCAAAGAGGCTGCCGATGAAAGCAAGGCATTGTTAATGACTGTGAATTTATACAACTGTTGTATTTTTTCTTGTTTTGAAATGGGTTCTTGAACCATTCTTTGAAAAGAAGCCATAAGATTGCCAATGGCGATAAAAGCTTGATTCCGAGCCAATCGATATTTTGAATTAATTGAGGCTTTATTATTATACAAAATAGATATTTGTTTTAGATAATCTCTATTAGCAACAATAGAGTTTTTTATATTTTCTGTAGCATTCAAAAACTCCCAATAAGGCCAAAAAAAATGATTCGCTAAAATGGCCAAAATCGCTCCCGCACAAGTATCTAAAATTCGATACAGAATAATATCACCATGACTAGGATTCATTATGGCAAATAAAAAAATAATATTTAAAGTAATACAAGCAGATCCGATTTTAAAATTCGAAGGATTAAAGGTTAAGCCTAAAATTAGAAAAAAAACGCTTAAACCACCTAATGTGACTATACTTGGTTCAAAGTATAAAATAGCAAAACCAATAGCTCCGCCAATAATAGTTCCAACAAAACGATCAAAGGTTCTTTTTTTAGTAAGACCATATCCAGGTCGCATGATGACTACGATGGTAATTAAAATCCAATACACATTTTCAAAAGGTAGCAGTTTGCCCACCATGAAACCCAATAATAGTGTAGTAGTTATTCTAAGCGAATGTCTAAATTCTAAGGAAGTAAATTTTAAATTTTCGACTAAGGTGTTTAAAGGATAATAATGAGGTTTTATTAGTCGTCCTAAATATTTATCTCTTACAGCAAGATCTTTTAATTTGATTTTAGAGGTATAGGCTCTCTCTAAAGTTTTGATTTTTTCGACTTGTTTTTCGGCATAATGAAGCATGTTTGTTAGCATAAGAACTCCTTCTGAAGCTTCTTGTTTCCCTAAAATTGTTTCATAATCAGCGATAGCTTTTTCAAAAGCATATAAATTATCGAACAAGTTAATTTTCGGAATATATGCTTCTCTTTTTCTGATTTTTTTTGATAATGATTTTAAATTTTTAGCTAGGCTAAAAGCCAAATTTTGATAAGTCACTAATATATTTTGATGTTCATCAAATTTTTGATGTAATTTATTGTGATCGAATGAAGTTGACACGGCAAGTTCCATAATTTCAACAAGGTAAATTAAGGAAAGAAGCATTTTTCGATTTTGGTTTGAAGCCCCATTATCGGGGCTGTTTCGTACTAAAATTTCTCTAATCTTATCATGAATTTCATTTAATTCAACTTGTAGAACTAATTGTTTACGGGTTATTTCTTTTCGGTCAGAATCTAATGCCCATAATTCACCTCTTAATTTTAAATATTTCGAGGTCAATTTGATGCACTCAATAATTTGTAATTCGGTATATCGATGTGGGCTTATAAAGTAAAAAAGCAATGAAATTATCAAATAGAATAAACCTCCAGCCATTAATAACCAAGAAAATTCTAGTATTTTCCATCCAGTATGAATGTGAGCAAATGAAATAGAAATGGTTAACAGAGCAGAAAAAGCGACCATAGTGCCACGTTGTCCATAAACGGCAAACATAGATAAGAAAAAAACTAAAATAGAAAATACAGGATAAAAGATAAAAGGATACGGATAGGTTACATTAATGATCAAATTAGAGCCTGATAGAATTAAAACAGTAACTAATAGTCCATTAACTTTGTGTTTCAAATTACTAGGAATATCACTCGGAAAAGTGAACAAGGCACCTATTGCCATAGTAAGTCCACTACTAATATCACCAAATCTGGAAAAGACATAAAAAGGAATAAGTGCAGCAAGCATTGCCTTGAGAGCATTTGTAAAACTTATAGCTACAGTAAATTCCTTTATCTTACTTAACATAGAAGTATTTTAAAAATACAAAGGTAAGCTATGTCAAAAAGTATTTGTGTTAAAAGATGTTATGTTTTTTGAACAAAATTTAAATAATAGTTAAGGATAATTGGATGCTGTTTTTTTACTATTTTTGCGAACCGAAATAGGAGAATTAAATTTTCATTTTTCGCAAAATAATATAAAATTCAATAGAAAATGATTTTACCAATTGTAGGTTATGGCGATCCAGTTTTAAGAAAAGTAGGGGAGGAAATTTCGCCAAGCTATCCCGACTTAAAAGGTACAATTGCCAATATGTATGAAACAATGTACAATGCTTATGGAGTAGGATTAGCTGCACCACAAGTTGGTTTAAGCATACGGTTATTTGTTATCGATACGACTCCGTTTGGTGATGATGAAGATTTGTCTATCGACGAGCAATTGCAGTTAAAAAGTTTTAAAAAAACCTTTATCAATGCTAAAATACTGAAAGAAGAAGGCGAATTATGGGCTTTTAATGAGGGTTGTTTGAGTATTCCAGAAGTGCGAGAAGATGTATTTAGAAACGAAAAAATAACTGTTGAATATTGTGAAGAGGATTTTGTTGTAAAAACCGAAGTTTTTGATGGGCTAATTGCCAGAGTGATACAACACGAATACGATCACATTGAAGGAATTTTGTTTACGGATTTAATTTCGTCGTTAAAAAAACAATTAATAAAGAAAAAATTGCAAAATATCATGGATGGTAAAACAAGACCAGATTACCGAATGAAATTTTGTAATAAAAAAGGAAGATAAAAAACACTGATTTTATAACCCCAAATAAAAAACAAAATTTAAAAATGAATTTAGAAAAAATATTATCAATTTCAGGAAAACCTGGTTTATTCGCTTTAAAAGTTCAAACTCGCACAGGATTTTTAGCCGAATCATTACTTGACGGAAAAAAAATTACAGTAGCCTTAAAAGTAAACGTCAGTTTATTAACTGAAATTTCGATATATACTTATGAAGGTGAAAAATTATTGTCAGAAGTCATGAGAGCTATAGCCATTAAAGAAGACAATGGGCCAGCCATTTCTCATAAAGAAGACAATGCAAAATTAATTGCTTATTTCAAGGAAATACTTCCTGAGTATGATTCTGAAAGAGTATATCCTTCGGATATCAAAAAAGTATTAAATTGGTATAATTTATTACAATCAAAAGGTTTAGTCTCTAAAGAAGAGCCAATAATCGAAAACGCTGAAGAAGTATTAGAAAAAGTGGTTGAAGAAGTAGTTGCCGAAAAGGTAAAAGCTCCTGCTAAAAAAACAAAAGCTAAGAAAGACTAATTAGTTTTTAAAACATATTTTAATCCTGTCCCGATGTTTTCCTGACAGGATTTCTTATTTTTACAATAATTATGGTTTGTAAAAAACTAAACTTCTAAACCCAATAAACTTCTAAATTTTTCTAATGAACTCTAAACATACTCAACTTCAATCCTTTGAACGATTATTGAACATCATGGACGATTTGCGCGAGAAATGCCCTTGGGATAAGAAACAAACCTTGCAAAGCTTACGCCATTTAACCATTGAAGAAACCTATGAATTGGGCGATGCTATTTTAGAAAATGATTTGAACGAAGTAAAAAAGGAGCTGGGCGATTTGCTGTTACATATCGTTTTTTATGCCAAAATAGGGAGCGAAACCCAAAATTTTGACATAGCTGATGTATGTAACGAAATATGCGAAAAACTCATTCATCGTCATCCTCATATTTATGGCGATGCTGTGGTAAATGACGAAGAAGAAGTGAAACAAAACTGGGAAAAATTGAAACTAAAAGAAGGAAAAAAATCAGTTTTAGAAGGCGTTCCTAAAAGTTTACCCGCCTTGGTCAAAGCCAGTCGTATTCAAGATAAGGTAAAAGGGGTAGGGTTTGACTGGGAAGAACCCCATCAAGTTTGGGATAAAGTGCAAGAAGAGTTAGAAGAGCTTCAGGTTGAGGTTCAAGCAGGTAATCATGATAAGATAGAGGCAGAGTTTGGCGATGTTTTATTTTCGATGATTAATTACGCTCGGTTTTTAAATATAAATCCCGAAGACGCTCTAGAAAGAACCAACAAAAAATTCATTAAACGTTTTCAATACCTAGAAAGTAAAGCAGGGGAATTAGGCAAGCCACTTATGGATATGACTTTGGCTGAAATGGATGTTTTTTGGAACGAAGCCAAAAAAATGTAATTGAAAATCATAGATTTTCAAATATTTCAATTTTGGAATGAAGCCAAAAAATTGTAATTAAGAATCCCTGCAACCGCAAAAAAACTCCAGAGTACCTAGAACTACATCTATACTAAAAATGATTGTCCATAACTAATAACATCAACATGAAAAAAATAATTATAATAATCGCCATATCAATATTTTCGGTTATCGCTACAAATGCGCAAAAATCTACCAACTATGTTTCGTTTGCTAATTCAAACAAAGATACTCTTCAGTATTTAAAAAATAATTTTGAAAATCAAAAAGCCAAATACATCGGTCAGCCATTATCTAAAATTTTTAATGATTTAGAATTAAAAATTTTATATCATTATCCTATTAATCGAGTGGCACCCGGAATGACTGGTGTTGACAAACGAAATATAGCTGGAATTAGCTTGTCATTTTATAATCATAATGAATACCGAAAATTAACGAATATTGATGATAAGAAAAGTATGCAATTATTTTCAGTTACAATATATACTAAGGAGTTACTTTTACGGTCAGAATATAATACACTCCTTCCTAAAGATTCTCAAGATTGTGATGCTAAATTAAAAGCTTTGTATTCTGGAACTAATTATGTAGTAGAGAATATAGAAGTTACCCCTTATCTAAACGCCCCACAAAGTCGTACTTTTTATAGAAACAACTGTGGTGCCAATGGCGTTGGCTCGGCGGTAACCATAAACATTCCAGCAGGAACCTACTTTTCATATTATTCACAAGCTGATGCAGATACAAAAGCACAAAAAGCTGGTCAAGATAATGCTAACTTAAAAGGCACGTGTAATTAAGTTTTTTATCTTATAATAGATTACCACAACCCTGTCAGTCCCTATGCCTCGGGATAAACTCTGATAGGGTTTTCTATATAAAAAAAATGAAATTTTTATCGACATCACATTTGCCAAAAACGAACTCGGCGACCTACAAATCATCTGGAAAGAGTTCCTTAGAAAAGCTCCGTATTCTATTATAAAAAACACAAAAAAACCTCATTCTATGATTAAGAATGAGGCTTTGAATTTTAAATTTTTATAGTATTATGATTAATTTATACTTTTAACTTGTTTTAGTTTTTCTTTTAAAAGTTCCATTTCTTCTTTATGTTTTTCGATGTTTTTACGAACTTCTAAAACTATTGAATTTTCTTTTTTAGCATTTCTGGTATTCGTAAAAAATTGAATGTTATTTTCTAATTGAAAAATATCATTCTTAATTTCTTCGATTTTACGACTTAAGAAGATTTTTTCGTTTTCTAGTTTTCTAGTGTCGTTAGATTCTGAAAGCTGATCGATTCTGTTTGAGAAACGCATCATTTCATTATCCTTTTTACTCAGACTTAATTTTTCGAACAATACATCCAGTACTTTATTAAACTTACCTTCAATATGTCTTCTATTAGCTGGGACAGCTCCAAAACCTTTCCATGTTTCAATATGTAATTTGATGGCATCTAAATCGGTTTTATGCTCACCTACTAACTGAAATTCTCGAAGCATTTCTAAATAGGCTTTCTTTTTCTCAAAAGCTTCAACTTCTTCAACGTTTTCTTCTTTTTTCTGTTCTTTTAATTTATCAAAATAATGATTACAGGCGGCTCTAAATTCTAACCAAATCTTATCTGAAAATTTTCTAGGAACATGACCTATTTGTTTCCATTCTTCCTGAATTTGCTTCATTATTGGGGTAGTGGTAGCAAAATCAGTGCTTTCTTGTAATTCTTTAGCTTTAGCAACAAGAGCCATTTTAAGTTGCAAATTGTTGTTTTGGTCTTTTTTGATGTCTTTATAAAATGAATTTTTAAAAGAATTGAAATTTCTAACGGCAGTTTTAAACGCTCCCCAAGTTTCTTCATTAACTTCTAAAGGCACTTTTCCTGCTGCATAAAAAGTAGTTCTTAGGGCTTCTACTTTTTCAACTTGACCAAGCCAAAGTGAATGAGAATTTACTTTTTCGGTTGCAAGAACTTCTATTTGGGCAATAATTTCTTTTTTCTTCTCTAAATTTTCAAGTTCTTTACCTCTTAAATGCTCAAATAAAACTTCGCGTTTGTCATGCATTTGCTTAGTCAAATCGCTAAAGGTATTCCATATTTCTTCACGATGTTCTCTTGAAACAGGGCCAATATCTTCTTTCCAAATTTTATGTAAATCTTGTAATTCTCGGAAAGCCTTATTGATATCGGTTTCATTGACTAATTCTTCAACACGAGTAACAATTTTTTGTTTTTGTTCTAAATTGTGTTTAAAATCAAGATCTCGCGCTTCTCGGTCTAAGTG
>JANMZS010000167.1:0-28131 GCA_031383535.1 Flavobacterium sp.
CTGAAGCTTCATTTGCCAAAACCCCTCGTACAACTGAAGCTTCAGGGCTGATAAAACGGTTTTTTGCTGAGAAAAGAAAATAAACTAAATTTTAAGAACATGGAAGATAAAATTAAATCATCAGAATAACATTTTGTTTAGAATATCAGATGAATTAAAGTACAGATTTATATTTCTTATTTACCTTTATACAAAAAAATTGGAGTCTACCATTGACATATTTTCAATATCTAACCAAAAGGAATTTGAAAAAATAGCCTTGAAGGTATTTCGCTTTCAATATGAAAACAACTTGGTATACAGAGAATTTTGCGATTTTTTGAAAACCGATAGTGCCAAAGTTAAATCAATAGCTCAAATTCCATTTTTACCCATACAATTTTTTAAAAGTCACAAAGTTGTTACAAATAATCCTGATACTTCAGGAATAATTCAAACTGTCTTCACTAGCAGTGGCACTACAGGAATAACTACCAGCCAACATTTCGTTACTGATGTTTCGTTATATGAAGAAAGTTATGAAAAAGGGTTCTCGCAATTCTATGGTAATATCGAGGATTATGTGCTACTGGCTTTGCTTCCATCCTATTTAGAACGTGAAGGTTCGTCTTTGATTTATATGGTAGACGATTTAATAAAAAAAACTAATAATACAGAAAGTGGTTTTTATCTTCATAATCACGAAGAACTAATTGAAAAGCTAATTCGATTGGACGCTGAAGGTCAAAATGTGATTTTAATTGGAGTCACTTATGCCTTATTGGATTTAATTGAAGTTCAAAAATTTCAATTACAAAATACCCTTATTATGGAAACAGGTGGTATGAAAGGGCGTCGAAAAGAAATGATTCGAGAAGAATTACATGATCAACTTTGTCGGGGTTTTGGCGTCACAGCAATACATTCTGAATACGGCATGACCGAATTATTATCACAAGCCTATTCCTTAGGAAATGGAGTTTTTGAATGTCCTTCTTGGATGCAAATCCTAATTCGTGATACCGAAGATGCTTTGACTTATGTTCCTGAAGGAAAATCAGGCGGAATCAACGTGATAGATTTGGCTAATATTAATTCCTGTTCTTTTATCGCCACTCAGGATTTAGGTAAAAAAAATCCCAATAACTCTTTTGAAGTATTGGGACGTTTTGATAATTCTGATATTCGTGGCTGTAATTTGATGGTGATTTGAAACCGAAATAATTGTAATTTTCTGCAATTATTTCACTTCATCTTCTCAACTGTTACAAAAGTATATCCTTGTGATTTTCCATACAGTATCATGTTATCCAAGGCAACTAGCATTTCTTCTGATTTTCCAAAATCATAATCGTGCATCAAAACGATGGCGCCTGGATGAAGATAGTCTTTAAACTTATTTACTATACTATCACCATCGTTTTGTGTTTTGTCCCAGTCCATGGTGGTAATAGACCACAATACAGTTGTAATACCTTTACTCCCGAGGAAATCAATTTGTTTTTGGGTAATCCCTCCATAAGGAGGTCTGTAATATTTAGCTTTAATACCCGCAACTGTTTTTAATTCCTCAAAAGTTTTTTGCACTTGTTGTTCCCAAATAACATTTTCATCTAAATCGTATCCATTAGTGTGATTCCAACTATGATTGGCAATTTGATGTCCGCTTTTTTTAGCTTTTTCAATAATTGCTTTATTATCGGAAAGATTTTTTCCTAGCCAAAAAAAAGTAGCTTTAACTCCATTTTTATCTAAAACATCTAAAATTCTGTTGGACAAATTCGTTGGTCCATCATCAAAAGTCAATGCGACTACTCTGTTTCCTCCTTTTCCTCTAACCAAACAATGTCCGTTACTCAATTTTTCTTGTTCTAGAAAGCGTCTTGGAATTAATGGAAGACTATCTAATTTTTGCTGATTTGTAATAGTATTAGTTTCAATAATTATTTTGTCTTTAGTCCCTTTACAACTAGTAGAAAAACCACAAAAAAGTATAATACATGGAATTATTACTTTCCGATTAAATTGAGTCATATTTTAATAAATTTCTTTGAAATTACTTTGTTGTCAATAAACAGCTTTATTGTATAGACTCCGTTGGGGATATCACTAATATCAATACTGTTATTTTTGGAAAGTGTGTTTTTTATAGTTTTCCCCAAAACATCTGTTATCTTAACAGCAATATCTTGCTGCAATCCAATAATTTTGATTTCGTTACTGGCTGGGTTTGGAAAAATTAAGATTTTATCGTAAATTATTTCTTCTTTCAAAGAAAGAGAACTACAAAAATTAAAAATATCAAAAGCAGGTAAGGGTCGGTTACCATTTTGGAAATCGAAAAAACTTACGTTTTCATAGGAAGAACCTTGTCCCCACAAATCACACATTCCTGAACTTATCCAAGCAGGTTCCCAGTACAAAACTCCAGTTCCTCCAGCATTATAGACCGTATTTGCTAAATCAAATAAAAAATCTTTTTGTCCTTGAGGAGTAACGGGATAATTGAAATTACCATTATTGCCCATAAAATTACCATAACCATCAGCATAGGCAGTGTTGGCCCAAGGAGCACCTGTTTCGAAAATCATTATTTCTTTATTGTAGGTGGTTTTTAATTGCGTTATCAAACTACCTAATTGTTGTAAAGAAGAAAAATTAGAAAAATGGGGATAGAAAGAAATTCCAATGATATCAAAATTTCTAATATTTTTAGAATAAAAAAGTCCCGACAACCACCCTGCTGTAGTATCTGTAAAATGAACAGCTTTTTTTATAGAAGTGCTGTTTGCTTTATTAAAATTATCAACAGAAGTGAATGCACGATTAAATTTATCAGTGTCATTAGGCCAAATCCATCCATTTGTTGGAGCGGTCTCATTAATAAAACCCCAAGTAGTCTCGTTTCCAATGGCTACAATATCAGGAGTAACCCCTTCTGCATACATCCTTTTCAAAACAGAATAAGTATAGTTGTAAATTGAGTCGAGAAGTATGCCATGAGAAAGTCCCTTCCAAGCTTTCGGCATTTTTTGATTGCCCGGGTCATTAAAATAATCCCCATAATGAATGGATAAATTCAATTTCATTCCCTGTGTTTTAGCTCTTTTGAAAGCTAAAATAACATCGTCCAGATTATTAGTCGAAATGGGGTTTCCGCATTTATCTATATTGTTTTCTGGTGTATGCCATAGCCTAATTCGTATCATATTAGCTCCTTTTTGAGCAAACAAAGCATAAGGATCGGTTGTGTTTCCGCTAGAATCTCTATATATTCCTCCTTTGGCAAGAACAGAATTGGCATAAGACATATCAGCCCCAATTGTAAAACACTGTGATTGAATATAATTATAAAAAAATAATGTCAATACGATGAAAAAAATTAGTCTCTTCATTTTAGTGTTTTAATGTTAAAAAACAGTCCCTAATTATTAACAAATCCTTTGACATAATTTTGCCAAAGAATATATCCTGCTTCTGTCAAATGTACTCCATCGACAGTATAACTCCCTATCATTAAATCATTGGCATCAGCAAATAAAGGATGAAGGTCAATAACTTGATAATAATTAGTTTGAATACTATTTTTAATAATGGTATTAGTCGCTGCAATTTTTGCTTTCAAAGAAGTGTTATTAGAAGTTGGTAAAATAGTCTGAACATAAATTTTTGTTGCTGGTGATTCTAAATGAATTTTGTCGACAATTCTTTGAATATTGTTTGCTACATACTCAGAGGTTAGTTCAGCACGAAATAAATCATTGATGCCAATTTTTAAAAACACTTTCTTCGGTTTGTAATAATAAATTTCGGCTAATCTGTTTAATACTCCATCGGTTACATCTCCAGCAATTCCTCTGTTCTTCACTTTAGTGTTACTAAATCGTATACCCCAATTTCCACCTAGTTCAGTAATACTATTACCAATAAATACAATGTCACCAATTTGAAGAGGATTGGCTTTAAATTCCGCTATCCTTTGAATATAATGGTTTTTTGTCCATTCGGTATGATATGGTATTACCACATCAGGTGAGGGATAGAGAATACTAGTATCAAATGTAGGTTCAGGTATGGGAGTAATACTAGTTTCAGATGTACACGAGGTCAAACTTAATAAAGCTAGTAATACATTAAATGGAGTCTTCATTTGTTTGATTTTTTTTATTCTCATAATCATTTCCCTGTGTGTCAAATCGTATAGATGTATTATTATGACGTTTCATTTATTTTCTCCCAACCCAAATTATGCTTTAAAATCTAAAATAAACACACCATTCGAGCTACCGTAATTATGACCCTATTTACTTGATGTCACAAGATTCAATGATGTTGCTGGATAATCCCCTGCTAACCAAGTATAATCCGGTAGCGATTTTATTTCGATATTGATTTTGTAATTCATTTTATCTTTTAAATCGGCAGTTGGTTTTGTTCCTTTTGGGATAGGGATATCAAAAGATCCCTCAACATCAGTACCGGCAGAAAATTTCTTCCCTTGACCACCCACAAAGGACACCCAAGTCCAATCATTCATTAAATTGATACCTGAGTAAATGTTTATTTCTTTGGCAGCGGTATATTTAAAATTAACCTTTAATACGGTTCCTATTGTTGTACTAACAGGCATAGCCGAAGTAAAAATAACAGTAGGTTTTTGTGATGTAGGTGTTTCTTTCTTTACATAGCTGGTAGTTTTACCTTCATTGACAAATGCTTTGATGTAGTTTTGCCAAACAACATATCCTGACTCTGTCAAATGCAATCCGTCATGAGTGTATTCGCCTATCAATAAATCATCTTTATTTGCAAAAGCCGAGTGTAAGTCAATCACTTGAAGAAAATCAGTAGTTGTCATCGCTTTCAAAAGGTCATTTGTAGCTGCAATTCTCTCTTTGGAAGGATTATTATCTCTTGATGGTAAAATGGTTTGAACAAAGATTTTTGTAGTTGGCGATTCTTGATGAATAAGTGCAACGATTAATTTAATATTATTGGCCACATACTCGGGATTTAAATCACTATGAAACAAATCGTTAATTCCAATTTTCAGGAATACCTTTTCGGGTTTATAATAATAAATTTCTTTTAGTCTGCTAATTACTCCCGCGGTTACATCGCCTGCAATTCCTCTGTTTTTTACTTTTGAATTATCAAATCTTTGAGCCCAATCGCCCCCTTGTTCCGTAATACTATTGCCTATAAATACAATATCGCCAAATTCAAGCGGATTGGCTTTAAATTCAGCTATTCGTTCTTTGTAGTGTCCTTTTGTCCATTCACTGTGATGCGGAATTACTGTACTTGGTGAAGGATAGAGGGTGCTGGTGTCAAATTTAGATTCAACTGTTGAGGAAGGTGCTGTTACAGATGTAGTACCTGAAACAGATGAGCATGAATTCAAAGTTAAAAAGAATAGTGCTGAAATAATTAGTGTTCTCATTTGGTGATTTTTGTAAGATGGTTTAATTTCCATAAGTCTGTTTTAAAATTTTATAGATGATGCTGTAATGGTATAACTTTCTTGATTTTTTTAATATATCCTGAATTAAATTCTAACACTTCTAAACATTTAGTCTAGTAACTATTTAAAAATACCATTGGATTTTAGTTGTGGGCTTTTTTATTTCTTAAATAATTTATAAGTAATTGAGGTCTATCGGTTTGAATCATGTTCACTCCTTTTTTTAAATACCAACCATAAATACTGTCTTTATTTTTAACCGCCTCATTATCGTCATGACCAGCGTTTAAGGAAGCCCATAATGAATTGACCCAAATTCTACTCCCTTTTTCCTTTATTTGAGGAAACCTAGTCAATACTTTTGAAGTGTCTTTTGAAAATACTATTTCAAAGGCTTTTACTTTTAACTTCGTTTGATAATCATCAATTATTTGTAGTGCATTGGGTTGATTATCCAAATTAATTATGGGCATAAATGTGATGGTGTCTAATTTTGTTCCAAAATCGGCTATAACCTGATCAACAGTTTTATTATACCCTTTCATAACTATTTGTTTTGTTGTGCCTGTTTTTTTAGCAACATCATAAGCCTGATTAAAAAATTCGTATGATTTATCCAAATTTACTAGTGTTTTCCCTTTGCAAACCATTAGGGCTTCTTCCAATGTTGGAATTTTATATTTTGTTTCTATTCCTAGGCCATCTTTTAAATATAGTTTTCTCAACGAATCTAAAGTCCAGTCGGAGACCAATCCTTTCCCACTTGTTGTCCTGTCTAATGTTTTGTCGTGTAGGATAATCAATTGATTGTCTTTGGTTTTTGCCACATCCATTTCCGCCATATCAACACCCATATCAATAGCACTAAAGAAAGCTTCTAAAGAGTTTTCAGGAAAATTTCGCCAATCACCTCTATGAGATATCACTAGAACGTCTGATCCATTGGAATTGTTCAATTGTTTGAGAAGTTGGTCGATTTTATTGGTCGATTTATCTTGGTTAGCGATTTGTATTTGTGAATTACAAGAAAAAATCGAAATGCCAATTAAACATACTGCAATTATTGCTAAAATATATTTCATTATTCGGTTTAATTAATAGATTTATAACGCAACAAAATTAGTACTAAATTGTATTATAAAACTTGATTTTTTTGTTCAAATCTAACCAATCAGACCTACTATCATTTTATTTTTGACTGTCCAAATTTAAAACCAAATCAGAACACCTTTTAAGTTCCAAATTTTCAGATTTAGCCATAACCTTTACTGGTTTTTTTAAATCTTTAGTTTTAAGAATAATAGTCGCAATTCCTGCTTCTGCCTTCACGGGGTTTTCACCAATTAATTCGGCATTTCCTTCCGTTAACGAAAAAGTTACCTCATTAGTTGCTGTTGGGATTACTGTTCCGTTGGCATCCGTAATTTTGGCGTAAACAAAAATCATATCGGGTGATTCAGGATTAATTGGCTTAGAAGAAATATCATAAGCTACCTCTATCATAGAGGGGCTTTCAGGAGTTTTAACCACGTTTGAAACTACTTTTTGCCCCTTGATAAATCCTTCCGCTCGTAATGTTCCTGCAATAAATGTATCCAAATTAAAAATAAATGGTGGATGATTCAATTTGTCACTGTTTTTATTAAGTAATGGTTTTTGTTTGGCAACCAAAACATCGTTCAAATACAATTCCACTTCGTCGCAGTTGCTGTAAACAGTCACGTTCAAAGGGGAAGTTTCTGTCCAATTATTGGCAATTGTTAGCATTGGACCAGAAGTT
The DNA here is from genome assembly GCA_031383535.1 of Flavobacterium sp. Taxonomy (GTDB): domain Bacteria; phylum Bacteroidota; class Bacteroidia; order Flavobacteriales; family Flavobacteriaceae; genus Flavobacterium. The sequence continues at coordinate 7,224 of JANMZS010000167.1, forward strand.
AATGCAGCATCTAAAATTACATTGGCATCACGTTGGCTTTGGTAAAAAGAGTAAGCATACTTTGGAATTCTAAAAATATCACTTATCCCTGAGCTCTCTAAATCTGGGCTGTAACCCCGATTGTAATCAAACATTGCCCAATTGGCTTCGCCAATAGTATTGATTCCTTTTCTATTTGAATTGGCTGCTTCCTGAAAATTATAGGCTTGTTGCAGCAAACGTTTTTCACCATGAGCACGAAGCTGTCGGGAGGTTCTTTCGTCTTCTTTCAGATTGGCAAATTGGGTTTGATTGAATCCAGCATTTTGTGCATAATATTCCCAATCGCCATATTCGGCAATGAATATTTTTCTATTTCCTTTGTTGTATTTTGTCCAATAATCAGGAGCTTTTGCGTGTTGGCGTGCTGGAATAAACAAATCATAATTGTCATTATCTATCCAACTGGCACTACAATTATTTCCATAAGGCAATTCTTCTTTCAATGCTTTCGAAGCCAATTTCATAAAATCTTCCGTCATTTGGGTTTCGTTCAATGAGGCTTCCCAAAAAATAATACTCGGATGATTTCGATCTCTTCTTGCCATGTCCCGAATATCTTGAATAGCATTTTTCTGAAAAGTTTCGTTGCCAAAAAACTGCCAACCCGTTAAACTATTCATTACTAGAATCCCTAATTCGTCACAAGCATCTAAAAACGCTTCGGCATGAGGGTAGTGGGACATTCGCACAAAATCAAAGCCTGCATTTTTAATTTTTACCGCATCGCGATATTGTGCTTCATCCGAAATTGCATAACCCAAATACGGATATTCTTGATGTTCGTTTGTTCCGGTAATGTATAATTTCTCATCGTTGAGATAATAGCCATCTTCTTTTATTTCCGATTTTCGGATTCCAATTTTCTCAGAGTAACTATCTATAACTTTATTATTTGAAATAATTTGAATTTCTAAATGGTATAAATTAGGTTTTGAAATCGACCATAATTTGGGGTTATTCACCACTATATTTTGCGTAATTGTTTTCTCTGAATTGGCATTTATGGCAAACGCTTCCGATTTAAATTCCAGTTTTTCGCCTTCGCAATTGGTTAGGGTAAATTTTAGCGAAGCATTCTTTTCTATAGCATATTCATTTTTTAAATGAACCTGAACTGTTCCAGAAGCTTTATTTTTGTTGCTTTTGTCAAAATTTGCATAAATGCCTCCACTGGCTTTTTTATTCGCTTGAATCGGGTTGGTAATGTATAATTTATCGGTTGTAATAAGGTAAACATTTCTGTAAATGCCACCATAATAATTAAAATCTAAATCTTTTAACGGCTTTCCTGGAAGAAATTCTGGATTGTCTTCGTTGTTGACTTTGACTTTAATAGTATTGTTTTTAGATTTTAAAAATGGAGTGACATCCACTGTAAATGGCAAATAGCCACCTTTGTGATTAGTCACTTTCTTGTTATTAATCCAAACATCGGCTTCTTGCATTACACCTTCAAAATAAAGGAAGACTTTCTTATTTTTTGAATTAGGAACTTTAAATTTTTTCTGGTACCAACAGGTGCCTTGAAATTGGTTGTTGACCACCAAAGGCTCAATTTTAGCCGTATGCGGAATCGTAATTTTCTCCCAATTTGAGGTTGTTTTTTCTTCACGTTTAAATTCCCAGTCTTCACCAAAATTAACTTTAGTTCTGGATTGCGAATTTACATTTCCAATAGAAAAAAGGAATAGTAAAAAAAGTAAACTTTTGAAAATATGTTTCATTATCGTCTTAAATTAATCTTTAAAAGCATCTAGTGCCGGCGAAGGTTTTCCGTCAGATTGCCAAGCATTCAATTGATACCCACTCCAGCTTTTTTCGCCTTCAGGTTCCCAATAAATGACACCTAGCCCTTTGTTGTTTGGTACTGTTTTTACTGCATTTATTACGGCAACTAGCATGTCTTTAGTGTTTTGTACCAAAGTATAATCGCCACCCACTTCTACGACCATTACTTCTTTGCCATATCTAGTAACCATGTCTTTTAGATTATTTTGCAAAGCAACAATTGTAGTGGTATAATTGCTCCCTAACCAATAGGGATAGTAGGACATTCCTATCACATCATATTTTACACTATTGGTTGTCATATTATCAAAAAACCATCTGAATCTTCCGTTGTCATTCCCTTGATCAACATGAATAACTACTTTAATTGCTGTATTTATCGCTTTTGTCGCTTCATAACCTTTGTTTAAAAGCACCGCTAATTGATTCCAATTTTGATTATTCTCAATTTTACCCTCAGGCCATAACATACCACTTGGAATTTCATTACCCACCTGCACCCATTCTGGCGTTACTCCTGCAGTTTTTAACGCATTCAAAACATCATACGTATGTTTGTAAACGTCATTTTGCAACTCTACAAAAGAATGGTTTGCCCACGCAGCTGGTTTGGCTTGATGTGCAGGATCGGCCCAAGTATCGCTATAATGAAAGTCAATCATGATACGCATCCCCATACTTTTAGCTCTTACAGCCATAGACAAAGTTTCTGCCGTACCACAATGACCATTAGTTTTATGATTGGATGGATTAACAAAAACACGAAGTCGGATTGTATTAATACCCCTGTCTTTGAGCAGTTGCAAACCATCTTTTAGTGTGCCATCAACATCATAAAAAGTATATCCAGTTGCCTCCATTTGTGGCAACCAACTCACATCCGCTCCCTTTGAAAAAACAAAATTTGATGGTGTTTCGGGAGGAGTAATCGTTTCTGAAGGTTGTGCACTAGTGCAGGAATTTATTAACAATGCGATTATTGACATTAAAACTAATCGAAGTTGTATAATTGCTATTTTCATATTTACTTACAATAAAGTTGTGAAACGGGTTTATAAAGTGACATTTTAAGTACAGAACAAAAGATTAAAAAGATTAATTTTTAAAAGCATCCAAAGCTGGTGAAGGCTTACCATTAGACAGCCAAGCGTTAAGTGGATACCCACTCCAGCTACTCGCCGCTTCAGGTTCCCAATAAAGTACCCCTAAACCTTTGTTGTTTGGAACTGCTTTTACTGCATTTATAACAGCAAGCAGCATATTTTTGGTGTTTTGAACTAAATTATGATCACCACCTACTTCAACTACCATCACTTCTTTGCCGTATCTTGAAACCATGTCGTTTAGGTTGAGCTGCATAGGAACAATTGTAGCAGTATAATTGCTCCCCAACCAATAGGGATAATACGACATTCCGATCACATCGTATTTTACATTATTGGCTGTGACATTATCAAAAAAACTTCTAAATCTTGCATTGTCATTTGCTTGATCAAGATGAATAATTACTTTAATTGATGGATTAATCGCTTTTGTGGCATCGTATCCTTTGTTTAAAAGTTGTGCTAACGGACCCCAATTTGGTGTTTTCCCTTCTGGCCATAACATTCCACTCGCAATTTCATTACCAATTTGTACCCATTCTGGTGTAACACCTGCCGTTTTTAACGCATTCAAAACATCGTATGTGTATGTATAAACATCACTCTTTAACTCTTCAAAAGAGTGACTTGCCCAAGCAGCCGGTTTGGTTTGCTGACCAGGATCCGCCCAACTATCACTATAGAGAAAGTCAATCAGGATACGCATCCCCATGTTTTTAGCCCTTACAGCCATCGCCACAGTTTCTGCCGCACTTTTGTGTCCATTGATCTTATCGTTGGATGGATTCACAAAAACATGAAGTCGAATCGTATTCATTCCTCTGTCCTTGAGCAGTTGCAAACCATCTTTTGGTGTGCCATCAGCATCGTAAAAAGTATATCCTGTGACTTCCATTTGTGGCAACCAACTCACATCTGCTCCTTTTGCAAAAACAAAAGGTGATAGGTTTGGGGTTGCGCATTTACAATTAGTCTGTGCCTCACTGTAGGAATAAAATAATAGTGTTATTGTTGTTAAAAAAACAAAACGAAAATGTAATATAGATTTTTTCATATTTTTTTGCTAAAAGCGTTGTAATACTGGCTTACAGATTAATAGTGTATGTCTTAAATAAATTTACAAATGCTTTAATACCTTTTTATGAATGTCCGCTAAGCGGACTAACTGTTAGAAATGGCACGCAGATGACACGGATTGCTTCGCCAGTTCGACCTGTGGTCTCGGGTGAGCGGATTTTCGCTGATTATTAATTAAGAATATCCGTTTTATCTGTTTAAATCCGTGCCATCCGTGTTCCAATTTTTATTTTGGTACAAGTAACGGATTATCATGTTACTTTTTTATTTTTTTATAAATTTAATTTGCTTACTTCCTTTGTCAGAATCAACTGAAAGCAAATAAATTCCAGTTTTTAAACCAGATACATCAATTCCTTCGTCATTTAGGTTTTTAGACTTTTGTAACGTTTGTCCAGAAATATTTAAAATACGGAATGAAGGATTGGACAAATTGCCAGTGTTAGATATTTTTAAAACATTGCGAACTGGATTTGGATATGCCGAGAGTTTATTATAATCAAAATCATTGACACCCAATGAAGCTGTAAGATTATAATTTATTGTTGAATAATCGCCTGCCAACCAATTATTGCTGGCGTCTTTTAATTCAAGAGTTACTCTATAATTTTGATTCCCTGTTAAACCTGCCGTTGGTGTAGTACCTCCTGGTATTGCAACCGTAAAAGATTTTGTAACATCAGTCCCTGCCGCTGCAGGGTCTAATTCAACAAAAGCAACAGTGCTGATATAATCCCAAGGATTAACACCGCCATTTTTTGTAACAGCAATAGAAACCTTTCCAGCTGAAGTAGCTGTATATTTGTAATTCACTGTTAAGTTGGTTCCTACTTGTGTACTAGTGGGTATTGAAGTAACACTAATGGCTGGTTGTACAGTTGTAGGTGCAGTAATTTCATAATCATTTACTGTGTAATCTCCTGCTAGCCATCCGCCTGCAAGGTTACTTAGTACCGGTTGTACTTTATAATTTTGGGTACCCGTTAAATTAGCAGATGGTGTAGTATTTCCAGGAATTACAAGATTAAAAGTTCCTGTAAGATTTGTTCCCGCTGGAGCTGGATTAACTTCAGTCCAAACTACAGTTGATACCCAAGTCCAACCGAACTCCCCACTCATTAAATATACCCCACAAGAAACTCTACAAGGCGAAGCACTTGTGTATTTATATTGAACTGTTAAGGTATTCCCTGCTTGAACAGATGGTGAAATATTAGTGATGCTAATGGATTGTGCCCAACCACTAAACGAAGTGATGGCAAATAATAGTACTAAAGTAATTGTCTTTTTCATGATTGTATTATTTAATTGTTACTAATTTTGTTTGATTTTAATGTTATAGTTTAAAGGATTATGTGTTAGGGGTTGATTATAATATATATTTTAGTAACTATAACCTAAATTTTGTTCTAATGCTTCATTATTACGTAATGCAAGTGCATCAAAAGGATATAGTTTATATTTTTCATTAGCTTCAGTTCCATTTGGCAATCCAAGTTTTTTACCAACCCATAATAAAAACTTGTTTTTACCATAGTTGGGGTTAGGTCCTGATGAACCCGCAGGAGAGCGATCTATAAAACGTATCATATCCGTTCTTCCTAAACCTTCAAAGAAAAACTCTCTGCGTCTTTCTTTATAAATTTCTTCATTAAAAAGATCAAAAGTATTAATCGAAGCAGGAATAAGGCCTAATCCTGCTCTGTTTCGAGTTTGGTTTATTAATACAATAGCACCAGATAAATTACCTAAATTATTTTGTGCTTCGGCTTTCATTAGTACTATATCGGCATACCTAATAATGGGTTGATCATTACCTCCGAAAGGATTTAATACATTTTTTGAATCTAAAGGATATTTATTTGCCAAAAGACTACCACCAAATAAATTCGTAATACCTCCATTTCTATTAGGATATGATGCTAAAATTTGTTTTTTTCTCACATCGTTAGTGTCAAAAGTATTGAATAATGAAACCTTTTTAACTTGCCAATTTCCATTCCAACCGATCTTTGCCCCTATTGGATTTAACATATCAAATGGACTATAAGTGTAATTATTTAACAAAAAGTTTCCAGAAGACCCAGAAGCTGTACTATGTTCAATAGCATATACAATTTCTTTGTTTTTTTCTTTTGACAAAGAAAAGACATCAGAATAGACTGGCTCCAAGCCCAAGTCAGAAGGATTATTAATTACAGCATCACAGGCATCGGAGGTTTTTTGCCAACGGTCTGAACGGCTTTCCCAATTGATATACAAACGAGCCAAAAGCCCATAAGCAGCTTGTTTTGAGGGTCTGGAAAGTAAGACCTCTGCTTTAGCATCGACTGAATTAGGAAGTAAGTCAACTGCCGCAATCAAATCAGATTCTATCAATGCTCTTACCTCGTCTCTCTCACTTTTAGGAATAGATATACGTTTGTCATCGGCTGATGTTACAATAGGAACCCCTCCAAAATAATTTTGAGCAAAATAATAATTCAATGCCCTGAAAAAACGCGCTTGTCCTTCAATCTTTGATTTATTGGTCAAATCTTCTGCTTCGTATTCAGTGCCTATTCGTATTGGAAATTTATCCAAACGTTCTAAGACAAGATTGCATTGATAAACAGATTGATACAGAGGACTCCATACTGCCCATGAAAAGGTAGTTGGGTAATTGGTTCTCCAATTTTGGAAAGCACTATATTCATTTGCATTGCCAGAATTTCCATCAAAATAATCGGTTGCTGCATCTTCCATTAAAAAAAAGTGCATTGTATAATACCCATACGGCTGGTCTAAAAATCGAATAACTCCATTAATAGCTTGATCGAAATCAGTTTTTGAGTTCCATAAATTTTCATCCTTAATATGACCATAATAAACTTGGTCTAAATCATTACAGGAATTTATAAAAACAATCAGCAATAGTGTTGAAAGTATTGTTTTTATTTTTTGTATTGTTTTCATCAAATATGTTTTTATATTATTTTATATTATTTTAAAAAATTAATTCAAGAAATATCATTTTTAAAAACTTACATTCAAACTTACGGTTACAGTCCTTGTATAAGGATTGGTACTATATTGGTTGTCAAAATGCCACACTTCAGGATTTAAACCCTTATAAGGCGTTATTGTAAATACATTGGTAATACCCAATCCAAAAAGCAACTCTCTGATTTGTATTTCGGGTTTCATCTTCCAATGGTACAAAATGTTGATTTCTTTTAATCTTAAAAAAGAAGCATTGTCTAAATAGTTATCACTTTCTATAAACTCTTGGCTCACTTGGCTTATCTTCGAATCAACTGTATTGGATGGATTTGTTGGTGTCCATTTATCTAATACTACAGGAGATAAATTGCCAAAGGGATTTAACATAGGATTTTCTAAAGTAAGGCGAGTTTGATTGTATAATTTATTTCCAAAGACTCCTTGTAAAAATGCTTTGAATTCAAAATTTTTGTAATAAAAATTATTAGCAAAACCTAATGTGATCGGTGCATCTGTTGTTCCTGCATGGTATTTGTCTTCATTGTTTAATTTACCATCATTATTTACATCACGTATTTTAGGTTCTCCCGCATTTGCGCCATATACTGCTGCTTGGGTTTCTTCTCCAGTTTGCCAAACCCCATCATAATGGTATAAGAAAAATGAATTTAATTGTTGCCCTTCTTCTCTCAACATGGTAGCTCCTTTAAAAGTTCTGTTAATGTAAACATCTGTACCTTCAGGAACCACTTTATCGCCAGCAAAATCTGTAACTTTAGAACGGTTGTAAGAGAAGTTGAGTTGGGGAGCATAATTCATTTTTGAGCCGAAAATGCTATAGAAATTATACCCAAGTGTAAGTTCTATTCCTTTGTTTTCTACTTTTCCTTGGTTAACAATTCTTTTTGTAAAACCATTTACTATATTTTCGTTTTTTGTTAATAATAAATCTCTTGATTTTTTTACATACAAGTCCAAGGTAGCGGTTAGGTTTTTATAGCCCAAATCGATTCCTATATTCGAGGTCGCTATGGTTTCCCATTTTAAGTCTGCATATTCCTTATAATTCTTAGAGAGTTTTAAATAGGTAGTTCCTCCATAAGTATCATAAGTATAAGTAAGATCAGTTAATCCGTTTGGAATATTATCATTCCCTGCTTCGCCATAGCTCATACGGAGCTTCAGGTTCCAAAGGTTAGAAAAATTCTTCATGAAGTCTTCTTTGTTAATTTTCCAACCAATAGAGGCCGAAGGAAAATAGCCAAACTTATTGTTCTTCCCAAAGGCTGAACTTCCATCGACTCTAAAATTCAATTGAGCCAGATATTTGTCATCATAATTGTAATTTACTCTTCCAAAGTAGGAACGACTAGTGCTTTTAAAACGACTAGTTCTTGTTGCTGTTGGAACAGTAGAAGCCTGTAAAAGATCAAATCCAAGATTTGGATTTGGGAAATTCGACCCAGAAGCCTCTATGTCATTGTAATTTTTTTCGCCTTGGCTTGCCCCCAAAACAGCTGTAAAACTATGCTTTTGGCCAAATTTTTTGTTGTAGTCTGCAAGAAACTCTAACATTCTATCTCCAGAAGATCTATAAACCACACTTGCAAAATTTCTAGTATAATCTGGACTACCATTGTTCCATACCGCTCCTACGCTTTTGAATGACTCATAACTTACTTTTGATGCCCCAAGAATAGTACTTAGTTTTAGCCCTGGTAAAACTTCATACTTCATTGAAGCATTGAGATAATTCGTTTTCTGCACCCAATAACTATTAGTAACTGAAGGAGAAAAAAGAGGGTTTTCTCTGAAAGGTTGATTAGGAATACTATTTATTGTACTTGAACCATCTGGATTATAGATAGGTTGTGATGGATCTGAAAATAAAGCAAACCAATACGTATATTTATTTTGATCGTTTGAATCACCTTCAAAATAATTATATAAATACCTGTCATTATTGTTTTTTTCGTTGGTGTAGGATAAGGATACATCAAAAGCAAGTTTTCCTTTGTCGTATCCTATTTTTGTTTTTCCGTTGTATCGAGCATAATCACCTGGGGCTACTACGGTATTGCTGGTAAGATAATTTCCAGAAACGCTATATTTCAAAGTTTCTGAACCTCCCTGAAGAGTAAGAAAATGACTCTGGTTGGCAGTTGTTTTTGCTAATATTTCTTTCTGCCAGTTTGTGTTTACATTGGTATTTATAGCATTGAAATAGTTTTGTTGCGGTGTTGTATCATAACCTAAAGCAGGAGTAGCAAGTGGAAGCCAATTTTTATAAAAATCATTAAACTGATTACCATTGAGTAATGGCAATTGATCAATAACAGTATTTACACCAAACTGGGTGTAGTAATTAATGTCCATTTTGCCAAATTTTCTCCCATTTTTTGTGGTAATAATGATAACCCCATTAGCTCCTCTAGCACCATAAATTGCGGTGGCACTGGCATCTTTCAATACAGTAAACGACTCAATATCATTAGGAGATATAGTATTCATATCTCTTAAATGCGATAATTGAAAACCATCGACAATCACCAAAGGATCTGCACTTGCCCCTACTAAAGGGTTGTATAATGGGTTTTGGTTGTCTGCATTGGGGCGTCCAGCTTTGGCGACATCCATCGTTCCGTTTCCTCGAATTCGTATTACGGGGTCTTTTCCAGGATCGGCAGTGTTTTGATTAATAAAAACCCCTGCTACTCGACCTTCGAGCATTTGTGCGGCATTTAGATTGGCAGACCCATTATTTAAATCTGAAGCTTTAATTTTTGAAATAGAACCTGTAAGATCCCCTTTCTTTTGTGTTCCATAGCCTACTACAACAACATCGTCTAGTACCGTGCTGGTTTCTTCTAGGGCAACATTTATGGAAGTTCTTCCATTTAAGGCAGTCTCTTGAGTTTTATATCCTGTATAGGTTATTACTAAAATCGATTTTTCATCAAGCACTTCAATGGTGAAATTGCCATCCATATCGGAAATAGTACTTAATTTAGTTCCTTTGACAGTAATAGTTGCTCCAGGAAGACCTAAGCCGTCCTTTTTTGTAATTACCTTTCCTTTTACAGGATTTTGAATATCTGTAACCGATTCGTTAGCCAGTAATTTTAAACTTAAAAATAAAAACAACAGTACTGTACTACTTCGCATTGTCATCAATTGGTTGATTTTTTTCATTTTTAAAATGGTATGTTTTTTATGATAATTGTTCTGTAAATTAAAAAACTGAACTTATTATCTTGTTTGTGTCTTTAAAAAGTATATTTCTGATTTAGTTGTAGAATTACAACTCGTTTTGATTTGGTTTGTTTTTAATTTGGTTTTTCACAATTCATTTTTAATTTAGTTATAGTTTAGTAATGGTTCATTTTTATTTTCAATATGTTAATTCAAAAAACATATTGATGTACGAAACAAAAATAGAAATGAAAGCCTATAAATGAGGGGTACGAAATCGTTTTATTAGGGGTACGAAATCGTTTTATTCACAACAAAAAGCCTAGAAGTCCCTAAAACAGTATTAAAACAGTTTTTACTTTTTAATTATACAGTGAAATTAAAAACACCTGAAAAAAACATACTCTTTGATTCGTCTCGAAAATTAGAATAATTTAAGTATACTAAAATTGACCTTATTTTTCTTTCATATAAAAAGTAGGAGGGTTTCCAAAACGCTCTTTGAATAGCTTACTAAAGTATTTTCGATCGGAATAACCTACTTTAAAGCAAACCTCATTAATAGTATACTGTTTAGTTTTAAGAAGCTGTTTGGCTTTTTTCAAGCGGTAATCGCGCATGTATTCCACAAGCGATAAACCAGTTATTATTTTCAATTTTTTATACAGTACGGAATGACTCATTCCTAGTTCTTGAGCCACAAATACAGCACTAAGATTATCCGAATCTATATTTTTTTCAATAAATAAACCTAAATTTTCAAGAAACTCTTGGTCACTCTTATTTTTTACAAATTCACCTATATCGGTTGTGTCTTCTGAATGAAATTTTTCGTGTAATAAACTTCTGTTTTTGAGGATATTTTTAATTCTAGCACGAAGAAGCGATTCATTAAAGGGTTTGGTAACATAGTCATCGGCACCTGTTTCAAAACCTTCCATTTTATGCATAAAAGAAGCCCGAGCCGTTAGAAGTATCACTGGAATATGACTAGTATTAATATTTGATTTTAAATGATGCGTAAGCTCAATACCATCCATTATTGGCATCATAACATCACTGGTAATGAGATCTGGCGATTTTTCCAGCGCTATGGCTAAACCTTCTTCACCATTAGAAGCCTTCAAAATCATATACTCATCAGAAAAAAGTTCGGCTATATAGTTACAGATACCGACATTATCTTCAACAACAAGCAATGTTTGGTCTTTGGCAACAGCACTAGAACTATCCTTAGCTACTAACCCTCCTAAAGGCTGATTAGGGGAGAAATAATTCTCGATAAGTTCATCATTAGTTTCACTTTCACCTATTTCAGACTCCTGATAAAAAGAATTTCCTTTTTTCAAAATAATAGTAAAGGTACTCCCTGCTCCTTTTTTGCTTTTAACGGTAATTTCTCCTCGATGTAGCTTTATAATTTCATTGGAAATGGTTAATCCTAAGCCAAATCCTGCTCCGTTGATACTATTGGCGGCATTGGCTTGATAAAAGCGATTAAATATTTTGGAGAGATGCTTTTTTGAAATTCCAATTCCCTCATCAACTAATTCTAATTGTACTTCGGTATCTGTTTCAGAAATAGTCAGCTTTATAGACCCCCCTGTATTGGTGAATTTCAATGCATTGGAAAACAGATTGTAAAATACTTTTTCCATTTGATTTTTATCAAACCACAAATCTATTTTTTCACTTGAGGATTCAAACTCAAACTGAATATCTTTTTGGTAGGCAAATTCTTTGAACGAAAGGTAAATCTCTTTGCTAAATTTCACCCAATCTTGTTTTACCACCTTTAACTTTATTTGACTCCCTTCCATCTTTCGATAATCTAAAAGTTCATTCACTAGATTCAGTAAATATTCTCCGTTTTTTGTGATAGCACTAAAAGGATTTTCTTGATTTTCTCCAGAATAGGGGTTGCTTTTTAATAATTTATTAATAGATCCTAAAATTAGAGTTACAGGAGTCCTTATTTCATGGGATATATTGGTAAAAAAATCTTGTTTTAAATTATAAAGTTCCACGTCCTTTTCATGAGAAAATTTCTCAAATCGTAGATCTGCTTTCATTTTTTCCCATGAGATAACGTATTTAATAAAAACATACAGCGTTAAAATTGCTAAAAAAGCGTAAATCAAAAAAGCCCACCATTCTGTCCAAAATGGTTTTAATATTTCAATTTTTAATGAACTATACTGATTTGTCCATTCACTTCCCAATTCTCTACTTCTTACTTTAAAAACATAATCGCCTGGGGAAAGATTTGTATATGTAGCTGATCCTTCTTTACCAATTGACCGCCAATTTTCATCAAAATTATCCATTTTAATCTGGTATTCACAATTTGCAGATGAGGGAAACAGCATCGCAGCAAATTCAAAAGTAATAACATCCTGATTATGTTTTAAAGTAATATTTTCAGAATAAGAAATGTCATTTTTTAATATCTCATCTTCACCAATTGGGACTTCCTTGTTAAAAAGTTTAAAGCCTGTGAATTTTACTTTAGGGGTTACATTTTTGACCTTAATGGTTTCAGGATTAAATTTAACAACTCCTTTAGAACAGCCAAAATAGAGAATTCCTTTTTCGTCTTTGAAGCAGGAGTTAATATGATAATCTTCTTTAAGATTTGAAAAGCTTTTGAACGCTTTTGTAGTATAATCATAATTAAAAATTCTTTGCTTGGTACTAAACCAAATCAATCCTTTATTGTCTTCTATAATTGCAGTTACCGTTTGATAACGGATATCCTTATAGTTGCCAAAGCGATTTATTTTATTGGTTTTTGTATCTAATAGATTGATTCCTTCTCCTGCAGTCCCAATCCAAATATTTTCTTTGGAATCTTTTAAAATGCTGTAAACATAGTCGCTGCTAATAGAATTTTGATTTCCTTCTGTACTTTTGTAAACGGTAAAAAGGTTTGTTTTGGTATCGAAAAGATTTACGCCACCACCAAAAGTTGCCAGCCAGATTAAATTGCCATCCTTTTGAAGCGATATCACATTATCGCTACTTATCGAATTTTTAACTCCAACTTTCTTTTTAAAACTTTTAAATTCTTTTGTAATTACATCATAATAATCAAGTCCTCCACCCCAAGTAGCTACCCAAATATTATTTTTCTCATCTTCAATAATGTAACGGACATCGTTAAAACTTAAGGTTTTTGAATTTCCTATCGCTTGTTTGAATTGCGTGTAACTTCCCGTTTTAAAATCAAAATTAACCAGTCCATTTACAAATGTTCCAATCCAAAGTGACCCATTACGAGCTTCAGTTATGTATTGAATATAATCATCTCCTAAAGAATTTTTGTTTGCATTATTATAGTGCTTTACGGTATTGTTTTTTGTTTGTAATACTGTCAGTCCTTTTCCGTCTAATCCCATAAAAAAAGCATCCTTATTTTTATAAACCGACAATACTGAAATAGGAGATTCTCCTATATTTGTGCTAGGTAATAGCGCATAATCTTTATTTAAACTTATCACATCAACACCACTCCATGCCGTTCCCAACCAAATATTAGAATTTTCATCTTCCATGAGGTCATAGATAGCATTACTGGAAATAGAAGATTCCGATTGAGAATCATTGGAATAATTATTAACTATTGGATGTAAGCTATTTATGTTTTTTATTTTAAAAAGTCCGACACCATCCGTTCCAATCCAAACTGTACCATTTCTAGCTCTTTTAATGCAGCGAACAATATTGATTGTTTTATCTATTCCAAATGACTTTTTTTGAAAACTCAGACTTTTCATATCAAGGGTCAGCAATCCTTTTCCACTGGTTCCTATCAAGATTTCGTTCTTGTTTATTCCACATATAGAATGGATATAATCTGGCGAAATTGTACTTGAAGAATTAATTCGGTCAAACTTCCCTGTTTTAGGATTGAATTTATTCAATCCTCCTCCGAAAGTGCCAATCCATAAGTTTTTATTCCCATCTTCATAAATACTTCTGACGTCATTATGACTGATGGAATACCGATTTTTGCTATCGAACTTATAGCTTGTAAAGGTTTGTTCTTTTTCATTAAAAAAAGAAATTCCATTTTTAGTTCCTAACCAAATAGTCCCGTTTGAATCTTCAAAAAGAGTATTCAATTCATTGGAAGGAATTGATCTATCATTGTTAGAACTATTTTTGTAGACAACAAATTTATCATTGGAAGGATTGTATAAGTTCAATCCACCACCCAATGTAGCTATCCAAATTCTACCTTTATGATCTATTACTAAATCGGCTACGTCATTTGAGCTTAAGGCACTATTTTGCTTATTGTATATCTTTATTTTATTACCATCATACCGATTCAATCCGTTTTCGGTACCAATCCAAACAAAACCATTTCTTTCTTTCACAATACTACTTACCCTATCATTTGACAAGCCATTGGTTTGGTTTATCTTTTTAAATACAGTTTGTGACTGCCCAAAACAAGGTGTAAAAACAAAGTTGAGTAAAAAGAAAAATAGGGTAAAAAAAGCGTTTATTAATTTTGTTTTCAAAACCAAAAATTTAAATGAAGGGATTCTTATACTAAATTATTGAAAAAAATTAGCACAAATAAACTATTTGAAAATCTGTGCTAAATAACAAATATATACAATTCAAATTTATTAAGATGCTTCCTTAAAGACAGATTATTTATTACTAAAAAGACTGCCCTTTCGGACAGCCTTTTTCAAACAAACAATTATTATGAAATTTTTATCTCTTAATCACTTTAAGTGTTTTTGCTTTACCACCTTGGCTTACAATTACATTGTAAATTCCTGATGCAAAGTTTCTACCCACTTGAACTGAATTAGAAGTTGCTTGACGGTTTTCGATTAAACGACCAGTCATATCATACACTTTTACATTTGCTCCTTTTCTTGAAGCTTCAATTGTAAATTCTTCTGATGATGGATTTGGATACGCAATTGCGCTGAAATCGTCTGCAATAACTTCTTCTGGTGCAATTTTAGCACAAGTAGCCGCTCTTTTGATAGTTAAAGATTTTACTACACTTGTATTAGTACCATTAGATGCTGAACATGTTACCGCATAAGATGATGCAGTAGTTACACTTGAAAAATCAACAACAATAACATTTCCTGTTGATGCTCCTACTATAGACGCTCCTGCTGGAACTGTCCAGTTAAAAGTAGCTCCTAGTTGATCAGTAGTCGTATATGTTCTAGTAGAACAAACATTAAATGTAGTTGATGGACTAGCAACAATAGCAGGAGTTTTTGGTGCTGCACTTGTACAAGTCAAATCTTTAGAAAGTAATGAAGTTCCGTTACCGTTTACAGCATACACTTGAAACAAGAATGTAGTTTCACTACCAACATTAGCTAAATTAATAGTAATAGTAGGTAAGGTACTGGTATACGTATTAGTGTCTACTAATGTAGCCGTACCACCAACAACTGTTGCAGCTGCAGGAAGTACCCATTTGTATGAAGTAGCTTGTGATCCTGCTTTAGTATTTTCTGTCGCTGTCAAAGTTAACGTTCTTGTTTTCAATACTCCTGTGTAGGCGTCTAATTTTGTGATTTTAAGAACTCCTGGTAATAAAGCATCTGTAAGAGTCAATCCTTTAGGTTTTCCTGGTTCAGATCGAGCAACAGTTAATTTCTTAGCTGTTTTAGAAACACAACCTTCAGCAGAAACTGAAGACACAAGTAAATCAAGACTTGTATTTCCTGGATCAACAGTAGCAAAGTTAATAGTAATTGTATTAGTTGAGCCTCCTGCTGTCTGATTCACACCAGTAGGCAAAGTCCAATTGTAATGATCTACAGTTCCAACTGGCGTAGCCGTTAATAAAAGTGCAGTAGTAGTACCGATAAAGTTACCTACTTTTTTGATTACTTCTGATCCATTAGTTAGTACTAAAGGAGATGGAGTAATTGGTAAATCGTTTACAGTTGTTGTAACACTAACTCTTGGGCTAGTAGTAGCACCCAATTTTTGAGCAACAAAATATGTTTTAGTAGCTGTGATTACTGGTGCAGTAGCTAGAGCAGTAGTTGTAGTGCCATCTTTATACCAAACTAAAGTATAACCTGGAAGTGCAGTAGCAGTTGGTGTAGCACCAACAGTTCCTTTACAAATTCCTGTGTTAGCAACTACTGGAGCGCCAAGTGTAGTACCTTCATCGGTTAGACCATCACAGTCGTTATCAAGAGTATCGAAAATCTCTGTAGCACCTGGATTTATAGCAGGGTTACTATCGTTACAATCTGTATTGTTTACTGAATATCCTGTTGGAGCTGTTGAAGCTGTCAACAAAATAGCAGCACCTGCACCATAACCATCGGCATCAGCATCGGCGTAATAGGTATATGTTGCTGCTGGTGTAAGATTATAATCTCCAATGGAATAATCTCCTACCAACCAAACATCACTAGCCGTTGTTAATTCAAGAATTACTCTATAATTCTGTCCTGACTCTAAATTTGCCCTAGGTGTGGTACCTCCTGGAATTGGGACATTAAGACTACCTGTTTGATTAGTTCCTGAAGAAACTGCGACTTCAGTATAACCAACTCCGGCAAGCCAAGTCCAACCATTGTATAATTCTATCTTACATTTAACTTTACCAGCATATCCTAGTGAATATTTATAATTAACAATTAAGTCTGAGCCTACTTGAGTACTAGTAGGTGCTGGATTAAAACTAATAGCTGGATCTACTGGTGGTACTGTTGGTGCTGTAAAATTTAATCCAGTTGCAGGATAATCTCCTCCTTGCCAGTTCCAACTAGCATCGCTTATTTCAATCTTAATTTTGTAATTTAGATTACCTGTTAAATCAGCTGTTGGGGTAATGTTTGAAGGTATGGTTATGTAAATGGTGCCATTAACATTTTCCCCTGCAGGAAGTGGATTTCCTGTTGAAGGTCCGTTTCCATTTATATATGTAACATCAGTCCAATCATCTTTCAGACTAATACCAGCATAAACATTACAAGTTGCGGGTGCTGAATAGGTAAAATGTACTTCCATAACTGTGCCAATCTCAGCGCCAGTTACTGGAGTTGAGAAACTAACCGAATATTGTGCCTGACCACTAAAAGAAGCGAGGACAAATAAAAATAATAAAATAATTTTCTTTTTCATGATGGGTTGTTTTTAATAGTTAATAATTTGTAATCTGGTTGTTTTTTCATAATTCATTATTATTTAAGTTAATATTATTATTTTTTCAATCTAGCTATTAGATTAAAATTGAATGACAATATTATAATTAGTGTGACAAAGAAGAGGGGCACGAAATCGTTTTTTTAGGGGCACGAAATCGTTTTTTTTTAAGAGAGTAACTATAAGCTCAAAAAGAATATAAAGGGGAATTATTCTAGTACAATATCAATGAATAGTCCACTAAACACTATTATAATTGATATTCATTAACGATTGAAAAAAATATTACTGTAAACGAATCATCGAAAAAGTAAAATTTTGAATTTTAAAAATGAAAATCATCCCATCATTAAAAAGAAGATCAAATAAAAAAGGTAGTTACAGGAATTGACGTTAAAAAACCCATTGAAATGGTAAATCCGTTAGCGATTTAAGTAACCTATACAATACGAAGTAGACTCGAGCGATAGCGAACAGACGTAGTAAATCACATAACTTGAGCAACTGATGTGATTTGTTTCACCTGTTCACTTCGTTCGAGTCTCCCGTTGGTCAAAATGACAAATTTTAAATTTCTTTTACAGAAAATTCAAACCTAAAAAGGTATTAGATGAAGTAAATTCGACGAATCTGTCCAGTACATATAAAAATTCATATGATTTAGGCAAAAAAAATCCCGAACTACCTGTCGGCAGCCAGGCAAGCTCTTTCGAGGTATTGGGACGTTTTGATACTAGTGATATTCGAGGGTGTAATTTGATGGTTATTTAACCCGAATCACAAAATAATTTTTCTTCCCGCTTTGTAACAATACAAATTGGTTGTTAATCAAATCTTTAACGGAAAATACGAATTCTTCGGTTACTTTTTCTTTGTTTACCGATATGGAATTAGCAGTCAAAGCCCTTCTTGCTTCTCCATTTGATTTTAAAAACCCTGTTTTTTCATTCAAAACTGTTACAATATCTAATCCATTTTCGATATCAACTCTTAAAAGCTCTGATTGCGGAACTCCTTCAAAAATTTCTAAAAAAGTAGCTTCGTCTAATTGTTTCAAATCATTGGCAGTAGCATTTCCAAACAAAATTGTCGATGCTTTTATAGCTTTATCTAAGTCTTCTTGAGAGTGAACAAAAACGACTAATTCTTCGGCTAATTTTTTTTGTAAAACTCTCAGATGCGGAGCTGTTTGATGTTCTTCGATTAGAACATTTATGGTAACCTCATCTAGGAAAGTGAATATTTTGATATATTTCTCAGCATCTACATCGGTGGTGTTGAGCCAAAATTGATAGAATTTATAAACCGAGGTTTTATCTGCTGTTAACCAAACATTTCCACCTTCGGATTTTCCAAATTTTGAACCATCGGCTTTAGTAATTAACGGACAGGTCATGGCAAAGGCTTTGGCATCTTCGCCTACATTCATTCTGCGAACTAATTCGGTTCCCGTAGTGATATTCCCCCATTGGTCTGAACCTCCCATTTGCAGTAAACAATTATACTCTTTATGCAAATGATAAAAATCGTATCCTTGAATTAATTGATAAGTAAACTCCGTAAATGACATTCCTTCGCCTTCGCCAGTTAATCTTTTTTTGACAGAATCCTTAGCCATCATATAATTTACCGTGATGCGTTTGCCCACATCGCGAGCAAAGTTTATAAAGGACAAATTCTTCATCCAATCGTAATTATTGACTAAAACTGGAGCATTTTTATCCTTAGAATTAAAATCTAAAAATCGTGATAAGACTTTCTTAATTCCTTCCACATTATGATTTAATGTAGCTTCGTCTAATAGATTTCTTTCATCTGATTTTCCTGAAGGATCGCCTATCATTCCAGTTGCACCTCCTACTAAAGCTATAGGTTTGTGACCAAAGTGACCTAAATGGACCAAAAGAATGATGGGTACTAAACTACCTATGTGTAAGGAATCTGACGTCGGGTCAAAACCAATATAGGTTGTGGTCATTTCTTTCAAAAGTTGCTCCTCAGTTCCAGGCATAATATCATGAACCAGTCCACGCCATTGTAATTCTGCAATAATATTTTTCATCTGTTTATAATATTTGCTTTTTATCGGAGGACCTGTCTGCCGACAGGCAGATGGAACACCCATAATCATCTCTCTGTGTGTCAATAACTATTGTTATGGGTGTTTCATTTAAAAATAAATTTTGACAAAGATAGTAATTCAAAAAGCAATGGCAATAGCAATATCAATGGCAATTTGTAAAACAAAAATCGCAATTCGTAAATCCTAATTCGTAATTTTGTTTTATGATTTTAGTTACAGGAGGAACAGGATTAGTGGGAGCTCATTTATTACTTTATTTAGTTGAAAATGAAGTGTCTGTTCGAGCGATTTATAGAACCAAGGCTTCTATTCAAAAAACTAAATCTCTGTTTTTACTTTATAAAAAAGAATTCCTATTTGAGAAAATACAATGGATACAAGCTGATATTACTGATATTCCTTCGTTAGAATTGGCTTTTGTCAAAGTTGACTATGTATATCATTGTGCAGCATCAATTTCATTTGACCCTAAAGATGATGATTTACTTCGCAAAATTAATATTGAGGGAACGGCAAATATTGTGAATTTTTGTATTGCTCATAAAATAAAAAAGCTATGTTTTGTTAGTTCTATTGCCGCTCTTGGAGATTTAAAAGAAAATGAAAACGTCATTATAGAAGAAACTGAATGGAATCCTGAGCTAGACCATAGCGATTATGCCATTTCTAAATATGGCGCCGAAATGGAAGTTTGGCGTGGAGAACAAGAAGGTTTAGAAACCATAATTTTAAATCCAGGAGTAATTATAGCTCCCGTCCCGAAGCTTCGAGATTGCGATCAAGGGAGCGGACTACTTTTCAAGAAAGTATCTGAAGGCTTGCCTTTTTATACTTTGGGAATAACTGGATTTGTAGCTGTTGATGATGTAGTTCAAATTGCAGTAAAACTTATGCAAAGTAAATTTTCAAATGAGCGATACGTTGTTGTAGCTCAGAATATAATCTTCAGAGATGTGTTGAATTCAATTGCTGATTCTTTATGTGTAAAAAGACCATCAATTCATGCCAATAATTTTTTTTTAAACGTAGCCTTTAGAATTGATTGGTTCATCGCTACTGTTTTTGGAAGAAAAAGAAAATTAGATCGAAGCACTGCCATGGCTTCCTATAGTAAAACCTTGTATTCTAATAATAAAATAAAGTCTGCTTTAGACTTTGAATTTAGGGATATTGGGGACTACATTAAAGAAATTTCAAAACTATAACTCTTTTTTAGTTTTCCTAATTTTGGCTATTGAATCCGCCTCGTTTTTTGCTTTTTGTTTCTGCTTTGCTTTTTTTAGAAGCTCAATCTTATTTTTCTCCTTTTTAATTTTAGCTTCCATCAAGGATTTATTTTTATCTAATCGAGCGTTTAATTGTTCAAATAATTTCTTGTATATCTTATAATCAGAAGCATAATACATATTGCTTTTTGCGAACCTTGAGCTGTCAACTTGGTATTTAAATTTAATAAATTGTTAAGGTGTGATGTTTTTTGTCTTTA
>JANMZS010000199.1:0-8187 GCA_031383535.1 Flavobacterium sp.
AAAAAGGCTAATTCATCAATTGATGAATTAGCCTTTTTTAATATTTAATTTATTTATTGTAAAGTAACTGAAACTCTTCTACCAAATTGTAGACTAACTTCGTCATTAATTTTACTTGCTTTATCAACTCCTTTTCCTTCGGTTGCAATTCTACTTGCATCAATTCCATTAGAAATAATTACCTTTTTAAGGTTTTCTGCTCTATTGATTGAAAGATTTATGTTTTTAGTTTCTAAACCATTTACATCAGCATAACCTGAAAGTAACACTTTTGCATTTGGATAAGTTTTCAGATACTTAATTACATAATATACGTTGTTGATTGATCCTGAGTTGGGTAACTCTTTATTGACATCATAATATACATTTACAAATCCAATATCTAATATAGAATCTGACTGATTCGCTTTTTCAGCTTTAATTTGTTCTGCTGGATCTACTATTGGATCTAATTCGTCTGGAACATTATTTCTATTTAAATCAATAAATCTTCCTCTACTATCAACAGCTACTTCTTTTGGAGTATCGTTCTGTAAATCTAAATCATC
Organism: Flavobacterium sp.; assembly: GCA_031383535.1. GTDB lineage: Bacteria > Bacteroidota > Bacteroidia > Flavobacteriales > Flavobacteriaceae > Flavobacterium. The sequence continues at coordinate 549 of JANMZS010000199.1, forward strand.
GTTTACACCATCTTTATCCGTATCATTAGTTAATTTACCTAATTTATTAATACGTTCTTGAATTAAATAATAAGAGTCATTAGTAGCTAAATACCAATCAGCATGCTTTTGTTTTTTACCCCAATAATAAGTTAAACCTAAGGTAATATTATTCATTACCCCTGCTAAATTTGTTTCATCTTTAGAATAGCTACCATCCCAATTTAAGTGCTGACGACTATTAACCATAACTGAAAAATCACCTGTGGCAACAAAACGATCTGTGATTCTATACTGTGGAGTAAGACCTACCATATACCCACCATTATATTCAGAATTTTTTCTATAGCTAGTGATGATATTAGTATTAGGTTTGTAAATAGGTGTTTTTCCGTGAAATATAGCTGCCTGTGGACCACCGTGCAATAATAAACCAATCCTTTTGGTAAAAGTCTCAAAACCTAAAAGCCTACCAATGTTAAAAATTCCTTGAAATGCTATTTTATATTGATTTGAATGATATGGTTTTGAATCTGTATTTCCGTCTTGGCTTTCAATAATATCTGCGCCAAAATCAAATTTAAATCCAAATTTGGTGTTTAGCATTTTACGAACACCTATATCAAGGTGATTAAACCCTGTAAAATTAAAAAAACGATTATCTCCAGAAGATGAATATCCTTTTGCGAATGGTCTTATGGCTTTATTTGTTCCGACATTCAATTCTACAGACCAAGTGTTAAAATTATAGACACTATCTTTTTTGACTTTTTCAATATAAATGTATTTGTTATTTTCTGTTTCTGTTTGTGCCCAAGTCATGGAAGAGACAAATAAAATAGCTATTGCTATAAAAAATTTATTCATGATGATTTATTCTTTATTTTTTAATTTCAACAAAAATATATTTTTTTTTTGAATTTTATTAATAATTAGATGAATATTCAATTATCTTAATCTTTTTATAATAATACAGTCTGAAAATACATAAAAAAAAGGATGTAAATAACTAATAGTACTGAAAAGTGTAAAATCAGTCTCGTTAATTTTCTATTTTTTTAAAAGGGGAATTATCATATATTTGAACCCAATAATAATTTTTCGAAATGAAACATTACTTTTTGTAATTAAAACAATTTTTAAATTAATATAATATGAAATTACTTGAAGGGAAAGTAGCTATTATTACAGGGGCAAGTCGCGGAATTGGAAAAGGAATCGCAGAAGTTTTTGCCAAACATGGAGCCAATGTTGCCTTTACCTATAGTTCGTCGGTAGAATCTGCTTTGGCTTTAGAAAATGAATTAAACTCTTTAGGGATTAAAGCCAAAGGATATCAATCAAATGCTGCTGATTTTAATGAAGCACAAATTTTTGTTGATGCTGTTTTAGCTGAATTTGGTACTGTTGATATTTTAATAAACAATGCTGGAATTACTAAAGACAATCTCTTAATGAGAATGTCAGAGGCCGATTTTGACCAGGTAATTGATGTTAATTTGAAATCAGTTTTCAACATGACCAAAGCGATTCAAAAGACTTTTTTAAAACAACGTTCAGGCTCTATTATCAATATGAGTAGCGTAGTAGGGGTTTCTGGCAATGCTGGGCAAACAAATTATGCGGCTTCTAAAGCTGGAGCAATTGGGTTTACCAAATCAGTAGCCCTAGAATTAGGGTCCAGAAATATTCGTTGTAACGCGATTGCGCCAGGTTTTATTGAAACCGAAATGACAGCGAAATTAAGTGATGAGGTTGTTCAAGGTTGGAGAGATGGAATTCCATTAAAACGTGGCGGAACACCTCTAGATGTTGCTAACGCTTGTCTTTTTCTAGCTTCTGACATGAGTGCTTATATAACAGGTCAGGTTTTAAATGTTTGTGGAGGAATGCTTACGTAAATAAAGTTGGGAGTTTTCAGATTTCAGTAAGCAACTGAACTTTGAATACTGAACACTAAATAAAAAATGACAACAAACACGATTCTATTACTTCTACTTTCTTTACTAATAGCAAGTGGTTTTTCTTGTTTTCAATATTATTATAATGCCAAAACCAAGTTGAAAGTAAACTTGGTTTTGGCGTTATTGCGTTTTCTTTCTATTTTTTTGTTGTTATTATTGTTAATCAATCCAATAATTACAAGGAAATCATTAGAAATCATTAAAACTCCATTAGCAATAGTTGTTGATAATTCAAGTTCTATCGAAGTTTTAAAGGCTAAAAAAACAACCTTAGAATTGTTTAATCAATTATTTAAAAACAAAGAATTAAAAGAAAAATTTGACATTCAATCGTATCAGTTTGATAGTGAATTCCAAACCTCTGAAAATTTTGATTTTAAAGGCAAACAAACCAGTATAGACCAAGTTGCAAAAAATTTCAGAAGCATTTTTAAAAACAATCCTTTTCCTGCTGTTTTAATTACCGATGGAAATCAAACTTCTGGAAATGACTATGTGTTTTCTTTTCAAAATAACACCGCTGTTTTTCCTATTGTAGTGGGTGATACAACCGCTTTTTTGGATTTAAAAATTAATCAAGTGAATGTCAATAAATATGCTTTTCACAAAAACAAATTCCCTATTGAAGTATTTTTAAATTATTCTGGCACCAAAACTATCAATGCCAATTTTAGTATTTCACAAGGTAATTCAATATTGAGTAAAGAAAGTATTTCATTTTCATCAGCAAAGAAATCAGCAATAATTAATGTTTTATTACCCGCTGAAAAAGTTGGGACACAAGTATTCAAAGCTACTATTTCTTCAAACGAAAAAGAAAAAAACACCTATAATAACAATAAAAGTTTTGCTGTTGATATCATTGATCAAAAAACCAATGTGGCAATTGTTTCATCAATTAATCATCCTGATATTGGAATGTTAAAAAGAGCTTTTGAATCCAATGCACAACGCAAAGTAAGCATTATTAAGCCAAGCCAAATAAAAACATTACAAGATTACAATTTATTGATTTTATATCAGCCTACAAATGAATTTAAAGCCATTTTTAACTACAATAAAGCAACAGGTATAAATACTTTAATTATTACAGGTTTGAATACTGATTTTACTTTTTTGAACCAACAGCAGCAAAATCTTGATTTTAAAATGAGTACTCAAAAAGAGGATTATTTATCCGAATATAATTCTGATTTTAATCTTTTTGCGATTGATAATATAGGATTCGAAAAATTTCCTCCTTTACAAAATCCTTTCGGAACGATTACTATCAATGGAAATGTGTCAACATTACTTTCCTCTACTATTCGAAACATAAAGACAAACGCTCCAATATTGGCTTTCGTAGAAAATCAAAACAAACGGTCTGCTTTTTTACTTGGAGAAAATTGTTGGAAATGGAGATTACAATCTCACGTAGAAAACCAATCATTTGAAAAATTCGATATTTTTATTGATAAAATAATTCAGTTTTTAACTTCAAATAATGCTAAAAAATCCTTAGTTGTAGCGCATGAGAATTTTTATAATTCTGGAGAAGAGATTGAAATTTCGGCTCAATATTTTAATAAAAATTATGAATTTGATGAAAAAGCTAGGCTGTCAATTTCAATTAGAAATAGAAAGACTAATCAAAATAAAAACTATGATTTATTAAAAGGAAACAATTCTTATAAGGTAAATCTTGACGGACTTGTGGCAGGAGTTTACGATTTTTCAGTTAAAGAACTAAATTCAAATACTATTTATTCTGGGCGTTTTGAAGTATTGGATTTTGATATCGAAAAACAATTTGTAAATCCAGATGTCGAAAAATTAACACAATTGGCTTCACAAACTAATGGAAAAGTTGTTTATCCAAATCAAGTTAATGCTTTAATCAAAACTCTTTTAGAAAATGAAAATTATAAAGCTGTTCAAAAAGAAATAATTAAAAAAGAGCCTTTAATTGATTGGACTTGGCTATTAATTCTAATAGCAATTTCATTAGCGTCTGAATGGTTTATCCGAAAATATAATGGAATGCTTTAGGATATTTTATTTATAATATTTTTTGATACTTCTTTTTTTTCAACATATCCGAAGCCGTTTGATAATATGAAATTGTTTCTTTGATTAAATCAGGTCTTGCTTTATTTAGAGGTTTTTCGTCATAAAATAACTGAAAATCGGCACCTATTTTAGGATTCAGTTGAGCAGTTAGTTGAAATTGTTTAACTTGTTGTTTAGGAGAAATTATGGTTAAAACAGTATCCTTAAGAAGACCCAAATTTTGATAGGTAGCAATTAAAGCTCTTGGCTTGTAATCAGTTTTTAAAACGTCTTGACCAAAGAATTTGCTTTGATAATTAAAATGTAACAAACCAAAAAGAGTAGGCATTACATCTATTTGCGACATTAATTTTGTTGAACACTTAGGTTTAATATAGTTTGGTGCATAAATTAGTGCTGGAATTCTATATTTATCAAGAGGTAATTCTGTTTTTCCGGCACTTGAGGCACAATGATCGGCTACAATAACGAAAACAGTATTGGCAAACCAAGACTGTTTTTTTGCCATTTCGAAGAATTTTCGAATAGCATAATCAGTATATTTTACACCACCATCACGAGATTTTGAATCCCCTGGAATATCTATTTTATTATTTGGGTATGTAAATGGTCTATGATTACTCACGGTCATAATATGATTGAAAAAAGGTTTGTTTTCCTGAGCTTCCTTATTCATCACTTTTATGGCTTTGTAATACATATCTTCATCACAAACGCCCCAAATATTTTGAAATGTAATTTCATTGGGTTGAAATGATTTTTTATCTACAATTTCATATCCGTTTCCGGTAAAAAAGTCTTGCATATTATCAAAATAAGCATCCCCACCATACATATATTTTACGGCATATTCTTTTTGTTTAAAAATACTCGCCGTAGAAAATTTGTTTTTATTATCCTCCCTTTTTACCACACTTTCGCCAGCAGTAGGAGGTAAACATAATGTTACGGCTTCAAGTCCACGCACCGTTCTGTTGCCTACGGCATAAAGGTTTGTAAATACCAAACTCTTTGTTGCCAAATCATCTAAAAAAGGAGTGATATTTTTTTCACTACCATACATTTTCATGAATTCGGCACTGTAACTTTCGATGGTAATTAACACCACGTTTTTATGATTCTCGGCAATCTCGCTTTTAATTTCTCTTGCTATTGATGAACCGAAAGTATCAGGTATTTGTTGGTTTATTAGGGTGTATGCTTCTTTTTCAGGCAGTGTTTTGTAAAATTTAAAATAATCCAACTCACTATTCATAAAGGCGGTATAGAATTTATAAATACCATTGGCTTGTAATTCATTTGAAAAAATGTTTCTTGAATTTTCCTTTGTCGACAAAAAAGGAATTACCAATAATGATAATCCAAATAAGAATAAATAAATACCAGAGATTTTAATTTTTTCGGTAAATGAAGGAATGTTTTCTATGTAGTCTTTAGAATGTTTTACGATTACATAAGTGATTAGCCCAACTACAATAAATAATCCTGCAAAGATTGGAATAACTGGATAAGATTGCATGATGTTTCCAATAACTTCATTGGTATATACCAAATAGTCAACCGCAATAAAATTGTATTTTACGCCGAATTCATTCCAGAAAAAATATTCACTGATAGCATTTTGCAAAATAAGAAGTACATACAAGAAAATTACAAAAGTGAATAACCAAAACCGAATTCTATTTCTATATTTTGGCAGAAAAAGTAATAATCCAAACAACACGGTTTTTATAGCTATAAAACTGATTCCGATTTCGGGCAAAGAACCACCGTACTGATTCAGTATTGTATTGAAAAAGGAAACATATATCAAAAGGGCTAATAAAGCTCCAAAAACTATGTATCCCATTGGTTTTAGGTATTTTGAATTGGATATAAAAATCAGATAAAGCCACAAAAATCCTGATACCAAAATAAAAATAAAAACATCGGATAATAAACCTAGGAAAAATATTTTAAAAATATCAATCCCACTGAATGTTGTTTGAGTAATAGGATGAAATAATAAAACTAATCGCAAAATAATACTTACTGATAGATATAGTATAGTAAGATTATAAAAAGGGGAGAATTTTTTTGAAAATTGCATAAAATATTTTTTTGTAAAAGTATACCGTTAATTACGAAATAAAAGTTAAAATTTTATTTTTCAACAATAATTTTGCTAGGTGTTTTGAATCGACTCAAAATGTTTCTGGGCATGAAGATAATGACTTATATATTTACAAAACCAAAAAAGTGATGAATTTGTATTTATAAATTGAACACATAAATACTAAATTTGGATTAAATAAAAATTGCATCGTATTTATTTTTTACTTTATATTTGCAGTCAAATAAAAGGATTTTAGAATCAAAAATTATGTTATCAATTCAAATACATCATCATATTCATTATTGCTCTCAAGCGATGTGTTAATGGTATGCGTGTAAAACATCATATTTAAAAACCCGTTTGAGTACTTCAAGCGGGTTTTTTGTTAGCCCCCTAACCCCCCAAAAGGGGAATATCTGAAGGCTAACTCATAGATAATAAATATTTTAAATTGTAAAAAACAATAAATTAACAAACCTAGCTATACTTTGTTCCCTCCCATTGGGGGAGTCCCGATAGCTATCGGGAGGGGTGGGCTAAAAAATCATAACAATGAATACTTTAAAAATTGCCATTCAAAAATCAGGACGTCTAAACGAGGATAGTATACAAATACTTAAGGATTGTGGTATTTCTATTGATAATGGAAATGACCAACTAAAAGCTTCTGCAACTAATTTTCCTTTGGAGGTTTTATATCTTAGAAACTCAGATATTCCTCAATATTTAATTGATGGAGTAGTCGATATTGCTATCGTAGGCGATAATTTATTGGTCGAAAAAGGAAAAGATATTAAGGTAATTCAGAAACTAGGATTTTCTAAATGTAAAGTTTCAGTTGCAGTACCTAAAACATTTGATTATAAAACGATTAAAGATTTAGAAGGGTTGCGAATTGCAACTTCTTATCCCAACACGGTATTGGACTTTTTCAATTCCAAAGGAGTAACAGTAGATATTCACCAAATTTCAGGTTCGGTAGAAATCGCACCGAATATTGGGCTTGCTGATGCTATAGTCGATATTGTTTCTAGCGGAAGCACCTTGTTTAAAAACAATTTGAAAGAAGTGGAAGTGATTTTCAAAAGTGAAGCTGTTTTGGCCGTTTCACCAAAAGTAACTCCAGAAGTTCAATCTATAATTAACACACTTAAATTTAGAATTGAATCGGTTTTAAGAGCCCGAAAATCAAAATATATTTTGATGAACGTTCCCAATGAAAAAATTGATGCTGTTGGTAAAATATTACCTGTTTTAAAAGGTCTCACCGTAATGCCATTGGCAGAAGAAGGGTGGAGTAGTGTTCATTCGGTAATTGACAAAGACAGTTTTTGGGATGTTATCGACCAACTCAAAGAAGCTGGTGCCGAAGGAATTTTGGTTTGTCCAATTGATAAAATGGTATTATAAAAAGTATCCTTATCAATTACGGAATGAACACTACTCCACCCTTCTTCTGCTAATGGCATCACGGTTAGACTTTTTAAAACAGGCAGAATCTTACCAATGGTTTCTATTTTGTCATTAGGAACATTCATTAAAATATACC
>JANMZS010000211.1:0-27848 GCA_031383535.1 Flavobacterium sp.
ATTCAGCTTCCAGAAAGTATCGAAAGTTATTATCAAGAAGCGGGTCGAGCTGGTAGAAATGGGGAAACCGACAAAGGAGGTTCGCTAAACTCTGATGACACGAGCGACAGCGAACTGGCGAAGCAAAATAAAAGCAATGTGAAGCAAAAAGCATTTGCAATTATCTTAACGAGTTCCTCTGATAGAGCACAAGCTCAAAGTCAGTTTATTAATGTACTTCCAGACAAAAAAGCCATTACACAAACCTATATTAAACTCTGTAATTATCTGCAAATAGCTTATGGTGAAGGTATCAACGAACAATTTTCATTCAATTTAAATCATTTTTGTCAAAAATATGGTTTTCCAATTTTAAAAACTTTCAATGCTATTCAGTTTTTAGACCGTCAAGGAATTTTGAGTTTATCTCAGGAATTTTCAGAGAAAGTGACCATACAATTCATCATTCCATCCAAAGAAGTGATTCGCTATTTGAGTTTAAATCCAAATGAAGAACCCGTTATTTTAGCTTTACTTCGAACTTATTCTGGTATATATGAATCTTCAACTTCGATTAATTTATCGCTAATTGCCAAAAAATCAAATACAGATATATCATTCGTTGTCTCTATCTTAGAAAAATTAAAAAATCTTTCAATTATTGATTATCACAAAAAGAATAACGACGCAACGATTATTTTTAATGAAATTCGTGAAGATGAAAGGACAATTAATCGAGTTTCGAAATATCTAGAAAATCAAAACAAACAAAAAACTATCCAGTTTGATTCTGTTTTAAAATATATTGATAAAAAAAATGTTTGCAAAAGCAAATTGATTCTGGAGTATTTTGGAGAAAACACAAGTATAGATTGTGGAATTTGTTCCTATTGCATTTCAAAAAAAGCCAAACCTAAAGATATTTCTTTGGTTTCGGAAAAAGTTATTGAATTACTAAGTAAAAAAGATTTGAATTCAAGAGAAATACAAATTCAAACAAAAAATTCGCAAGACGATGTTATCTTTGCCCTTCAAAATTTATTAGAAAATAATACGATTACTATACAACCAAACAATAAATATTCACTAAAAAAATAACGATATTGATTCCGAAAAGACGGGCAATTCGTTACTTGCAATGACAATGGAAAAATTAAGAATCGTATTTATGGGAACACCTGAATTTGCTGTTGGCATTTTGGATACCATAATCAATAACAATTATACTATTGTAGGCGTCATTACAGCTGCCGATAAACCAGCTGGTCGTGGTCAAAAAATAAAATATTCGGCGGTTAAAGAATATGCACTACAAAAGAACCTCCCTTTATTACAGCCCACAAATTTGAAGGACGAAACTTTTTTATCTGAATTAGAAGCTCTTAATGCCAATTTACAAATTGTTGTAGCCTTTAGAATGTTGCCCGAAGTAGTTTGGAAAATGCCAAAACTGGGTACGTTTAATCTCCACGCCTCTTTATTACCGAATTATCGTGGGGCGGCACCTATTAATTGGGCTATCATTAATGGTGATACAAAAACAGGGGTGACTACTTTTTTTATTGATGATAAAATAGATACTGGAGCAATGATTTTAAGTTCTGATATTAAAATTGCTACAAATGAAAACGCTGGACAGTTACACGATCGATTAATGCAATTGGGAAGTCAAACTGTACTGGATACTTTAACTTTAATTGAAAAGGGTACTGTGAAAACTACTGTACAAAATGAGAATCCCGAAATAAAAACAGCCTATAAATTAAACAAAGAAAATTGTAAAATAGATTGGTCCAAAACTGGAGAAGAAATTTTTAATTTGATAAGAGGTTTATCTCCTTATCCTGCTGCTTGGTGTTTTTTAGGTGATAACACTACCGAATGGAATATCAAAATTTATGAAGCTAAATTGATAGTCGAAAATCATAATTTAGCTATTGGTAGTGTGGTTTGTTCTAAGAAAGAAATGAAAATTGGGGTCAAAAATGGGTTTATACAGGTATTAAGCATGCAATTTCCAGGCAAAAAGAGGATGAGTACAGCAGAATTACTCAACGGAATCACTTTTTCGGGAGCTGAAAAAGTATATTAACCCTAATAAAATAGGTGTTTTAGGGCAGTTTCAGTCAGGTTTATCAACAAAAAAAACAAGTTATTAACAAAAAGAATGGAAAATTCAAAAAACACTTGTATGGTACGTAAATCCTACTAAATTTGTTGTAACAACAAAGATTTTTTTAACTAATCCTTTAATAACTTAACATTATGAACAAATCAGAATTAATTGACGCTATCGCTGCTGACGCAGGAATCACTAAAGCTGCTGCAAAACTTGCTTTAGAATCTTTTTTAGGTAACGTAGGTGGTACTTTGAAAAAAGGCGGAAGAGTATCTCTAGTAGGTTTTGGATCTTGGTCAGTTTCTGCAAGAGCTGCAAGAGATGGTAGAAACCCACAAACTGGTAAAACAATACAAATTGCTGCCAAAAATGTAGTGAAATTTAAAGCGGGTGCTGACTTAGAAGGTTCAGTAAACTAATTTAAGTTTTCTTAAAATATATTAAAACCTTCCTAATGGAGGGTTTTTTTATGCTTAATAAAGAAATATTTGTTTAATTAATAATTTTTTTCTTAAATTTATTAAAAATACAAACCCAATGATTTCAGAAAAATTAAAAAAAGGGAATCTACTAATTGCAGAACCTTCAATGATAGGTGATTTATCTTTTAATAGATCGGTAATTTTATTGGCAGACCATAACCAAGGCGGATCTGTTGGATTTATCATCAACAAACCGTTAAAATACACATTAAATGACTTAATTCCAGAAATTAACGCGCCTTTTAAAATATACAATGGTGGTCCTGTTGAACAAGACAACCTGTATTTTATTCATGACATTCCGGACTTAATTCCAAACAGTATCGAAATTTCTAACGGTATTTATTGGGGAGGTGAATATGAAACTATTAAATCACTTATTAACAGCAATAAAATAAGTAAAAATAATATTCGATTCTTTTTGGGATATACTGGATGGGGAGAAAATCAGTTATTGAATGAAACCGAAGGTAATTCGTGGATAGTGATTGAAAACAGCTATAAAAACAAAATTATCGGAAAATCGGCTTCGTCATTTTGGAAAGAAAAAATTATGGAATTAGGGGGCGACTACCTGATTTGGTCAAATTCTCCAGAAAACCCATATTTAAACTAATGAATACCTATAGACTCATTTAGTTTTTGAACTAATTGAGATGCTAAATTTGATGTGTATTCTTTTTTTCGATATTTAAAAATCGGTTGTATTCCCTTAATGACATTGGTAATAAACAACTCGTCAGCTTTTTGTAAATCAAAAGGAGAAATCACCTCTTCTGAAACTTCTAAGGTATCTGTTTTTCGAGCTAAGTTTAAAATCTGCTTTCGCATAATTCCGTTCAAGCAACCTTCTGAAATTGGCGGAGTAACTAATTTATTTCCGTTTAGCATAAATAGATTTCCTTGCAAAGCTTCTACAACATTTTTAGCATCATTTATTAATAAGCAATTATCTAGTCCATTTTCATTTGCATAAATACTTGCTGTGATATTAATGAGCTTATTGGTTGTTTTTATGGAAGAAAGCAAATGCCGCGTTACATGAAAATCAGCATATAAATCCACTTGGTATCTGTTTTGGGCTATAAAATAGGCAGTGTTGTCAAGAGATTCTACATTTATCAAAAAAGATACTGTATTGTCAGTTGGTAAATAATATCCACCATCATTTCTATAAACCGTAATACGAGCACGAGAAGAAAAAAGAACATTTTTGCTTTTTGCCAAATCAAGAATTTGTTCTTCAAGATATTCCATAGTGAAATTCATTGGGATTTCCATACGAATGACACGCATAGAAGCCATTAATCTAAAATAATGGTCTTCCAAAAAAAGAATTTTAGAGTTTACTATCTTAACTGTTTCAAAAACAGCATCTCCATATAAAAAACCACGATTATGAGTTAATAAACTCGAATCGTCAGTTACTAAAGCACCATTAAAATTAACCATATAACTATTAAAAAAAATCACGCCAAAAGGCGTGACAAATATAAGTTTTAAAAAAGAATTATACTATACAGAACCTATTACATGTTTAAGATCCGAAATTTGGTTTTCCCATAATAATTTTGCCTCGCTAATTTCATCCTCAATTGCAAAATCAATCACCATTAAAGATACATCTTTTGTGATTTCGTCTACTAAAATATTTAATTCAAAAAAATAATCAGTGTCTTTGTCATTCGCGTCAACCCATTTAAACCTTACTTTTTCACCAGTTTTCTTCGAGGAAAGCCTTGCTTTTTCTTCTGAATCATCCCAAATAAAAGTAAAAAATTCTCCACGCGAATTCACATTGTTAGCAAACCATTCTGATAAACCCGAAGGTGTTGAAATATATTGATACAACAATTGTGGCGAAGAGTTGATGGGAAATTCTATTTCATAACGTATTTTCAATTCCATGTTTGAGTTTAAATTTTTTGGAAATGTATAGAATATAAAGCCAAAAAAAAAGCCTTTTCAAAAATATTTTTTTTTATCTAAATATATACTTGTACCCTCTAATTTAATTTTTATATTTGCACCCGCATTGAGAGATGGTTTTTATCTCTCATTATGGCGAGGTAGCTCAGTCGGTTAGAGCGCAGGATTCATAACCCTGAGGTCACGGGTTCAACTCCCGTCTTCGCTACAAGATAAAATTCAATAAAGTTGCGAGTTCGTGTACACGAACCCGCTTTTTTTATGTCTACAATTTTCTTACTTTTACAGGCAGTACACGATACAGTACACGATTTGCCAATGAAAACCAATTATTCTGAACCTAAAATCTTTACTGGAGGTGTCGAATTTTCCCAGTGGAACAAGCTATCAAAACAAGTTCAACAAGACGCAATTTCGAAAAATTGGTATGTGTATTACTCCATCCGAAATCATAAAACGGGAAAGTTTGTGCGTCAACCAAATATTAAGCAGGAAGCGAACAGAATAAAAACTGCAAAAGAACGATTTGAATATTTGAAAACGGTTCAACAAGATTTATCTATTCTTTTAAAGAAGGGTTTCAGTCCTTATAAAGATAACAGTGAACTTACCAATAAATATTTCAAAAAAAGCGACAAGAAAGTGACTTCAATTCCAGAAACGGAAGTTATTATTGAAAACTCGGTAGTAGTTGTTAAAAATGAAATGTCAATCCGTGAGGCTTTTGATTTTGCCTTAAAATTAAAAAAACAATCATTAGGAAAAGCATCATATAGTGGTTATCAAGGGAGAATTAATAGGTTTTTAGATTGGTTGGATACAAATGGCGGTTCAAATCAACCCATTTCAACTTTAACAAAAAAAGTATTCATCAATCACTTGAATGATATCTTAGAAAAAACGAGTGCTTCTAATAGGAATAATTCCCGAACAGATTTAAGTTCATTGGTACAGTCATTAGTCGATAATGAAATTATGAAAGATAACTTCATTAAAAATATTAATGTAGTCAAATCAGCGCCAGAGCGCAACAAAACCTATTCTGTCAAACAACTAGAAGAAATTCTGAATTACGTAAAAGAAAATGACCCACTACTGTTATTATTCATACAATTTATTTACTATAATTTTTTAAGACCAGTGGAAGTTTGCCGATTAAAAATTGGCGATTTGGATTTAGAAGGTAAAAAATTATTTTTGAGAACTAAAAATAAAGCCGTAAAAGATAAAATAATCCCTCAAAAAATGATTGATTTACTACCAGATTTAAGTAACAAAAACAAAGATCATTTCCTTTTTTCTCCAACTGAAATTGGTGGAGAATGGGACACCGAAGAAAATAATAAAAGAGACTATTTTTCTAAAAGATTCAAAGAAATTAAAGACCACTTTGGTTTAAACAAAGATTATGGATTGTACAGTTTCCGTCACACTTCTATTGGTAATTTGTACAGAGAATATAGAAAAATTAAAACATCACACGAAGCCAAAAGTATATTGATGGGAATCACTGGACATCAAACAATGATAGCCTTAGAAAAATATCTTCGTGATATTGATGCAGAGCTACCAGAGGATTATTCAGATATGTTGAAATAGATTTCCTTTTTAGAAAAGGTTATTATTACTAAAATGTGGGAAACAGTAAAAAATTTCAGTTCTAAGCTACTATTTTTGATGCTATGAAAATAACCTTCTGAAATTTATCTTACAAATATAGATATTGTTCTATTTATTGTTATTTTTGGTAACGCAGGAAATTAACTTATTCTATGATGACAAATCTTCTTGAACCTCGAAAGGCACTCAATAAAGCCTTTCTTAAAATCAAACCTAGCCGTTCTCATATCGAGGATTTCAAAAAGAACCTAATTCAAATTTTAGATTCAATTAATGAAAAGGAAAGCGAAGAATTTCACAAGAACTTAGTCATTGATTTTCTAAAAAAAACCTATTATGATCCCAATTATTCAGTAAACACAAAAGGACGTAATGATTTAGTGATACACAATGGCAAAGATGCCAAAACTAATGTGGGTGTAATCATCGAAGCCAAAAGTCCCGTTAACAAAACTGAGATGATTACCGTTGCAAATCTTAACGGAAAAGCATTACAAGAATTGGTTTTGTATTATATGCGGGAACGCATTACCCATAAAAACACTGAATTAAAGCATTTAGTTGTTACCAACATTTATGAATGGTTTGTTTTTGATGCACAACTTTTTAATAAATTGTTTGCGGAAAAAAAATCTTTTGTAAAACAATTTATTGATTTTGAGGAAGGCAGGCTTTCTGGAAAAGATACCAAATATTTCTATAATGATATTGCAAAACCATTTATAGATTCCTTGCAAAGCGAGATTGTGTTTGCCCATTTCGATATTCGAAAGTATGAAAAACCGCTAAGAAATATTGACAAAGAAGACGACAAACTTCTTGTTGCACTTTCCAAATTATTATCTCCTGAACATTTGTTGAAATTGTCTTTTGCCAATGATAGCAACTCGCTGGACAAAAATTTTTATAGTGAACTCTTGCACATTATTGGGTTAACCGAAGTCAAAGACGGCGGAAAAAAACTCATTCAACGCCACAAACTAGCCGACAGAAATTCAGGTTCCTTATTGGAAAATGCCATTGTACAGCTTGACAGTCTGGATAAAATATCTCGTTTGCAAAATGCCAAACAATATGGCGAAACCAATGAGGAACGTTTGTTTACTGTTGCATTAGAACTCACTATTACTTGGGTGAATCGAATACTATTTTTGAAATTACTCGAAGCACAATTAATTATTTATCACAAGGGAGACCGAAGTTATTCGTTCCTGAATGCCAATTTAATTGCCGATTATGACAGTTTGAACAGTTTGTTTTTTCAGGTTTTGGCAAAAAAGCCTGACGAACGCATTGACAGGGTAAAAACTATTTTTGCAAAAGTCCCATACCTGAACAGTTCTCTTTTTGAACCCACGGATTTAGAACACGAAACCTTGTTTGTTTCGCAACTGGAAGATCACATACCTTTAAAATTATTGTCTTCTACTGTAATCAAAGATGCAGTTGGCAAAAAGGAAACAGGCGTCAAAGATTCCCTAAACTATTTTTTCTCTTTTCTCGATGCCTACGATTTTGCCAGCGAAGGCAACGAAGACATACAGGAAGACAACAAAACCTTGATAAATGCCTCGGTTTTGGGATTGATATTCGAGAAAATCAACGGCTACAAAGATGGCTCTTTCTTCACTCCTAGTTTCATTACAATGTATATGTGTAAAGAAACCATTCGTAGAGCCGTGTTGCAAAAATTTAGCCCCTTAGCCCCAGAAGGAGATACTTTTGAAAGTTTTGATGACTTGAAATCTTTCTGTTTTCATCATTATAAAAAAGAAGACAAAATAAAATTTAATACAATTATCAACCAAATAAAAATTTGTGATCCAGCAGTTGGTTCTGGACATTTTCTTGTTTCAGCACTCAATGAAATAATAGCTGTAAAAAATGAATTGGGACTCTTTGTTGATAAAGATGGCTTACAATTGAGAACTGATATTGAGGTCGTGAATGACGAATTGATTGTAACCGATGAAGATGGTGTGCCCTTTTCGTACAATCCTAAGAATAAAGAAAGCCAACGCATACAGGAAACTTTATTTCACGAAAAGCAAACCATTATTGAGAACTGTTTATTTGGTGTGGATATTAACCCGAACTCGGTGAAGATTTGCCGTTTGCGGTTGTGGATTGAATTACTGAAAAATGCTTATTACAGAGCCAATACCAACGAATTGGAAACCTTGCCCAACATTGACATTAATATAAAATGTGGCAACTCTTTAATAAGCCGTTTTGGATTAGCTGCTGATTTAAAGGAGGCCTTAAAAAAAAGCAAACTTTCTATTGATGATTATAAAAACGCTGTTAACACCTACCGTAATGCTGATAGTAAGGAACAAAAACGAGAAATGGAGGAATTAATTGGCGAAATAAAAACCAATTTTAGAAGCGAAATTAATGCCAATGATCCCAAACTAATTAAACTCTATAAACTTAAGGGTGAACATCTTGTCCTTACCTCCCAAACAGGGCTGTTTGAACTAAGTAAAAAAGAAGAAACAGAACGCAACAAAAAAGTAAAAGCAGTCACAGAAGAAATAAAAAAACTCGATACAGAAATTGAAGAAATAAAAAGCAACAAAATCTATGAGAATGCTTTTGAGTGGCGTTTTGAGTTCCCTGATGTTCTAAATGACGGTGGGGATTTTGTTGGATTCGATGTACTAATTGGAAATCCTCCATACGTACAACTACAAAAAATGGGTCAAGATAGTGTTAGTTTAGAAAAAATGAATTTCGAAACTTATGCTAAAACAGGGGATATTTATAGTCTCTTTTACGAATTAGGATTTAATATACTTTGCAAAAAAGGAATACTAACCTTCATTACATCAAATAAATGGATGCGTGCTGCTTATGGAGAAAGTTTACGTAACTATTTTGTAGAAAAAACAAATCCTATATTGCTTATTGATTTTGGAGGCGTACAAGTATTTGATTCAGCTACAGTTGACACAAATATACTTATGGGTACAAAAACGAAGTATGAAGAAAAAACAAATGCCTGTTTATTAAATAAGGATTTCAAATCAGATTCATTAGAAGACTTTATCAAAAATAATTCTACTCCTACTCATTTTAAAAGTAATAGTTGGGTCGTATTATCTTCGATTGAAAAAAGTATAAAAGAGAAAATCGAAAAAATCGGAACCCCTTTAAAAGATTGGGACATAAAAATAAATTATGGAATAAAAACAGGTTACAATGAAGCTTTTATCATTGACGGAAAAAAAAGGGAGGAATTAATAAAAGAAGATCCAAGAAGTGTGGAGATTATTAGACCGATTTTACGTGGCAGGGACATAAAAAAATACATTTACGATTTTGCAGATTTATACTTAATTAATACTCATAATGGCATCAAAGAAAAAGGAGTAGAACCTATAAATGTTGACAGTTATCCTGCGATAAAAAAACATTTAGATTCATATATGTCTCAATTGCAAAAAAGACAAGATAAAGGCGATACTTTTTATAACTTAAGGAATTGTGCATATATGGAGGATTTTTCGGAACAGAAAATTATTTGGATTGAGTTAGTTGATAAAGGGCGTTTTGCTATTGACTATTCTGATAACTTTTTGACTTTGAATGGGACATTCATAATGACAGGAGATAGTTTAGAATTTATATGCGCAATTCTAAATAATCCTATAACTAGTTGGCACTTTAATACTTTTTGTATTAGTTCTGGTGTTGGAACAAATCAATGGAGAGAATTGTATGTTAGAGATTTATATATACCAAAAATACCAATTAATAAACAATCAAAATTTATAGAATTAATGAATAGTATTGTTGCATTAGAAAGGTCAAAAAAAAATGCAACAATGAAAATTGATGAATTGAATAATATGATATATGATATTTTTGAACTAAATAATGAAGAGATAGATACTATCTTAAAAGATGTGCAAGTCTTAAATACTTGATTCCATTTAAACAATTAGTTAAACACTGGCTATTTCTGACAATTTTCTTTCAATAAATTGTTCAATATATTTTATCTCTGTTGCTTCTAGTTCGTATAAATCATAAACTAATTCATCCAGATTTTCTTTATTATGATTAGTAGAAAATTTATTTAGTTGATCAATTTTGTTAATATTTGGAATTTGAAATTTTTCTATATATTGTTGCCTCATTTGTAATCCTCCATTATCTAAAATTGCTATATTATTAAAGAAATAATATGAGGCAATTTTTGAATTTAATATAGAAATTAAAAAATCCAAATTATTTCCAATTATGAAACATAAACTATCTAATGTATAAATATCTGGAGGTACAATTGAGAATCTAGGGAAAGAATCTTTTTCTTTTTTTGATATTCTCATCAATCTTGCCCATACAATTTTCTGTTTAGAAAAATCCTCCCAATAACCTATACTATCTTGAGTTTCAAACCATTTATTATTACTTTTTTTTCTTGCTCCAATATCTCCCGTTTGTTTTAATCTATCGTATCCAAAACTCAAAAGATACTCTTTTACAGCAGGATACATCTCAATATCAATTTTTAAACTCGGAAAAGTTGTAATTAAATAAATATCAGCAAATTCATAACCATATTTCTTTATATCTCGACCCCTTAAAATCGGTCTATTAATAATGACTATTTTTACTAATAAAAATGGTATACGGATACATCAGAGTTAGTACTGACAAACAAACAGTAGAAAATCAAAGATTTGAAATCAATCAATTCGCATTGAAAAATAATTTTATCATTGAAAAATGGATTGAAGAAACAATTTCTGGCACAAAAGAAGTAGAAAAAAGGACACTGGGAAAACTACTAAAAAAAACAAGAAAGGATGACGTTCTAATTTGTTCAGAACTATCCAGATTAGGACGCTCCCTTTTTATGATAATGGAAGTTTTAAATTTCTGTATGAAAAGAGAAGTTAAAATATGGACAATAAAAGATAATTATAGATTAGGCGAAGACATTCAGTCCAAAGTTTTGGCTTTTGCTTTTGGGCTTTCCGCTGAAATTGAAAGAAATTTAATATCCCAAAGAACAAAAGAAGCACTAGCCAGAAAAAAAGCCGAAGGAGTTATTTTAGGAAGACCCGTTGGCAAAAAATCTTCAAAAGTAAAATTATCAGGTAAAGAATTACAAGTTCAGAAACTACTAAATAAAAACGTTTCTTACAGCGCAATTGGCAGAATATTAGGGGTTAACAGAATTACCGTTACAAAATTTGCCAAAGAACGAATATTAACAAATTAAATTAGAGCACTGATTGAATTCAATATCTTTTGCAAAAAATAATAATGAACTTTGTGTTTAATTACTTACTTTTAGTGTTTTGAATTGCTTCTTTAAAAAAAATGTTGCAATGGTGTGACCATTGTTTGATTTGAACGAGGTGAAGGTAGAAATAGTAGAAAAAAGTTAATTATGGCAACCGATTTATATCTTATTAGTAACATCAGCACCAGTAAAGAAGATGTTCTTGCAAAAAAAGAATTCTATCTAAAGGAATTAAAGAAATTAAAATTAGTACGCATAAGTGATTTTATAGACGGGAAATATAGAGAACGTGAAGGAGATTGGGAATATGAATTGCCAAATCAATATGATGAACCTGAAGATTTAGAACAATTTCCTGAAATGGTTGAAAAGGAGTTGCTTTCGTTTAATAGCCCTTTTGTTTTTAATATTAGAGTTTATGAAAATTGTTTAGAATTAACAACAATTTACAAATACAGATATTTATATGAAGATAAGTACAGGGGATCAAGTATGTACGAAGAAAGTTTGCTTGAATTCAGAAAAAACATATTTGATATAATTACTGTTTTTGGAGGAACAGAGATTATTTATTTAGCAGATAATGCTTGTGATAAATTAAGCACTTACTTAGAATTGATGGCTTGGGAAGGTGTTTCTTATACTGAAATAAAGCAAAAAATGTTGTTGGAAGATAAACCCTTTGTCAATGATTATAATACTCTGAAACTAGAAAATTTAAGGTACTCGAAAATTACTGAGTATGTATTTGATGATTTTAAAGATTTTATTTGTACATAATAGGGAAAATGAAAATATTTAAAGCTGAATGACGGTAGTCATTGAAAGCGATTTAGGCTGAAATAGCGGTTTGTCGGTTTGCTCTGCTTTTGGCTAGAAATGATGGGATTCTCTAAACGATGAGGAGATAAAAATTGTGGAAATGAATTAAAGAGACTATGGAAAATTCAGAAGAAGAAATTAGAAAAGAAACAGTTCGTCAAGAATGGATTGAATATAGAAATTCGGTCATTGAAAACAAAAGTAAAAGTCAAGACGATTTTGAAAAATATATTAATCTTCTTGCTTCGGGAGGTCTTGTTCTTTCGTTGACATTTTTTGAAAAAATAGTTCCATTAGATAAAGCAATTTCTAAACCATTTGTAATATTAGGTATGTTTTTAATGGTTATTACACTGCTTTCTAATCTTTACTCGCATTATAAGTCTTTAATCGATTCAGATGCTACTATTAAAGAAATTGATGATGAAAAATATAAAGAAATTTTTAAAAATATTGATGCACGAAATAAAACAATTAATAGATTAAACAGACTATCTATTTGGTCATTAATTATTGGTATAATCTCACTAATAACTTTTGTAACAATAAACATTTATAATATGGACAATTCAAATCAAGGCAATAAGCCAAGACCACAACAACCACCAAAGCCTTTAACCGAAGAAAAAAGAGGTCGAACCACTCCTCCTCCTCCAAGACCTTCAAATAATCCTAAAAAATAAAAACGAGATGGATAAAAAAATAAACAAACTATTAAATGAAGTACTTAAAAAAGTAGATAAAATTGAACAATTAGGGACTAAAGTTACTGGGGGAAGAATTGTTCCTACACCGTCAAACTCATTGAAACCAAAGGTTATAATCAAACCTAAGGATAAGAAATAAAGGAAATAATATTTCATTTCCAAAAAAAGGAATAGATTAACAATCCAAATAATATGATTAATCAACTGAATGACAACGTCATTACTACCCTTATTGTTAGATTACAACTGCACGATGAATCTGCATATATAGGAACTGGAATAATATATTATGAAAAGCTCCTAAACGATAAAGTTTATATTCTAACTGCATCCCATTGCCTTTTTGAAGACGGTGATAGCTTTGAAAATCTACGAGATTATATAAACATTAATATTTATAATCCTAATTTAAAGATTTATGAAACTATTAAGCATAAAATTAATCCTGATTTTTTATTTAACGAAATATCTAAAGATGTTGCGATATTAGTAATAGATAAATCCATTGTTGAAAATATTACAGGAATAATTCCCATTTTAAAAATAATTAACGAAAGAAATACATATTCTAAATTTATAGTTAAAGGTTTTCCTAAAGCCACGAAAAGTGAAGAACTAGCTGTTATATATCCCTTTTGGCTACAACATATTGATATTGATAATAGGTTTCAATTACAATTAAATGAAGACTATTCTGAATACAATACTAAAGGTTTTTCTGGTAGTGGTGTCTTTTTAATTGCAAATGAAGAAGTGTATTTATATGGTATCTTCACAAGATTTAGATCCGAAGAAAAAGGAAATGTAATCTATTGTCAGTACGTAGAAACTCTAAATGAACTTTTAGATAAAAATTATTATCCAAAAATGTCGTTCAGTTATTTTGGAAATTATGGATTAACTCCAGATTTTTTCAGTAACCATATCAATACTTCTATAGAATATTTAGGAGCAAGATTTAATGAAGATTTGAATTTTCAATTACCAATTGCAAAAATTTTCAATGATATTGCAAAAGACAATTTATTCTTTAAACGATTTTTAAATATAGTTGATAAATGGGTTATAGAAAAAAGTTATAAAAAAATAACCAATAATATCCATCTCGATAAAATTGAATCGGAGTATGATGAACTTAAACAAAAAGTGACAGATTGGATAAAAAGACTAGAAAATTCAGTTACTGAAAAAATAGAGGTAAATTGGATATTCGATTCGATAAACAAAATCAATGAAGAAATTGAAGTAAAAACAAGTGAGCTTTATATATTACAACGCGAAAAAGAGAAAAAAAATAAAGACATCCAAAAAGATTATAGCTATCGCCCCCCTTACGAACAAGAAATCAATAGATTAAGAGAAATCCGAGACAGTAATTATGAGTTTATTGATAATATATCGAATAAAGTAAATGTTAATTTAGCTAACAATCCATATCTCATAATCAAAGGAGATGCAGGAAATGGAAAATCACATTTACTTGGAGACATTGCAAAAACTAGAATCGCAAGAAATTTACCAACTTTATTATTACTTGGACAGCATTTTGTGCAGAGCAAAAATATTTGGGAAAACATCAAATCCAGCTTATCCATTTCTTGTACAAATAAGCAGCTATTAGAAACTTTAAATAACATAGGAAAACACATTGGTTCGAGAGTGTTAGTATTGATTGATGCTATAAATGAAGGTGCGGGAGCAAATTTGTGGGAATCTCAAATTGCTGGTTTTATAAATGAATTTCATCAATACCCTTTTGTTGGTTTAGTTTTGACTATTAGAACAACCTATTTGGATTTTGTAATTCCTGAAAATGTAAAAAACAACTCTGTTATAACGTTTAAAACCCACGAAGGCTTCAAGGGAAATGAATATGCAGCACTTAAATTGTTTTGTGAATTCCACGATTTAAAACAGCCTCATTTTCCAATATTGGCACCCGAATTTACAAAACCTTTGTTTTTGCAACTAATCTGTAATGCTATTAAAGATACTCCGGATAAAACTTTCCCTCAAGGTTTTCAAGGAGTAAGTAAAATATTTGAAATCTACATCAATTCAATAAATTTGAAGTTTCAAAAAAAACGTGAAGAGTATAAATATTCATATGTTGTGCTCGAAGCAATTCATAAAATTGCTTTAGCAAATTATAGTAACGAAAATAATTCATTGCTCTTAAAAGACGTAAAGGAGTTATTAAAAATTGAGTTTCCTGACAATAAGCTCTTATTAAATGATTTGATTGAAGAAAATATATTTATAACAAATCCACAACGAAACTATGAAAGTAATCAAACGGAAGAAATATTATACTTTGCTTATCAACGATTTGGAGACTTTTACGTTGCTGATGAATTATTAAAGAAATTTAAAGATCAATTCGAAGTTATAGAGGTTTTTAAAAAGGAAAATGAATTTGGAAAGTTACTTTCAGATAGAAATGGATATTGGTATAATGACGGGATTTTAGAAGCATTTTCTATCTTATTACCCGAGAAATTTAATCTTGAAATTTTTGAAGTTTATGATTGGTATTTTGAAATTGAAGATGATAAATTTCATAAACACCACGTTATTGGTGAACTAAATAGGTTTTTATTAGACAGCTTGAATTGGAGAAAAATTGAGAGTATTGATAATGGAAAACTGGTAAATTGGTTTAGAGGAGAATACTTTCGTATCTCGGATGATGATTATTTTTATAAACTAACCGAATTATCTACGGTTATAGGACATCCATTTAACAGTGATAGGCTATTTAAAATTTTAAAAAGTTATAAAATGCCACAAAGAGATAGCTTTTGGCAACAACACTTACGATGGTTTAATGGTTACAATGATTATGAAATTGCATATCCAATTCGGAGATTAATTGATTGGGCTTGGACTCCAGATATTTCGAACAAACTAGACTTTGAAACTACAAGACTTACTGCGCAAACATTGGCTTGGGTTTTATCAAGCACTAATCGTAAATTGAGAGATCAAACAACTAAAGCGATGGTCAATCTTTTAGAACAACAACCAGAAGCTTTGATACAAATATTGAAAACGTTTAAAAATATAGATGATTTATATATTTCTGAACGATTATATGCTATTGCCTATGGATGTATTTTAAGAACCGAAAATACCGAATCTATAAATAAAATTGCAACGTTTGTTTATAATTCGGTTTTCAAAAAAGGTAATCCTCCAAAGCATATTTTATTGAGAGATTATGCTCGAAATACAATTGAATATGCAATTTATAAAAATCCAAAAATAAAAACAGACGTTGATCTTATTAGACCTCCATACAAAAGCAATCTTCCAGAACGATTGCCTACAAAAGAAGAAGTATTAAAATATAATTTCCCTAATGATGGTAACGAAGCTAAAAGGGATTTCAGATTAATGAATAATCGCATCTATCATTCGGTTACTGGATTTGGAGATTTTAGCAAACATATTGATGGGCAATTAGATGACTTTGCGTCCATTAGTTTTACATTCGAAATTGAGTATAAATTGTTTTATAATTCATTAGATAAAAATAAAAGGAAGTTTTTAAATACAATAATTTCAATATTGAAAATAAAGACTCAATCTAAAGAAAATCAATATCGTTTTAGAAATGATTTTGGCGTCGACAAGTTCAATGCACATATAAAATCATTAGAAGATTTTGTAAATAAATGTATAGAATTAATTGACACTACTTTTGAAAATGAAGAAAAAACCTTTGTAATAAACAAAGTGTTACCATATTTAGAAGCTAAGAACGAATATAAAAATTGGAAGCTAAGTAAAACTGATATTAATTCTTTTAAATATTGGATAATTGATAGAGTATTTAAACTTGGTTATAATCATAAATGGCACGGTGAGTATGACGATCAAGTTAGTAGATACAATTATAGAAGTGATAATAAAATTGACAGAATTGGAAAAAAATACCAACGAATAGCATTATTTGAAATTCTCGCAATGATTTCTGACAATTACAAGCTTAATAAATTTAGTTGGAGTAGCGATAAAAAATATGAGTTTTATAAAGGAGCCTGGCAAATGTACCTTCGAGATATTGATCCTGCTTTTACAGCAAAAAATTTTGAAGAGGATGAAGAAGAGGATGATTTAGGTATCCTAAATGAAAAAAAAGAATGGTGGGAAGATTTAGATTATAAATATTGGAATCAACCAAACTCTGAATGGATTGAAAAATTAGAAGATTTGCCAAATCTTAAAGATGTTTTAGAGAAAAAAGATGTACAAAACGAGGATTGGCTTTACTTAAAGAAGTTTGCTTCTTGGGACGAACCAAAGCCTATCGGTCAAGACAAATATGAAGTTCAACGAAAAGAAATTTTTTATAAAATACAAGGTTATTTGGTTAATAAGAATCATAAAAAGACAATAATTAATTGGCTTGTTCAACAAAATTTTTGGGGAAATTGGATGCCCGAAAGTAGTGATCATAATTATTTGATAAATCGCGAAAAATTTTGGTCTCCAGCTTATTTCGATAGTGATGAAGAATTAAAATGGAGTACAATACGAGATACAAACTTAAAAGTTATAATTGCCACTACAAATGCAGTTAGTAATATGAGCGAGGATAAATCTGGAGCTCAATTTAGTTATGATATGCCTTGTAAAACAATTTTTGAAGGGATGAATTTACAATATGCTCCAATTGACGGAGAATTTAAAAATCAATTTAATGAAATTGCTGTTACAAATAAGAATTACAAAGGATTACTAATAAAAAAGAAAGAGCTTTTAGAATTTTTGAGTAATAATAATTTAGATATAATTTGGACCGTTCTTGGAGAAAAAATGTCTTATAATTCAAGGAAAGATTATAACTATTTTAAAGAATTGAGCGGAGTCTATTTCATCGAGAAGGGAGAGATTAAAGGAAATATGATTTCATTTAAAAGAGAGTAAATATAAAATTATGACCGTACAATTTTATCAGGCAGAATGTGGAGATGCAGCTAGAATTAAATTTCTAGGTAATGATGATAAGTTCCATAATATTTTCATTGACTCTGGGTTTGAAAGAACATTTCGATTTATTTTAGAAAATGAGATTAGGCAAATTGAAAAAGATAAAGAAATAATTGATTTATGGATTCTTACACATATTCACGACGATCATATTGGAGGAGTAATTAAATATTTGAATTTAATTAAAACTGGAGAATTTATTGATATAGTAAAGCAATGGTTTTATAATATTCCTAGATTTTATTCTATTAGCTCAAAAAAAACAACAACAAATATAAGTAGCCCTTCAAGTATTTTTCAAGGAGATATTGTTTATGAATATTTGAAAATAAATGAAAGAGTATCAGAAATAGATATTACCTCTGAACTTACTACAATTGATTTATTTGGAATGAAATTAACTGTTTTAACACCATCAATTGAAAAGTTAAATAAATTGAGAGAGAAGTCCCGTTTGGTAGTAGTAATGAATTAGAAAAATCAGAACTAACTTCAATAAGCGAGGCAAAAGCATTAAAACAAAATGATTATAAAATAAAACTTGTTGATTTCAATCTTGAAAACTTTATAGAAGATAAATCTATTGAAAACGGTAGTAGTATTTCTATGATTACTGAATACCAAAATAAAAAAATATTATGGTTAGCCGATTCACATCCTACCGATATAATTACTTCTTTGGAAAAAATAGGTTATTCAAAAGAAAATCAATTTGAATGTGACTGGGTTAAAGTATCTCATCACGGAAGTACTGGAAATAATAGTAATGAACTTTATGATTTAATAAAATGTAATAATTATCTTTTTAGTGTAAACGGAGAGAATAAGCATAATTTACCATTCAAAGAATGTATCGCAAGAATTTTAAGAAATAAAAATAGAAATATGGATTCTATTTTTAACTTGCATTTCACTTATGATAATGAAACTTTGAGAAGTATCTTCAAAGTTGATGGAGAAGAAATTTTTGATAAATTTAAGTTTAAAATAAATTTCTTATCAAACAAAAAATATTTTGAAATTAAATCATAATTAATAATCCCCACCTAAAAATATAAAAAGCAATTTAAAATATAATAATTACAATGGCAGAATTTATTACTGAAAAAAAATTAGACGAAAAACTAACTGATATTATATGGAATGCAAAAAAAGAACTTATTATTCTTTCTCCTTTTATTAGACTTGACGATTATTGCAAAAATATAGTTTTCAAGAAATTGAAAAACAACCCAGAACTTGAAATTATAATAGTTTTTGGTAAAAATGAAGGAGAAACTCAAAGAAGTTTAACTCCAGCGGATTTAGAAATATTCAAAGAATACTGCAACATTACTATAATTTATTGCAATAATTTACACGCAAAATATTATGCCAATGAAAATGAAGCACTTTTAACTTCATTAAATCTCCTTGGTAAATCAATGACAGGAAATGTAGAATATGGTATTTATTTTCAAAATTCTAAGTTAACTCTAGATAAACTATATACAGATTCTATAAGCTATACTAATAAAGTAATTACAGAAAACCCTTGTGTTTACATAAAACGTCCTGTTTTTAAGAAAACGAATTTAGGTTTGACAAAAAAATACGTCGAGTCTAAAGTTCTATACGATACTACTGATGCGCTCTATAGAAATCGTGATTTTGAGAAGAAATTTTATAACGATTTTGAATACGATATTTTAGAGACTGATATCAAACCAACAAGGGAAGAATATGTTCCTGAAAGTAAAAATATTCCCAGCCAAAAACCATACAAATCTAATAGATATCAACACATTGAGTATGCTGCCGAAGAAAAAGCAATTCAAAAATTTTCCAATTCTAGAAATTTTAGAAACCAGCAGGAAGAAAATGGATACTGTATAAGAACGGGTGTGAAAATTCCTTTTAATCCTCAAAGACCTTTTTGTCTTGAGGCTTATCATTCTTGGGCAACTTTTGAAAATTGGAATTATCGAGAAAATTATTGTCATAAAACTGGAGAACAGTCAAATGGTAGGACTTCAATGGCGGAGCCGATTTTAATTAAAAGCCATTAGCGTAAATTCACTAATTTAACCTATCTCAATAAATAACGTATTAAAAACTACTCTTACAATATTTAACAAACTATGAACTTAGATCTCATTTATAATGAAATGAATTGGAATGTCATAAAACGATTCATTTTTTATATTCCTAATAATGAATATTCCAAAAAGCTGTATGACAATGACACACTAAGCGAACTGAATCAAAAAATATTTTATTTTACTGGTGATAAAAATGTCACAGAATACCCAAATATAAATTTTTTAGATTTTTTTGACAAAGAAAAATTACTTCAAAACAATATATTCAAGCTGCTTGAGTTGAAAAGCCAAATGGATAAGGACGCTTTTAAAATATTCCATAAGACTTACTTAGACAAATTAGAGGGATTTATAAATATAGCTGACCTCGTAAATAAATGCATTAAACGAGACATTCCAGATTGTCATAAAAATGTTTTGATCTATGTCAGTTATAATTTTGCGATTTTAAACGAACACGGAAATTCAATTAAAGAAATGCTTCCGAGAACTAATGAAGTTGAATCCAAAATCGAAAAATTTGATTTAAGTGTTTTGGAAGAGTTACCTGTTGAAATAAAAAATGGTTTTAAACGAGAACAAATAAAACTCGTAAACACACCGTTTATTGATTTTATAAGACACGAAAATAAGATTGAAATAGAAAGAATAATTAAAGCTCATTATTCAGATTTAAGAGGCATTAAACTCAGATATTTAATTGAATTTTTAAAAGAAGAAGGCGTTCTTTTGTTGAATCACGGAGATGCAACGAAATTGTATAATTCTTTCAAAATACTGTTTGAAGAGAAAAACATAGGAGCATACACAAGTATTTTTGACAGTAAAGTTTTTTCAAGTAGTGATGTAAAATATGTAAACACTAAAATGTCCTTTACAAAAATATTTAAAGATATTCTGTAAAGCATCAATTTTTCATAACCAGTCTGAACCAGTCTGAAATTCCCTGAATACAGGTAGTTTCAGACTGGTTTTTTTGTTTAAACCTTTGTTTTTCAGAAACATTTGTAAAGTAAAAAATTAATTAAAATTAATTAAACCTTTTAAATACAAACAAATGAAAACACAAGATTTTTTATCGGCATTTGAAAAACTCCAATCGGATGTTAAAGCACAAACAACCCAACTACAAAGGGTCTTACTTTATTTAGAAAACCACAACGGCAGCAAAACTGAAAACTCGCTCATAATAGAGGAACGGATTTCAGTAAAAGAAACTTGCCAAATTTTAGGATTGAGTGAGGTTTCTCTCTGGAAACTTCGGAAGGATGGAACCCTACCCTACACCCAACATAAAAGAACCATTCGATTCAAGAAAATTGATATTCTTAATTATCTAAACCAAAAACGATAGTTATGAAGTCAGTTATTCTAAACTTGCGCATTTCCTTAGAAATAAAAAATGCGCTAATAAATCAAGCGAATCAATCTGGAAAAAATCTTTCGGATAACACTCGAGATATCCTCATCACTCACTGCCGCAATCTTGAAAACACAGCTTCAATTCTAGGCAACGAAATGTACAACACAAATGAATTTATTTTCCTTTTTGCGTGGATTATGGAAAAAAGAAGATACCAAAACGACGATAATGAAATTGGAGTCCTAAATTATTTGAAAAACGTAGCCTATAAAGTCATTAATGACGAAAATCTTCCTGAATATTTAAGAGAAGAATTTGGAAAAGTACATTTTGACCTAAAAAGATATATCAAAAATTTCGGCTCTCTAAACAACAGTTTTGATTTCTGCGACCCATATAATGGAAATAATTTTGACTACTCAGGACTGCTAGAATACATTTCCACGAAGGCATTTGAAAACAAAATATACCTGTAATACATTTTGTAATTCAGATTGTGTGACAAAGTGTAATACAATCTGTATTACAAAGTGTAATACAACCTGTAACACATAGTGTAACACATCAAAAAACAACCGAAATGAACGCAAAAATCATAAATATATCAGACAATACAGTTTTATTTAAATCAGAACTAGAAAAAGATTTAACTAAGGGCTTTCTAAATCAAGATGCCAAAAATACAATTAACGGAAATTGCTTCAACATAAAACCGATAAATGACTGGATTGACGACGCAAAAAATCGTCCCATCCCCAATATGCTTTTTAGTGAATTATGGTATGAAAATGAAACCTGCATTTTGTTTGCCGATACTAATCTAGGGAAATCAATTTTGGCTTTGCAGATTTCCAATGCCTTAAGCAAAGGCATTTCTATTATAGGTTTCAAAACGGAAATAAAAGCCCAAAAAGTTTTGTACTTCGACTTTGAATTATCCGACAAACAAGTAGAAAACAGGTATTCAAATCAATATTCCGAACATTATGTTTTCAGCTCAAATTTACTTCGGGTTGAAATAAATCCTGAAGAAGAAACTCCACCGAAATTCAAAGATTTTGATGACTACTTATGCTTTTCATTAGAAAAAGCGATTGTAGAACATTGCGCCAAAATTATTGTAATTGATAATCTGACTTATCTGAAAACTGACACCGAAAAGGCTAAAGATGCTTTACCATTAATGAAATTTTTGAACTCCATTAAGAAAAAACACAATTTATCAATTTTGGTTTTGGCTCACACTCCAAAACGAGATGCTTCAAAACCTTTAACTAAAAATGATTTGTCTGGAAGCAAGATGTTGATGAATTTTTGCGATAGCTGTTTTGCGATTGGGGAAAGCGCACAAGAAACAGGACTTCGCTATATCAAACAAATCAAGCAACGAAATACAGAATTGATTTATGACACCCAGAATGTGATTGTATGTAAAATCGAAAAAGAAAGCAACTTTTTAGAGTTCGTTTTTATTGGTTATGAGAATGAAATAGACCATTTGAAACCCAGAAATAACGAGGATCAATTGAGTGAGATTTTGGAACTAAAAAAACAAGGCTTACCAAATACTCAAATTGCTTCAAAACTTGGAATAAGCGAAGGCACAGTTAGAAACAAAATAAAAAAATCTGAAAATCAATAGTGACTGCTAAACTGGCATATCAAATAATAATGACGCTCGCAGAAAACGAGCGTGAATTACTATTAAATATGCTAGAGCCACAAATTAAAAAATTTGACTTGGAGGATTTAATATCAGATATAACCATAGAAGAATCCTCAAGAAACGAAAGAATGGTGAGATTAATTAATACTTGCTTTAGTAAAGTTAAAGACTCGTAACACTCGTAATAATCGAAACGGTTACGAATATTACGAGAATTACGAATTAAAAATAATTAAAATGTATAAATATTCTCTTGATAAATCCAGTAAAAAATTTATTTGCCCTGCTTGTGGTAAAAGAAGATTTGTGAAATACATAGAAAATGAAACTAATGAATACCTAGAGGATGGATCTGGCAGATGTGACAGAGAGAGCAGCTGTGGGTATAGCAAATCACCAAATAAAAACAGTGTGATCTCAGAATTTGTGATACCCATAATTATCAGGAAAGCCTCGACTATTCAATCTGATTATTTGAAACTATGTAATAAGAATTTTAACAAAAACAATTTGATTCAGTTTTTGGAAAATTACTTCACTGAAGAAGAAATCCTATCGGTTATTCAAAAATACAAACTTGGGACTTCAAAGCATTGGAATGGCTCAACTATATTTTGGCAAATCAATCCTCAAAATGAAATAATGGCTGGAAAAGTGATACTTTATGATATTGAAACAGGAAAAAGAATCAAAGAGCCACACAACCACATTCAATGGGTACATAAACTTTTAAAATTAAAAAATTTTGAGTTACATCAATGTTTATTTGGGTTGCATTTAATCAATGAATCTAACAAAAAGGGAATTGCCATAATTGAATCAGAAAAAACGGCAATAATAATGAGCTTATTTTTACCACACTATATTTGGATGGCAACAGGAGGCAAAGGTAATTTCAATAAAAAAATGCTTTTACCTATCAAAGACTATACTGCTTTAGCTTATCCTGATAAATCTGAATTGAATAATTGGAACAAAGTAGCGTTAGAACTTCAAAAGGAAGGGTTTAAAATTAATTGCAGTCGATTTATTGAAGACAAAAATGTTCCAGATGGAACTGATTTAGCAGATATTTATCTTGAAAGTAGAACGAATAACAAACCAGTTAAAACTCAAAAGCAACTCACTAAAACAGAAATAGAAGTCAACAGATTAGCAAAGATAAACCCCGAAATCATTAACCTGATTAGAACTTTTGACTTATTGGATAATGAGCATAATGAGATTGTGAATGTCGGTTAAAATATGTTTATTTTAACCGACAAACTTTGACAATACTCTTCAATACTAGATCAAAAAAACAAAATATAAAGTTAAACAAGTAGTACAATTTTTTATGTTACAATCCCTCAAACTGCTCAAAAACGGCGGTTTATTGGTGTTTATAACTGGTTCAAACTTTATGAGAAATGACAAAATCTACGAACACAAAAAAACTAATTGGCGAATATGCTGATTTTGTTGACGGTTACCGTATGCCAAAAGTTTTAAAGGAACAGACGTTCCCACCGATATATTAATTTTTAGAAGAAAGTAAAATGACCATAGAGCAAACATTAAGACAAAATGTAAAAGAAGCACTAGAAAACGTTACAGCCGTTAATAGTCCTAAAATTTTCAGTTTGACACAATCCCTAGAGGGTTATAAAATTATTGAAGGTGCAATTATTACTAAAATGTGTACTAATAATGGTTTTACGGCTAGTGCTTGTATTCCTCACATAGAAAGAGAAATGTAATGAACAACTTCCTAGAAATAACCTCAAACGATAACTGGCTCAAACAGCACCCTGAAAAGATTGCTGGAGTGGAGTATGAAACCACTTCATTCTACTTTCCTATTATGGTAAAAGGCACAAAAGAGGACGTTTCGAGGGTTACGGTAATGAGTAAAGATGATACGTTTGCAAAGATAGCATCAAGCAATATAAACAGTCGAAAATTAGCACTAGCCAAAGCCAAAGCAAAGGCACTAAAAGTAAAATTAAGTTTAGGGCAATTGGGAGTTTCTCTTGATACTGAAGTATTCAAAAAAATGACAGTTATAGAGTTAAAAGACTTTACATTAAATTATTACAATACCTATCTTAAAGGTAAAGATATATCAGTCAAAAATTTTTTAAATGAGGTTGTTTTTGTTGGTGGTACAGGGAGAAAATTATTAAAACCTATCTATTCAGAAAAAGTTGCTATAATCGAGAATTTAGAAGAATTAATCAAAAATTCTACTTATAATAATTGGGGAAATAGAAAAAAAACAGATAGTCATAATGTGTTAGGTTTTTTAAATTTCAAATCAAAAATAATAATTGATGGAATAAAAAAACACGTTAGAATTTCGGTAGTTTTATACAAAAATCGTGAAACACATTTAAAAAATTATGAGGTTGGAATGAAAAAAGAAAAAAGAAAAAAGTGGTAATTCGATTAGGGTGGAGCAATCTACCAATCCCGCAGACGTCTCAAAAAACCACTTTGATACTGCAAATGTACAAAAAAAGCCAACAAAAAATATTTTAACCATAAAAGATTTAAAATTTAAGGCAAAAGCAATTAAAGAAAGAGATAATTACGGCAGCAAAGCGTGGGAACTTTTAGAAGATTATGCCAAAGAATTTGACAATGTTTATGAAAATAATTTTAAAAATAGTTGTTTACAATAGTAGTTTCTAATTCTAATGCCAAACTTGTAAATTCATCAGTGGTTTGTATCCTGCTTTTTATTGGAAACTTTGAGTAAATACTAACCCTATTTTCTCCTTCTCTATAAAAATCGAAATTATCCTGATTCTTTGACAATGGTTTTGAATGTTGCGCAAAATAATTTTCGCCTAGATTAATTAACTTTGAGTTAGTTTCAGTTAATACAATAATATCAGCATCATAGCTTTTTATCAATTCGATTATAGACTTTAATTTTGATAAAATCAATAATCTTTCAATGTTGAAATTTATTATTTTCATTTAGGGTTGTTTTTCCTGTATTACCTCTAACTTTTTTAGACTTTAATATTCCAAGTTATGATTATCAACCGCTCTCTTATTATTTTTAAAGTAGCGAGAACAGCTTCTTCTTTTGGTAAGTCCCCATAAACCAAATTTTTAAATGTGCTATTATAAGTCGTCTTTAAGTCTTCCCATACAGTGTCAAGTTCATAAAAAATTAATGCATTTGCGGGGTGATTCTCTAACCATTTATTATTATTTTTAAAACTTACTATATCGTCATTAGCTACTGTCAATAACATTACTTCAAATTCTGGTGAGTGGAAAAAATCTAAAAATTCTTTTTGTTGCAATAATTGATGTAAGTCGTAAGTATGTCTAATTTTTTTCTTTAAATCATCCATAGGTTCTTCCGCATAAGAAAACCGCACAAGGCTCATAATTTTTTCGCAAAGTGTTCTTACTGGCTCTAAAACCAAAACTTCAAAAGGTAATAATCCGTTTTCTTTAGCAATATCGGATTGTCCATTGTTAACCATCATATTTCCTACATAGGAATCTAATTTTTTAGTAGTATATGGTTCAAAGTAACCAAGCCAAGTAGCTTCTATGATAATTACGTCTCTTACTTGTCCATAATCACCTTTAAATTCTTTAGCATAGGTATGTGCCGTTTTTCGATTCATTCCCATTTTACGGGTTACTTCTGCAATTTCAATTTCAGGTAGTACTGTATTCAGCACTTGACTAATTTTTTTGATTTTATTAGTTAGTTTATTACTGGTTTCTCCCTCACGTCTTAGTACAACAAGATCAATATCTTCCGAAAACCTTTCTATTAGGTTAAAGCATTTTGAAAGAGCTGTTCCGCCTTTAAATATGGTTTCTTTACCAATAGCATTATGAAAAATAGTATGTAAAGCAAAAGTGACCCAGTAATCTTTTTCAACATATATTTCAGGAATATTCATTTGTTGAGCTGTAAATTGCACCGCTTGTCTAAAAAGTTGTTTGTTTTGGTGTAGCTTCATATAATATTCCATTTTTCAGTTTTAGTCAACACTTTATCAACTGACAATTTATATTTAGTAATAGGATTTAATGTTTTATATAATGATTCCGTAAGAGTACTTTCATTCAATTCATCTAACAATGCTCCTAAAAGGGCTTTTGTTGCTGGAGGATATTTAAATGCTAAACGAACCATTGTATTTTTATCCTTCTCTGATAAGTCTTTAAGAATAGCTAATAATCGTTTACAAGAAAATTCAGGATTAGTATCAGGGATTTTTTGGATGTACCGAATAACATCTAACAGTTGCAACAAAGGAATATTCTCTTTGGTAATCGTATTTTTTTGTTTGACAAATGAAATCGTAAAACGTTCTCTTTTAAAAGCGGTACGAACTTCTTTTTTACCTATTTGTATAGTATTACTTACTTGGGTAGTAAGACCTAATTGATTATATATACTATAGCCCGTTAGGTATCCGATTATTTTTCCATCATATTCCATCAAGTCTTTTACTATTTGAGCTTGACTGGGTTGCAATTTACCAAAAGGTGTACTTTCAGGTTTATAATATTTACCTTTTGAAAGTTTGGCTATCTTACCTGATTTTACCATTCGATTAAGAGCTTTGATTACAGCTTCTTTTTTATTCACCTCAGTAGTAAAATCAGCATAGGTGAATATATAGCCTTTAGGAAGCCTATCTATGGTAAACGATATGTATTCAGATGTTTTCATAGTTTTATTATGATGCAAATATAATTATTTTGTCCAGTTTATTATCGAAAAAACTGGACATTTTAAAAATAAATTTGGAAAAAACAAGTGGGAACACTACCTTTGTACTCGAGTACAAAGGTAGTGTTC
>JANMZS010000073.1:0-8960 GCA_031383535.1 Flavobacterium sp.
TTTTCCGTGATTCATTTTCGTAAAGTTAATTTACGAACATAAGAATTCAATTCAAATCGTCACGCTCTAAAATGAGACTTAAAATACAGATTTACAATAATTTCAAAGAACTTTTTTTAATCTTTAGTGGACACTAGTGAATTTAGGTTGTTACCAAATTGGTAAATAATTTATATATTTGTAAAAAAGATTTGAGAGTAATTGCGAAAAAAAAATTGAGAGATTTTTGGAAAAATCACGAAGATGGCGAACAACAATTAAAAGCGTGGTTTCGGGAAGCAGAAAAAGCCGAATGGAAAAATCCAAACCTATTAAAAGAAGAATATCCAAGCGCAAGTATTCTGAATGATAATCGAGTAGTTTTTAACATAAAAGGAAATAATTACAGGTTGATAGTGAAAATAAGTTACGAATATCAAATGGTTTGGATTCGATTTATTGGAACTCACGCAGAATATGATAAAATTAACGCAAATACAATTTAGATTATGAATATAAATCTTATAAAAACAGAAAACGATTATAATCAAGCATTAGAAAGACTTGAAGTAATTTTTGACGCTAAAAGAGGTACTGAACAAGGTGATGAATTGGAACTTTTAGGAATGTTAATTGACCAATATGAAAACGTACATTTCCCGATTGATTTGCCAGACCCAATTGAGGCGATAAAATTCAGAATGGAACAAATGGGTTATAATCAAAATGACTTGGCAAAAATTGTTGGATTTAAAAGTCGGGCAAGTGAAATTTTGAACCGAAAAAGGAAACTATCATTAGAAATGATTCGTCAATTACATGAAAGATTAAATATTCCGACTGACGTTTTGATACAAACCTATTAGTAAAAAAAAGCTCTCGCAACCATGAATAAGTCTCCGAAGTCTTTCTCTAAAAGAGAACGCTCTTAAAAACATAATTTCTATACTAAACGAAAGCCTCCTGATTTGGAGGCTTTCTTATTTATCTTTTTAACGAAAAATGAGCTTTAAATTTCTTAGGAATAAAACTTTCTATGTAGTCAACCGTAAACCAATAATCGTCTGCAGGCATCTGTTTTCCTATATAGATTCCATCCCAACCTAGACCATCAGGACTTATTTCTTTCAACAGTTTACCATAACGATCAAAAATGTATATTTTAGTAATTAGAATGCTGCTTAAACCTGATATTTTCCAAGTATCATTATAGCCATCTCCATTGGGAGTAAAATATTTTGGATAACTAATAACCAAAACGTTACTATTGGTGTACGGACTACATCCATATATATCATTTACTGTAATGGAATGTGTTCCTAAACCAACGTTTTCAAATATAGGACTTGTTTGATAAGGACCTGAATCCAATTGATACATATAATTAGCTCCTATTGGATCTGTTACAGAAATAATTTGATTTTCATTAAAAGCCTCTGTTACAGTCAATTTTGAACTTACAATTGTGTTTGATGGATGTATTGTAACATATATCGATTTATTAGTTGGCGAACAAGGTTGCCCTGAATATGGAGTAAAATCATAAAAAGCACTTGTTGTGTTATCAATGCTTCCTGGCGACCAAAAACCTTTAACTCCATTTGGAGACTTATCTTCCAACTTTGGAGGTACAGCTCCAGAACAAACAGATAAATCCGTAAAATCTGGTTCGATCGGTGCAACTGTAACACTCAATGTAGTTGTTTTCAAAGCACAAGGAAATTTTATTGGATCTGGAATAAAAGTATATGGTGTTGTACCCATCGTTGAAGTATCAACTGGAGAAGGACTCCAAGTTCCATCGATATAATTTTTCGATTTTTTGGGTAAATTCACAACATCATTTAAACAATAGGGAGGAATTGGATCAAATGTTGGTGTTATAGCTGAAGTCCCACAAGGCACACTACAAGTTATTTTTTGAGAAGGGACGCATGGGTGCGTTGCAGAAGACAATATTAACTCAACAGATTGTCCAGGCAACAAATTAGGAACTATATAGTGGGATTCATTTTTTGGATTATATTCAGTAAATGACGCTCCGCCTTGGATGGAATAAGTACAAATGTAAGTATTTGAAATTAAGGTATTGTTTGCCCAATCAAATAAAACACAATTATTAATTGTTAAAGGTGGTGTATAATCTGTTGAATATTTTGGAATCTGACTAGTATCACATCGAAAACTTTTAATAGTTGCCCCATTATCTGCAGCCACATTAACAACAATTGGTGTTCGAGGAGAACTTTCGATTCCTCCAATAGTTTGGGTGACATAATAAGTTACAGTCGAACCCAATGTAGCTGTATTGGGTGTTGGTGCCCCGGGGAATACAGCTCCTCCACTCGATGCAATGTACCAATTCAAAGTTCCTCCTGTTGAAGGAATTGCAACTAATGGTTTTGAACAATTTTGCCAATATGTAACTGGCGAAGTGACTGTTGGTGGAGCAGTAGCAAGAGTTTTAGTACCATAACTACCAACACTATTTTGAGCGAAAACATTTATAGTCAAAAAAATAGTAATCAAAAACAAAAAGGCGAACGACCTGAATTTTTTTCTCATCATCATAGGTTTTAAACTGCTTTAAAAAAGGGGCTAATCATCGCAATATTAGGTAAATATATAAAATTTGATTCTTTATAAAAATAAATTGGTTTATTATCGATGAACTACAATCTTTTCATAATGGTACTATTATGCCAAATTCTACATTTTTAGTATTAAACCCCGAGTTAGAATTACTAAGTCCTGCATTAGAGACATGGCGTACACTCGGTCTGATATCAAAAATTACGTTATCAACTTTTAATGACAACCCTAGTGCTAAAACATCCGAAAAAGCAAAGCCTTTAGATAATCTTTCGGTTTCAGTATCAGTAATCATAGGCCCAATACTCGCCAAAAAATAAGTGCTAAAAGACTTTGACCAAGATTTTCGAATGCTTAAACCTACTCCAATAGCATATTCATTAATGTCTTTTAACCTTGTATATCGTTCTCTTTTCTCTAGATAATTTTCTTCCTCTGGTGTAACGAAATATAAATTCAAGAGCTGATGTGTAGCAAAATTAATTTCGGGCTGAATTACTAACTCATACTTGAAATTTTTAGTTTCTTTCAATAAGTGATAAATCTGCAGCTTATAATACCTATTACTATAACTATAATTTCGGTTTTTTATTTCGTTTCCAAAGCCATAACCAAAGCCTATTTTTGTTTGCTTTACTTTATCTTGACCATAAGCCGTAGCAATAAAAAAAATCAAAAGAAATGTAAAAAGTGTTTTTAGAAACATAAAAGTATTTTTAAATTTTTGTAAAATTACAAATCTTAGTTTCAGTTTTGTCAAAATGCTACATAAAAAAAGACCCGAATAAATTCGGGTCTTAATAACAATTTTATTTGAAATTTTTAAGCATTGTGAGCCTCTTCAATCTTTTTATGATCTGCCTCAGACATAGAATCACATAAAACTGGAGTTGCAATAAACAATGAAGAATAGGTTCCTACGATAATTCCGATAAGCATTGCGAAAATAAATCCACGAATAGACTCACCACCAAAAACAAACATAATCAACAATACCATAATCATGGTCAATGAGGTGTTAATCGTTCTAGACATCGTACTATTAATAGATTGATTTACGATGCTATTGAAATCACCTTTGGCTTTTGTACCTCCTAAAAATTCACGAACTCTATCAAATACAATTACGGTATCATTCATAGAATATCCAATAACGGTTAGAATCGCAGCGATAAAATGTTGATCGATTTCCATTCCAAATGGCATAAATTTATAGCATAATGAGTAAATTCCTAATACAAAAATTACATCATGTACCACAGCTGCTAATGCACCTAAGCTGTATTGCCATTTTCTAAAACTAATTACCAAATACAAACCAACAATAAGCATCGCTCCAAGAACCGCCCAGTAAGCATTCGTTTTAATGTCTTCTGCAACTGTTGGACCTACTTTTGAAGCTTGTAAAATTCCAAGCGTTTTTCCATCATAAGCATTTACAAATTTATCATACGTTAAACCCGCAGAATAATGCTTTTTCAAATTATCATATAATAATTTATTTACTTCTAAATCAGCATCAACACCATGCTCCCCAACTTTATATTTAGTAGTGATTTTTAGCTGATTGTCTTTACCAAAAATCTTAGCTTCTGCACTACCAAACACACTTTCGTCCGAAAGTTCTTTTGCTACAGTTTCGGCAGAAACTGGTTTTTCAAAACGCACCTGAAATGTTCTTCCTCCAACAAAATCAACCCCTTGATCAAGACCATTAGTAGCTAATGAATAAATACTAACAATCGTTACAATTGCCGAAAATGCGTATGTCCATTTTTTGATTTTCAAGAAATCAAAATGAAAGTTGGTGAAAAAGTTTTTTGAAAATCCTGTTACAAATGATAGTTTATTATTCTTGCTGATACTCCAATCTATAAATATTCTTGCGATAAATATTGAAGTAAATAAAGAGGTAACTATACCAATTAACAATGTAGTTGCAAAACCTTTGATTGGCCCTGAACCGAAGATAAACAATACAGCTCCTGTCAAAACGTGAGTAACGTTTGCATCTACAATAGAACGCATAGCGCCTTTCCAGCTGTACGAAGCAACAACAGCTTCTTCCAACGTTTTTCCAGAACGTAATTCTTCTTTTGCCCTTTCGTAGATAATGATATTCGCATCAACCGCAGTTCCCATCGTCAAAACAATACCTGCAATACCAGGTAATGTAAGTACAGCCCCTAAACTGGCTAAGATTCCGAATAAAAATAGTAAGTTAACTGCTAATGCAATATTAGCATACCAACCCGCTTTTCCGTAGTAAATAATCATCCAAAGTGACACTAACAACAAACCTAAAAGAGCTGAATTCGTTCCGTTGTCAATAGCTTCTTGACCTAAGGATGGTCCAACCACTTCTGATTGAATAATATCTGCTGCTGCAGGAAGTTTACCTGCTCTTAATACATTGGCTAAATCTTTGGTTTCAGTAATTTCGAATGACCCAGAAATTTCAGAATTACCTCCAGAAATTGGACCACTAGAAACACCTGGTGCAGAATAGACCACATTATCCAAAACAATAGCGATATTACTTTTTTGAGTATACGCTCTACCAGTTAATGCTTCCCAAACTTTTGCGCCTTGACCATTCATTTGCATAGAGACTGCAGGCTTACCCAATTGATCAAAAGTATCTTTTGCATCAACAATCACACCACCTCCCATTGCAGCAATATTATCACGATTCCCTTTTAAAGCATAAAGTTCAACTGATTCAATATCTTTTCCATCTTTATCCTTAATTGTCGTTGGTTTTCCCCAAACAAATTTTGCAAATTTTTGGTCTGGTGCTAAAGCTATTCTTATGTCAGCTCGTCTTAAATAACCTCCAACAATTGCTGTGTCTTTTGGAGCGAAAAGTCCTAAAACTGGTCCACCACCTTGACCAATAATTTTGTCTAATAAAGGATTATTTCCTTTTTTAGTAGAAGCTGAATCTTTTGTACTAGTCAACAAAGCACTTAATGAATCTTTAGCCGCAATTTTAATTTCAGTTTTTTTGATTTCAGTTTTCTTTAAAGCCTCATTGGCAGACATTAAGAAATTACCAATTTCATCTATTTTATAGGTTTCCCAAAACTCTAATTGAGCGGTACTTTGCAATAATTTTTTGATTCTATCCACATCTTTAGCTCCCGGAAGTTCTACTAAAATCCTCCCAGATTCTCCTAGTTTTTGAATATTAGGTTGAGTCACACCAAATTTATCAATACGTTTTCTTAGTACTCCAAAGGCACTTTCTACAGATTCATCAACTTTTCTTTTGATTACTTTTTGTGCATCAGCATCAGTCATTTGAAAATTAATTTCACCTTGTAATGATCTATTAGCAAAAATATCTGGCGAAGCTAGTTTTGTAGTTCCTTTAGAATTCGCATCAAAAGCTTCAAAGAAAGCATCTATATAAGTTTGATTCCCTTTTTGATTGGCTGTGGCATCTGCCAAAGATTTATTAAAAACAGGATTTTTTGAATTATTAGACAACCCTTTCAGTACATCCTTAACTGATATTTGTAAAATCACATTGATACCACCTTCTAAGTCAAGACCTTTATTGATTTGTTTGTCTTTTACTTCGTTAAAAGTGAAATTGGTAAACCCAAGATCAAACACATTTTCTTTTCCAATGGAATCTAAATATTTTACTTCTTTATCGGGATTTCCTCCTGCAAAAGATTTTGCGTCATTTTTTATTTTGCTAGAAACAAAAGTGAACGAAAGTTGGTAAATACTCACCAATGCAAATAGAATTGCGAAAAATTTAATAAGTCCTTTATTTTGCATTATTACTAAAAATTAATTATTTTTTATTTATTTATTTTGATTTACCTTATAAAAAAGCTGTAAAATCATTTTTAATATAAAAATTTATCTTTCTGATTTATATCGCTATTTTTTTAAACCGAGCAAATATATAATTAACGTAAAGATTAACCAATTAATTTATTGATTAATATCAAAAAAAAGACTGCAAAAGTGCAGTCTTTTCTTTTTTATACCGTAATTATTATGCTAAAACCGATTTTAGGTCTGCATTCATGTTTCTTACTGCATCGGCACTTTTTGCGAAAGCGGCTTTTTCAGTATCGTTTAAAGTAATATCTAAAATTTCTTCAATTCCGTTTTTACCAATGATACAAGGAATACCAATACAAATATCGCTTTGACCGTATTCGCCCTCTAGCATTACAGAACAAGCAATCATTTTCTTTTGGTCGTTCAAAATACTATCTACTAAATACGCAACAGATGCTCCAGGAGCATACCAAGCCGATGTACCCAAAAGACCAGTCAATGTGGCTCCACCAACCATTGTGTCAGCAGCAACTTTAGCTAATTTCTCTTCTGACAAAAATTCCGAAACTGGAATTCCGTTATAAGAAGCTAATCTTGTTAAAGGAATCATAGTTGTATCTCCATGACCACCAATAACCATTGCCGAAACATCATTTGATGGCTTGTCTAATGCTTTTGACAAATAATATCTAAAACGGGAGCTGTCAAGAGCTCCTCCCATTCCTATAACTCTATTTTTTGGTAAACCTGTAGCTTTCAATGTCAAATAAGTCATGGTGTCCATAGGATTTGAAACCACTACAATTATTGCGTTTGGAGAATGAGTCAAAACATTATCCGCCACCGATTTTACGATTCCAGCATTAATACCTATTAACTCCTCACGAGTCATTCCAGGTTTTCTTGGAATTCCAGATGTAATTACCACTACATCACTATTGGCTGTTTTTGAATAATCGTTGGTAACACCTGTAACAACAGTATTAAAACCTGTATTAGTAGCGCATTGCATCAAATCCATAGCTTTACCTTCGGCAAAACCTTCTCTGATGTCTAATAATACTACTTCACTTGCAATTCCTCTATACGAAATTGAATCTGCGCAAGATGCTCCCACATTTCCTGCTCCTACAACTGTAACTTTCATTTTTTTATATTTAATTTATTATTTGTTTTGTTTTTCAATCCCCTACCTAATCCTCGGTACTCTCCAAAGGAGAGGGAGATTGTATTTGATTTATTTACTGTTGTGATTAACTGCAAAAATCTGCTATCTAAAAACTTCTATCTGGCTTAAGCATCAATATTAGCATACACCGCATTTTTCTCAATAAATTCTCTTCGTGGCGGTACCTCATCGCCCATTAACATAGAGAAAACTCTATCTGCTTCGGCAAGACTTTCAATGGTTATTTGTCGTAAAGTTCTAAAACTTGGATCCATTGTCGTTTCCCATAATTGTTCTGCGTTCATTTCCCCAAGACCTTTATAACGTTGAATCGCTGCGCTTCCGCCCATTCTTGCATTGGCTTGATCCCGCTGATCATCGTTCCAAGCATATTCTTTTTTATTTCCTTTTTTAACCAAATATAAAGGTGGAGCCGCTATGTAAACATGTCCTTCTTCTATTAATTCTTTCATAAAACGGAAGAAGAATGTCAAAATCAAAGTAGAAATATGACTACCATCGACATCCGCATCACACATAATAATTACTTTATGGTAACGTAATTTAGATATATTCAAGGCTTTTGAATCTTCTTCTGTCCCAATAGTTACTCCTAAAGCAGTAAATATATTTCTGATCTCTTCGTTTTCAAAAACTTTGTGATGCATGGCTTTTTCAACATTCAAAATCTTACCACGCAAGGGTAAAATAGCTTGAAAAGCACGATCACGACCTTGTTTTGCTGTTCCACCAGCCGAATCTCCCTCGACAAGATATACTTCGCATTTTGCAGGATCTTGCTCGGAACAATCCGATAATTTTCCCGGTAATCCGCCACCACCCATAACGGTTTTGCGTTGTACCATTTCACGCGCTTTCTTGGCTGCATGACGCGCTTGTGCCGCCAAAATTACTTTTTGAACAATGATTCGGGCATCATTCGGATTTTCTTCCAAATAATTTTCTATCATTTCGCTCACCGCTTGACTTACTGGCGCAACAACTTCTCTATTTCCTAGTTTTGTTTTAGTTTGACCTTCAAATTGTGGTTCTGAAACTTTTACCGAAATAATAGCTGTAAGTCCTTCACGGAAGTCATCTCCAGCAATTTCGAATTTCAATTTGTCCAACATTCCAGAAGCATCGGCATATTTCTTCAAAGCTCTGGTTAAACCAGTTCTAAATCCTTGTAAGTGCGTTCCACCTTCATGGGTATTGATGTTGTTTACGTAAGCAAAAATATTTTCGGTGTAACTCGTGTTGTAAATCAGCGCTACCTCAACTGGAATCTCACCTTTTTCGTTATTCATAGAAATTACGTGAGCAATAATTGGCTCTCGATTAGAATCTAAATAACGAACGTATTCTTTTAATCCTTCGGTAGAATGAAAAATTTCAGAAACAAAATTTCCGTCTT
>JANMZS010000130.1:0-7001 GCA_031383535.1 Flavobacterium sp.
GAAATGAGCGGAAAAATGTGTACTGACAAAATGAAAAAAATGGCAACAATGGATTACCACTGCCCAATGCACCACGAAGTTACCAGTAATAAACCAGGTAAATGCCCAAAATGCGGAATGGATTTAGTTAAAAAAGCCTAAAGATTTATCTGTATTATTTATAATATCCACATAAATCAATAACTGCTTAAAGAAATTATCATCAATCTGTTGAAATTATTTTTCATCCTATTTTTGATAATTTCTTCCTTAAAACTTAATAAAATGAAAATCAAATTATTCTATTTAATTGTATTTTTAAGCACCTTTAACTTTGTTTTCTCACAAGAGAAAACCAAATCACAAACGTTTTATACTTGCGTAATGCATCCACAAATTCACGAGAGCAAACCTGGAAATTGTCCTATTTGCGGAATGGCTTTAGTCAAAGAAAAATCAAAAACTACAAAAAAAGCCGTTGTAAAAAAATCA
Organism: Flavobacterium sp.; assembly: GCA_031383535.1. GTDB lineage: Bacteria > Bacteroidota > Bacteroidia > Flavobacteriales > Flavobacteriaceae > Flavobacterium. The sequence goes on from JANMZS010000130.1 coordinate 472, forward strand.
ATTAAAAAAATAATTTCTGAAACCAAAAATAAAGTTCCAGAATCTAAAAAAGAAATTACCGATTTAACAATAAAAAAATCGGTTACTGAAACTAAAATAAAACCTAAAACTATTTCTAAAACAGTCCGTTACGATTTATATGTGCGTGATACCATAGTAACTTTTGGAGATAAACCAAAAAGAGCCATTGCGGTAAACGGACAAATCCCAATGCCAACATTAACGTTTACCGAAGGCGATATTGCCGAAATTTATGTACACAACGAGTTAAAAGAAAGTACCTCATTACACTGGCACGGTTTATTTTTACCCAATAAGGAAGACGGTGTGCCTAACCTTACCCAAATGCCAATCGAACCCAACACCACTCACAAATATACATTTCCAATCAGGCAGCACGGTACACACTGGTACCATAGCCATTCTGGTTTACAGGAACAAATCGGGATGTATGGCTCGTTTGTAATGAATAAAAGAAATTCCGATCCCAATTTTCGGGAGGGAATAGATGATCTTCCAACTGTTCCGATTGTATTAAGCGAATGGACCGATATCAATCCCGATAATGTGCATAGGATGTTACACAATGCCTCAGATTGGTTTGCCATAGAAAAAGGGACAACCCAAAGCTATGGAGAAGCCATACAACAAGGCTATTTCAAAACCAAAGTTATCAATGAATGGAAGCGTATGAACGCTATGGATGTCAGTGATGTTTATTATGAGAAGTTTTTAATCAATGGAAAAAATGAAAGTTCTCTTTCTCCCCTCTCCTTTGGAGAGGGGTCGGGGGTGAGGAAATTTAAAGCTGGTGATAAAGTACGTTTGCGAATTTCAAATGGCGGAGCTTCAACCTACTTTTGGCTGACCTATGCCGGTGGTGAAATTACCGTTGTCGCTAGTGATGGTAATGATGTCGAGCCTGTTGAAGTTGATCGTTTGCTCATAGCCGTTTCTGAAACCTACGACATTGTCCTTACCATTCCGGCAGAAAACACCTCCTATGAGTTTTTGGCCACGCCCGAAGACAGAACAAAATCCACTTCCTTATACATTGGTAATGGTATCAAGCAACTCATTTCGCCTTTGCCCAAACTAAAATACTTTGAAGGCATGCAAATGATGAACGATATGATGAAAATGAATGGCAACCTGGATGATATGGGAATGCAAATGTCATTGAATCAAATGGACATGAACATAGTAATGTATCCCGAAGCCTCCCCCAACCCCTCCGAAGGAGGGGAGCAAAAACCTGATATAGTAACACTAAATTATGCCATGTTAAAATCGCCAACCAAAACAAATCTTCCTACTCCCCCTTTGGGGGTTGGGGGGCTAAAGGAATTAAAATTTGAACTCACAGGAAATATGAACCGCTATGTATGGAGTTTAGACAACAAAGTAGTTTCTGAAACAGATAAAATCCTGATTAAAAAGGGAGAAATTTTACGGATTGTTTTGCATAATAATTCTATGATGCGGCACCCAATGCACCTGCACGGTCACGATTTTAGAGTAATCAACGGACAAGGCGATTATGCTCCTTTGAAAAATATTATCGACATTATGCCAATGGAGACAGATACTATTGAATTCGCTGCAAGCGAAGAAGGCGGTGACTGGTTCTTTCACTGCCATATTTTGTACCACATGATGGCAGGAATGGGAAGAGTTTTTAGTTATGAAAATTCACCTCCTAATCCAGAAATTCCAAACCCTAAATTAGCACAACGGAAATTATTTGCCGAAGACCGAAAATTTCATCTTATGGCAGAAAATGATTTTGCCACTAACGGAAACGACGGAATGGCAATGTTCAGCAACACCCGTTGGAGTATTGGTACAGAATGGCGATTGGGCTATAATGACCATCACGGTTATGAAACTGAAACACACATTGGTAGGTATATTGGAAAAATGCAATGGATTATGCCGTTTGTAGGTTTCGATTGGAGATACAGAAAAATGCGAACTGGCGAAAACGAAAAAAATATTTTCGGACAAGGAAGCACCAAAGATGAACGTTCTGTTTTTAGTGTAGGATTAGAATATACAATGCCATTGCTCATAAAAGCACAAGCAGAAGTGTATACCGATGGTAATTTTAGATTGCAATTGGAACGTAAAGATATTCCAGTTTCCAAACGCCTACGAATGAGTTTAATGTGGAACACCGACAAAGAATATATGGCAGGATTGCGTTATATCATCAAACGAAATTTTGGCGTAACAACCCATTATGACAGTGATATGGGAATAGGTTTTGGAGCGAGTTTAAATTATTAAAATCAAAAAAGTTTATAAACACAAAATCCCGAATTATCGGGATTTTTTTAAAACTAAACATTATATCCCAGTTCTAATAGCTTCAACAGGATCTAATTTTGAGGCTGTTATGGCAGGGAGAATCCCAGAGATTAAACCTATAAACGCAGACAATCCAGTTCCTAAAAGAATATTGCCTATTCCCAAAACAAATTCAAAATCTAATGTATTGGTCAAAACAAGGGCAATAATCCAAACCAAAAACAACCCTATCAAACCGCCAATCAAAGAAAGTACTATCGCTTCAAACAAAAACTGAAAAAGTATAAAGGAGTTTTTAGCACCTAATGATTTTTGAATCCCTATAAGATTTGTTCTTTCCTTTACAGAAACAAACATAATATTGGCTATTCCAAAACCACCAACCAAAAGTGAAAAACCACTAATTATCCATCCCACCACATTCATTTGAGAAATTATTCCGTCAATCAAATCAGTAAATCCTGAAAAAACATTAATAAAAAAATTATCAATATTGCCAGATTTTAAGCCTCTAAAATTTCTTAATTTTTGAGTTATTTCTGCCTTATACGCTTCCATATCAACAGCATTTTGAGGTTTAAAAATAATAGCATTCACTACTGACTTATTATTATCTCCATATAATTGTCTCAAAAAATTAACTGGGATATAACAGGAATTATCATCACTATCTCCAAATAAGCCTAATCCTTGTTTTTTTAAAACTCCAATAACCGTAAATCTTTGACCATATAAACGCACTTTTTTCCCTATTGAATACTCATTGTTAAATAATGCTTTGTCAATTTCGTCACCAATAACAATAACTTTTGCCGCTGAATTAGCTTCAGATTCAGTATAAAACCTGCCTTTTTTAAATTCAAGACCCTGAATATCAATAAACTCATGAGAAACTGCCATGATATTAATAGTGCTAGTTGTCTTGGATTCAAAAGTTACGGATTCTGTTTTGGTGAAAATTTGATACCCCATTTGCTCCGTTTGGGTCATTGCCTGTTTCAAATAGCTATACTCATCGTATTTTACATTTGGAAATTGCTCCCTTTTCCATTGCGGAATGTCGGAAGGACCAAATGACATTTTCATTAAATAAATAGTGTTTTTATCTAAAGTACTCAAATCTTTGGTGATTTTTCTGTTCAAGGAGTCTACGGCAGCAAGTACAGCAATAATCGAAAATATGCCAATAGTAACTCCTAATAAAGATAAAAGTGTACGCAGTTTATTGTTTTGCAAGGCACTGATTGCAAAACGAAAACTTTCTTTTACCAAACGAAAATAAATAAACATAAATCTTTAAATTAAAGTACCGTAAAATTCAATAAATTTATCTCAAGAACCTAACTAAAATAGCGTTCTAAATTTGTGTAAGAAATTAAAATATTGTTACACAATAACATTGCTTTTTTTATACAAAAAAACTACTTTTGCACGATAAATTTCAAACGATAGATGAATACTACAAAAACAATCAAATCAGCTTTAATTTCAGTATTTTCAAAAGAAGGTTTAGAGCCGATAATACGAAAACTACACGAGCAAAATGTTGTCTTTTACTCCACAGGTGGCACCGAAGAATTTATAAAAAACCTAGGAATTCCTGTAGTTCCAGTAGAAGATGTTACCTCGTATCCTTCTATTTTAGGAGGAAGAGTAAAAACCTTACATCCGAAAGTTTTTGGCGGAATATTAAATCGTCAAGACAACGAAAGTGATGTGCAACAAATGCAAGAATATAACATTCCTCAGATTGATTTAGTGATTGTAGACTTATATCCTTTTGAAAAAACGGTTGCTTCGGGGGCTAGTGAAAGTGACATTATCGAAAAAATTGATATTGGTGGCATTTCTTTAATTCGTGCTGCTGCAAAAAATTTCAAAGACACCGTAATAGTCCCATCAGTGGCAGAATATAGTTTGCTTTTGGATATAATTTCCAACCAAAATGGCACTACAACATTAGAAGACAGAAAATTATTTGCAACGAAAGCATTTCACGTTTCTTCTCATTATGACACTGCCATTTTCAATTATTTTAATACCGATGAGACTGTTTTTAAAACCAGTATTGCCAATGGTCAAGTGTTGAGATATGGAGAAAATCCGCATCAAAAAGGGTTTTTCTTTGGTGATTTTGATGCTATGTTCAAAAAAGTTCACGGAAAAGAATTGTCTTATAATAATTTATTAGATGTTGACGCGGCAGTAAATTTAATTGCTGAATTTAAAAATGATGGGGCAACATTTGCCATCCTAAAACACAATAATGCGTGTGGTCTTGCAACAAGAACTACCATTGCCGAAGCTTATAATACTGCATTGGCTTGTGACCCAACCTCTGCGTTTGGGGGAGTTTTGATTGCAAACACAAAAATTGATATTGAAACTGCAACAGAAATAAATAAATTATTTTGTGAAGTGGTTATTGCTCCAAGTTTTGATTCTGAAGCTTTAGGTATTTTACAAGAAAAGAAAAATAGAATTATTTTAGTTCAAAACGATATTGAATTACCTCAAAAACAAGTACGAACTTGTTTAAATGGTATTTTAGTTCAAGACAGAAATACTATTACAGATACTAAAGCAGACTTAAAAACCGTTACAATTACAGCCCCAACTGCTCAAGAAATAGAAGATTTGATTTTTGCCTCTAAAGTATGTAAAAACACAAAATCAAATACGATTGTATTTGCCAAAAACGGCACTTTGATTTCATCTGGAACAGGTCAAACCTCTAGAGTTGACGCATTGATGCAAGCGATTGAAAAAGCAAAAGCATTTGGATTTAGTCTCGAAGGTGCTTCGATGGCAAGTGATGCCTTTTTTCCATTTCCCGATTGTGTGGAATTAGCAAAAAAAGCTGGAATTACTGCTGTTATTCAGCCTGGGGGATCGATAAAAGACGAATTGAGCATCAATTATTGTAATGAAAATAAAGTTGCAATGGTATTTACAGGAACACGTCATTTCAAACATTAATTTGTTTAGATTTGTATGTTAAATTTATATAACTATTAAACCCAACAAAATATATGGGATTTTTTGATTTCATGACCGAGGATATTGCGATAGACCTTGGTACCGCAAATACTTTAATCATTCATAATGATAAGGTCGTTATAGACAGTCCATCCATAGTTGCCCGTGATAGAGTTTCTGGAAAAATTATTGCAGTTGGCAAAGAAGCCAACATGATGCAAGGTAAAACCCATGAAAATATTAAAACAATAAGACCGTTGAAAGATGGTGTAATTGCAGATTTTGATGCTTCTGAAAAAATGATTAGCATGCTAATTAAAAGCATTCCTGCCTTGAAAAAAAGGATGTTTACGCCAGCATTGCGAATGGTAGTTTGTATTCCTTCTGGGATAACCGAAGTAGAAATGAGAGCAGTAAAAGAATCATGCGAGAGAGTAAATGGTAAAGAAGTGTATTTAATTCACGAACCTATGGCTGCCGCAATAGGTATCGGAATTGATATTATGCAACCTAAAGGAAACATGATTGTTGATATAGGTGGTGGAACTACTGAAATTGCCGTTATTGCCTTAGGCGGTATTGTTTGTGACAAATCAGTTAAAATTGCAGGAGATGTTTTTACCAACGACATCGTTTATTATATGCGTACACAACACAACCTTTTTGTGGGTGAAAGTACTGCCGAAAAAATAAAAATTCAAGTTGGCGCAGCTGTTGAAGATTTAGAAACCCCTCCTGAAGAAATGTCTGTTCAAGGTCGAGATTTACTTACTGGTAAACCGAAACAAGTAGCCGTTTCTTATCGCGAAATTGCCAAAGCATTAGATAAATCGATTCAACGAATTGAAGATGCTGTTATGGAAACTTTATCGCAAACTCCTCCCGAATTAGCAGCAGATATTTATAATACAGGTATCTATCTTGCTGGTGGAGGCTCAATGTTGAGAGGGCTTGATAAAAGAATTTCTCAAAAAACCGATTTGCCGGTTTATATTGCAGAAGATCCTTTGAGAGCAGTTGTTAGAGGCACTGGAATGGCTCTTAAAAACCTTCATAAATTCAAAAGTATCCTTATAAAATAAATATTTCAAAAATCAAATTCCAAATCTCAAGATAGAGTACAAAAGCCTAAATTTTGAGTTTGGAATTTGAAATTTTATAATTTATAAATTATGCAGCAAATAGTTAATTTTATTTTAAAAAACAGTAATAGATTACTGTTTTTGCTGCTTTTGGTGTTT
>JANMZS010000160.1:0-5397 GCA_031383535.1 Flavobacterium sp.
TGGAACGAATGATTTTTCAGTAAACAAATTCAATATTTATCCTAACCCAACTTCAAACATACTAAACATTTCTGGAGATATTGATATTAAAAATTTACAGATTTTTGATGTAAATGGCAAACAAGTAATTAGCAAAAAAGATTCAAAATCAGTAGATGTATCTTCTTTCCCAATAGGAATTTACTATATGAAATTGAATAATAAAGAAACAGTAAAGTTTATTAAGGAATAAAAAATCACATATCTGTTCGCTGTGAGAGCTAAAATTAAATTAATGTGTTTCAATTTTAAAGTTTTTTAAAATTATAAGTCAAACATGAAAAATTCGCTAAGCATATTTTACTTTCTAATATTAATTGGTGTTCAATGCTTTGGACAAAACCCAGTAATTGTTGAAAATCAAAAACTAACAATTTCTATCATTGGTAGTACAAACTATTCACTTGGAAGTAAAGGCGAGTTACGTGTTAGTAATGCTGCCACTATAGGAACAGGAACCATCAATTTTACTAGCGACTCTGCTTGGTTGATACTTGATGGAATATTACCATCGGTGGCTATTGCATCACATCTAAGTTATATTTCTATAAATGGTCAACCAGCAGTAAATAATGTTAATTTTAGAGTAACTAATTATTTACAAGGTTGTGTCATTATTCCACATGCTCCCAATTTTGAGGCTTTAACTCTTTTTAAGGAAGAATCTTTTACAGGAGACGAAATGAAATGTATACCATTAAAATACTATAAAATAGCAGAATTAGGTAGTTTTGATAATACCGTTTCCTCCTTTAAACTAAAAAAAGGATACATGGCTACTTTTGCCCAAAATGAAAATGGAACAGGGTACAGCAAAGTATACATTGCAGAAAATGAAGACATCGAAATTAGCACCCTACCTACAGGATTAAATAATTTAGTTTCCTTTATTCGCGTGTTTCCATGGAGATATACTACAAAAAAGGGATTTGGGGCTGGTTTTGTTGATTTTAATAGAAGTATAATCCCGGTTAATCTAACAAAATCGAGCTGGTTTTACAATTGGGGAGGGCCGTCATCAGAAGATTTAACAGATTACGAATTTGTTCCAATGAAGTCTTATGCAAGTTCATTTACTGACAGCAAATGGCAAGATATAAATAACATCAATTATGCCAGTCATGTTTTAGGGTATAACGAGCCAAACAATGCTGGACCATTAAACATGACTGTAGAACAACAATTACGATATTGGCCAAAACTGATGGAATCTGGAATGCGACTAGGATCTCCTGCTCCTACTAATTGGGTTGAATTTTTCGAGTTTATGGATAAGTGCGATGAATTGAACTATAGAGTCGATTTTGTTGCAATTCACGATTATGGCGAAGGTACAGCACTATCGTTTTATAATAATTGTAAAAGGGTACACGACAGAACAGGGAGACCCATTTGGGTAACCGAATTTAATTGGGGCGGTACTTGGACTACAACCAGCCCCACATATGCTCAAGCAGCAGCTCGTATTGCCGAAATAGTTGATAAATATGATACTGAAGGTATTATAGAGCGGTATGCAATTTTTAACTTTTCCGAAGAAGTTAATAGATATGGAGGAGTTCAAAACAGGTCTGTATTCTACACACCAGCAATTCCAGACTATCGATTTACTCCTATTGGAGAAGCCTATCGTGACAATGTTTCTACAATGGCATTTAATCCTGCTGAACAAATAGATAAAACCTTCAAGTTAGTTGCTCCTCAAAACCTAAGTGTTACCAATAGTAATGGTGTTACCAATATATTAGAATGGGATAATTTTAATTTTTCTGGAGCTAGTACAACACTTATAGAAAGATCATATAACGGTGCTCAGTATAGCACAATTGCTCAAATTAGCAGTACAGAGTCGTTTTATAATGATAACATAACCACTTCTGGTTTTGGTAGATATATTTACAGACTTTCTTCTCAAGAAGTAGGATTTCCAAATTCAAAATATGTTATAGTAGATATAGATGTAAACCCAAATACAATTTTCAACATAGCACTAAATAAAAGTGTTTTTGCTAGTAGTGTTAACTCGACTTCAACTCTAGGACAAAATGCAGTCGATGGAAATATTGTTTCAGATGCTAGTCGATGGGTAACTAAATCAGGAGAGTTACCAGCTTATATTGATATTGATTTAAACGGCTCTTTTTTGATAAGCGAACTTAGATTCTATTCTGGATATCAAGGGTATAATTCTCCTATTACATCATTTAAATTCCAATATTGGAATGTTGACCACTGGGAGGATTTAATTACAGAAACCTCAAACACGATTAGCACTTACAGTAAAAGCTTTGCCGAAGTTAGTACCAACAAAGTTAGATTGTATATTAATTCAACAGTTTCTAATATAGCTAGGTTCTACGAAATAGAGGTTTATGGAAGAATAGGGACTCTGGGAAAAAATGATTTTTCGGCTAGCAAATTCAATATTTACCCTAACCCAGCATCAAATATATTAAACATCTCTGGAGATAATACTATTGAATTTTTACAAATTTTTGATGTAGGTGGTAAGCAATTAATTAGCAAAAAGGATTCAAATTCAGTAAATGTATCTTCTTTACCAATAGGAATATACTATCTAAAACTCAATAATAAAGAAACTGTAAAGTTTATCAAAGAATAAATAAAAATAATAATTACAATAATAAATTAAATAGAAAATGTTAGTAGAAAATTTTAGTGAAGCCACGAGAGGAAATAAAACAATAAGCACCAAATCAGATTTAGTAGTAGTTGGTGGAGGATTAGCAGGATTGTGCTGTGCTATAGCTGCTGCCCGTGATGGAATAACCGTAACACTTGTTCAAGACAGACCCGTATTAGGAGGTAATGCCTCTAGCGAAGTTCGTTTATGGACATTGGGAGCTACATCACACATGGGTAATAACAACAGATGGTCCCGTGAAGGAGGAATAATCGATGAGATTTTAGTGGAGAATATGTATCGAAATAAAGAGGGAAATACCTTAATTTTTGATACTATTTTGTTGGAAAAAGTAGTAAGCGAAAAAAACATTACCTTACTACTCAACACCTCAGTGTATGATGTAAAAAAATCAGACCCCAATACTATTAGCCAAGTGGTTGCTTTTTGTAGTCAAAACTCAACTACTTATGAGTTAAATGCAGATTTATTTTGTGATGCTTCTGGTGACGGAATCGTTGGTTTTCAGGCTGGTGCCGCCTTTAGAATGGGAGCTGAAACTGTCGAGGAATTTGGCGAAAAATTTGCTCCAGATATTGCTTATGGGGAACTGTTAGGACATACCATTTATTTCTATAGTAAAAATGTTGGTGTTCCAGTAAAATATGTAGCTCCTGAATTTGCCTTGAAAGATATTACTAAAATCCCAAGATATAAAGTATTGAACGACAAAGACTTTGGTTGCAGATTGTGGTGGTTAGAATATGGAGGAAGAAGAGATACCATACACGAATCGGAAGACATCAAATGGGAATTGTGGAAAGTAGTCTACGGTGTTTGGGATTATATCAAAAACTCTGGAGAATTCCCTGATTCAGAAAATTTAACTTTAGAATGGGTCGGAACAATTCCAGGGAAGAGAGAAAGCCGTCGTTTTGAAGGGTTGTATATGATCAAACAACAAGATTTAGTAGAACAAGCACAATTTGACGATGCTGTTTCTTTTGGCGGTTGGGCTGTCGATTTACATCCATCGGATGGTGTTTATGATAGCAAACCGGGTTGTACCCAATATCATTCTAAAGGAATATACCAAATTCCTTTAAGCACCATGATTAGCAAGAATATTTCTAATTTATTTTTAGGCGGTAGAGTAATCAGTGCTACGCACGTTGCGTTTGGTTCGACTCGTGTAATGGCGACTACGGCATTAAGCGGACAAGCTGTAGGATATGGTGCGGCTCAATGTATCAAAAACAACATTCTACCAGCCCAATTATTAGAGCAAAATCAGATAAAAGAATTACAACAAACTTTGAGTATAAACGGTCAAAGTATTCCAGGAGTTGCTATAAATCAATCAAAAAATTTAGCAAGCAGTTCAGTAATAAAAACTTCTTCAAATTTTAAATTAGATAGTTTAGCATCTAATGGAGATTGGTTTAATTTGAGTACAGGAGTAGCACAATTACTTCCTATAGAAGCCAATACAAAATACAATTACACCTTCTCCTTTTCAGCTGATAAAGCAACAACAATTCAAACGGAGTTGAGACTAAGCGGCAGAACGGGTTCTTATACACCCGATGTTATATTGGAAAGTAAATCAATCGAATTAGTTCCAGGAGAACAAGAAATCAGTTTTTCTTTTGATGCTGTTTTACAAGATAAGCAATATGCTTTCATAACAATTTTAAGTAATGATGCAGTTTCTATTCGTCGCAGTGAACAACGATTAACAGGATTGGTATCGGTTTATAATGGTGTAAACAAAGCGGTTAACAACAACGGAAGACAATCACCACCTGATAATATCGGAATCGATGCTTTTGAATTTTGGATTCCACAAAGAAGACCTAATGGACAAAATTTAGCATTCTCTGTAAGTCCAGCTATTGAGTTATACAGCGAAGAAAATGTTTGTAACGGATTTGTAAGACCCTATTTGGGAACAAATGCGTGGGCGGCAACTCTTACTGATACAAATCCAAAATTGAGTTTAGAATGGAGCGAAGCAAAAACAATAAATAGTATAAAGTTATTTTTCGACACCGATTTTGACCATGCTATGGAATCATCATTAATGGGACATCCTGAAAGTGTAATGCCTTTTTGTACAAAAGGGTACAAAATCACAACTGATAAAGGAGCTGTAGTGTATGAAACTAAAGCAAATCATCAAACAATCAATAGTATCGAATTATCAGAAAGTATAACAACCAATAAATTGACTATTGATTTTGAGCCTTCTAATGGAGTTATTCCTGTATCTTTATTTGAAATTTTTATAGAATAAAATAATTTTTGGTTAAAAAAAAGCCAAAACAAATAAATAAATTTAAACCATTAAGAGATTTAATTTCATTAAGAGATTAACAAAGCTTAAATCTCTTAATGGTTTAAAAAATCATAACAATACTGTAGTATAGCATAAAGCTACTACATTATTTCAGTTTTTATTCAAAATATTCTAATAAACTCTATGTATTCAAAGAAATTAATACTCGTTTTTTGCTGTTTTTTCAGTTTTGCTTTATTTGCACAAGAATCAAATACAATCTCCTTAAACGACGATTGGAATTTTAAAATAGATCCCGAATATCAAGGAGAAACCTTGGGATACGAAAAGGCAGCTGTGGATATTTCTTGTTGGGATACAATGGAAGTACCCGGGAATTGGAATTTACACAACCAATATTCTGAATATTCAGGCA
>JANMZS010000176.1:0-9106 GCA_031383535.1 Flavobacterium sp.
TCCCCATCTGCACAAGGCATACAAGAAAGTGCTATTAGGTAGCATGATAATATGAGAGTTATTAATTTCACAGGTGTAAAAGTAGTACTTTTTATTTTGATAATCCAGTTAAAAAAACCTGCTATGCCAACTATCCATAGCTGGAACCTCCCAAGATTCATTGAATTCTTCTATTGTATTGACTAAATTATTAAAAACGATGGTGTTTTCGGTAACCGCTTTTTCTTTTGCCATTTTCTTGAAATCAATTAACGATTTATGAGCAATATGTTCTCCATTTTTGAAAGTAACATTCATTTTATCTAATAAATCAACTTTAAACTTTTGCTCTAATTTTTGAATAAAAACTACAGACGCATCAATCGAACACCCCGTTGCTGATTGTACTTCTTGATTTACTGCAATAATTATAAAACGATTGTATTTTAGTAGATAGGATGATTCCAAGCTCGTTCCATGAGCTGACCAATCCTCTAAAAATAATTTTAAGTCCGCTTCAATTTCAGAGAATTCATCATCCGAAAATTTTCTATTCGATTGATAAATCCAAATTTTGGAATCTTCGGGTAAATTTTCAAAAGGAATGTACATTTGATTTAGATTTTAAATTTCAGACTTTAGATTACAAATTTATGATTTTAGATTTTAGCTTCTTTTGATTTTTCGATTAAAAAGAAGAAACATATCCAAATCCTACTTGCTTTCCGTCGTAATAAGGAATAAACGTAGATTTTCTGTTTGGATTACTTTTACTTTTTGATGCAAATAATTTATTTACAGTCGGAAACAACCAATATCCAGCTTTTGCACTTAAAATTCCTATTCCAGCACCAGCAACCACATCGGTCAGCCAATGCCGGTTGTTGTACATTCTAAATGCTCCAGTAAAAGTGGCTACAGCATATCCTGAAACACCATACCAAACAGATATATCTTTATACTCTTGATACATTAACTCTGCTCCCATAAATGCTGTGGCAGTATGTCCTGAGGGAAAAGAATTGAAACCTGATCCATCTGGACGTTCAACAGAAGTTGTTTTTTTAACATATTTACAGTTAAACCCATCAAGATATATGATGTTGCCAAAATTATAGTTTTGTCCTTAATTTTGTTTTTACCTTTTATTCCTAAACCCTGCAAACCATAAAGTGAGGCGATAGAAAAATATTGAGAAAAATCATCTATTGTAACTTTTTCGTCTATATGTTCTGAAACTTCTTCTTTTATTTCTGAATTAAAACCTTTTATTTGACCACTTTCTAAACCAACGATACCATATCCTATTAAGATTGTTGGAATTATTATTTGTTTATATTCAAATTTTAATTGTTCTTTTTTTTTAAATCTGATAGCTGTAGTATCTAGACTAACTTGCGAAAATGAAGCATTAGTTAAGAACATGGCAAAAATCAAATTGATAGAATTTATTTTCATGGAATAAAAATACAATTACAAATCTTGTGCATTTGCAATTAATTCAGCAATATCCATAACTTTTACATCGCCTTCTTTTTCTTTGTTTTTGATACCATCCGTCATCATGGTGTTACAAAAAGGACAACCTGCAGCAATAATATCTGGTTTTGTTTCTAATGCGTCTTCGGTTCTTTCGATATTGATTTCTTTATTTCCTGGTTCTGCATCTTTGAACATTTGTGCGCCTCCAGCACCACAACACAATCCATTGGCTCTAGAACGTTTCATTTCGACTAATTCAGCATCGAGTTTTTGAATTAAATCTCTTGGTGCTTCATAAACGTTATTGGCTCTACCAAGATAACACGGATCGTGAAAAGTGATTCTCTTTCCTTTAAATTGTCCGCCTTCAATAGTTAATCTTCCATCATCAAGTAAAGATTTTAAAAACTCTGTATGATGTATAACTTCATATTTTCCGCCCAATTCAGGATATTCATTTTTTAATGTATTAAAACAATGTGGGCAAGCGGTTACGATTTTTTTGGCTTCATAGGCATTGAGAACTTCGATATTCATCATAGCCTGCATTTGGAACAAAAATTCATTTCCAGCTCTCTTTGCAGGATCTCCAGTACAACTTTCCTCAGTACCAAGAACTGCAAAAGAAACATTTGCACGATTTAGAATTCGTACAAATGCTTTGGTTATTTTTTTTGCTCTATCATCAAAACTTCCTGCACAACCTACCCAGAATAAAACTTCAGGTTGCTTGCCTTGAGTCAGCATTTCTGCCATTGTTGGTACTATCAAAACTTCTGACATTTATATTTTTGTTGATTAGTTTATTTATCAGTAAAAAACTATTACTCGTTTTTCCAATTTAATCGATCTTGTTGATTGTATTGCCATGGCGCACCATTATTTTCTATGTTGGTCATCATAGCATTTAAAGATGTTGGCGCAGCACTTTGCTCCATTACTAAATAACGTCGCATATCCATAATTATCGAAAGTGGGCTAATATTTACAGGACATTCTTCGACACAGGCATTGCACGATGTACAAGCCCAAAGCTCTTCGGGTGTGATATAATCGTTTAATAATGATTTGTTATCAGGTACAAAAATACCTTTATTTACATCTATATTTTTGCCTACTTCTTCTATCCTATCTCTTGTGTCCATCATTATTTTTCGAGGAGATAGTTTTTTTCCTGTTTGATTTGCTGGACACGATGATGTACAACGACCACATTCTGTACAGGTGTAAGCATTTAATAATTGTACCCAATTCAAATCCTGAATATCGCTTGCGCCAAATTTACTTGGTGCATCCGAAGTTGGTGTTGCAGCATACGGATCAGCGTTTGGATCCATCATTAATTTCACTTCGTTTGTAACCGATTCTAAATTATCGAATTGTCCTTTTGGATTCAAATCAGCAAAGTAAGTGTTAGGAAATGCTAAAAGTATGTGCAAATGTTTTGAAAAATATAAATAGTTTAAAAAAATTAAAATGATAGAAATGTGTAACCACCAAAAAGTTCTTTCTAAAATAAAAACAGACGTACTATTCATTCCATCAAAGATTGGTGCTATATATTGAGATATAGGAAAACTCCCTGCTTGAATATAGTGTCCGAATCCTCCAGGAACATATTGCAAATGATAATCGGCGGCGTTCATTAGTAGAAATAAAGACATTAATACTACTTCAAAATAAAGAATGTAATTAGCATCATTTTTTGGTTTCCCTTTTAAATCAGAGCTTATGAAACGATTTAATTTTATAACATTTCTTCTTGTCCAAAAAGCAAATACAGCTATTAAAACTAAGATTGCTAAAATTTCAAACGAACCAATCAATATATCATAAACAATACCTAGCGGAGCAAAAACTCTATGTGTTCCAAATAAACCGTCAATAATGATTTCTAATAGCTCTAAATTAATGATAACAAACCCGACATAAACGATAATGTGAAGCACACCAGCAATGGGTTTTTTTACCATTTTAGATTGTCCAAGAGCAATCATTGCCATATTTTTCCACCTAGCTTTAGCATTGTCATTCCGATTGACTGCTACACCTAGATTTATGTTTCGGATGATTTTTTTTACGTTTGTATAAAAATATCCAAAACCTATAATCAAGAGTATGGCAAATAATATGTTGTCTAAATAGCTCATAAATTGCTAGTTTTTATCTTTTGAAATCGTGTCATTTACAGGTGCAACATAAGGCTTGTTTTTCTTTCCAAAGAGGGAAACATTGACATAGCGAGTTGGATATAATCGCAAATCTTGAATCAATAACTCCATCTCTTTGGTCGCTTTTGTAATATTTGTATATAGAGCTTCATCTTTTAAAATTTTACCCATAGTACCTTTTCCATTTTGAAGATTCGATATGATTTGATCTACATTGGCTAATGTCATTTCCAAATTTTTAACCGTTTTACCAATATTGGATTTAGCTAACGAATCAGAAATAGTTGAAAAATTCTTTGAAATTTTATTAAAGTTAGTAACAACTCCATTTATCTGAACCTTATTATTATCCAAAATAGAGTTCAAACTGTTTGATGCCTTATGAAATTCAGAAATAGTTTTATTCATTTCAGAAAGACTATTTTTAATATCTGCTTGTCCTTGATTATCTAATATATTATTTAAACCAGAAATCAATTTATCGGTATTCAGCATTAAATTTTCAATTTTCAATTGAAGCGGTTCTAATTTATTACCGACAGAGGCGGTTAATCCTAATTTAGTTTCTCCTCTCAATTTCTCACCATCAATAGCCAATTCTTTGTCATCAAAATTTGGGTAAATTGCTATTTGTTTACCCCCAATAAAACCAGGTTCATAAATGGTAGCAATACTTGATTTAGAAATAGGGAAATCTGTTTTTAATTGCAACTCTACTATGAGTTTTCCCGAAAGATTATCTATACCAATACTATTAACTTTACCTATAATAAGTCCATTAAGTGTTACGGGGGCTGATGTGGTTAAGCCTTCAACATTATCATAGTAAACATAAAATGTTTTGTAATTAGTAAATATGTCTTTTCCTTTTAGAAAACTATATCCCCAAATAAATAAGAGTATAGACGATATGACTAGTATTGCTGTTTTAATTTCTCGTGTTAATTTCAAAATCTATAGGTTTATTCAAATTTAATATAAAAACAATTAAACTTGAAATTAATATTATTTAAGTGCGTCTTGAATACTTATACTTTTTCCGTCTTTAAAAGCGATTAAATAAGCTGATTTATATCCTTTTGATTTAGCTTCCTGTAATAATTTCTTTGCTTCTTCATAATCTGCCGTTTCTCCATACATATATTTATACAAACTATTTGTTTGAGAAATTGAAATATCTTTTAATCCTTTAAAATTTTTAGATTCTAAAGCCACTTTTTTTACACTTGCAGATAGTTGTACTTTGAATATAATTCCTTTTTGTTCTTCTTTAACAATTGTTTCTTTTTTAATAACTGGAACATCTGTAGTTTTAGAAATATTACTAGAAGAATCCTTAATAGGTTTCTCAATTATTTTTTGGGATGGCTTTTCATTTTCAGAATCTAAGTTTCCATTGCCAAAATATTCATTTTTATAACTAATTATAGCGTCTGCAATGGCTTTGGCTATTTCATTTTGTCCTTCTTCTGAATCTAAAACATTCCCTTCTACAGGGTTTGATATGAATCCAGTTTCAATCAAAATTCTTGGCATATAGGCTTTATGAAGTACCATATATGGAGCTTGTTTTACCCCTCCTCCTCTTATTTTTTTTCCTAAAGATTGAAAAGCATCCTCAACTTTGCTGGCTAAAGATATACTATTGTCTAGATATTCTTCCTGCATCAAAGTCATTCCTATCATCGTCTCTGGAGAATTAGGATCAAAGCCTTCATACTTTTGCTTATAATCTTTTTCCAGAGTGATAACTGCATTCTCTTTTTTTGCGGCTTCAAGGTTGGAAGCCACTTTGGTCATCCCCATTACATACGTTTCTGTTCCATCGGCAACTGTGTTTCTATTGGCATTGCAATGGATGGAGACAAAAATGTTTGCATCTGCACGATTAGCTATGTTAGCTCTTTCAATTAAATCAATAAAAACATCTGTTTTTCGAGTATAAATAACATCTATTTTAGAGCTCTCTTCTAATATCTTGCCGACTTTAAGAACAATAGCTAAGGAAATATTTTTTTCAACATGTCCGTTATAAACTGCTCCGAAATCGTGAGCACCATGTCCTGCATCCAAAGTTACTTTAAAAATGTTGGATTGACCAAAACTAAGAGATGATACAATAAATAAAACAAAAGGAAATATTAATTTAGTTCTTCTAACTATATACATAAATCTAAAAGTTAATTTTAATAAAATTAGGATGTTTATAAATTTAATAATTGATTATTTTTGACAAAAATTTATATGTAAGTTTGACACTTCAAAAAGCAAGCCATCATTTTACAAAAATAGCATTAATCCCTTTGAATACAAACTTATTTAATATCGTTTTATTATCATTTTTCCTAACAATTGGTTTTGGCAAACTATATGCTCAGGATGTGAAAAAAAAAACAATAACGATACCCTCCACAATAAAAAAACAAAAACCTGAAACTAAGGTTGATACTTCAAAAACATACATTTCATCTGCAATAAAAGAAAATGATAGTGTTGCCATTGATAGCAATAAAACAAAAAAAGTTTTTCTTGAAGGTAAAGTAAAATACAAAGCTGAAAATTACGCCAAAATTGAGCAAAGGAAAAAAAGAATCACTTTATATGACAAAGCCGAACTTTATTATCAGGATGTAGAGTTAAAATCTGGGATTATAGTTATGGATTATGGCAAAAACGAGGTTTATGCCGGACGAATCAAAGATTCTACAGGCACATATACTCAATATCCAAGTTTTAGACAAGGTTCAAATCTAATAGAACCTGATTCTATTCGATTTAATTTCAAAACAAAAAAAGCATTAATATGGAATTCTCGAACAGAACAAGGAGAATTTAAAGTTAAAGCAGATATTACTAAAAAAGAAAATGATTCGGTATATTTTTTGAAAGGAGCTCGATTTACAACATCAAAAGATGTGGATCATCCTGAATATTATTTTCAAACTAGTAAAGTGAAATTTATTCCTGGTAAAAAAGTAGTTGCAGGATTTACAAACATGGTTATTGCCGATGTTCCTACCCCTATCGCTTTACCTTATGCCTTTATCCCAATGAGTAAAGAAACTAGCATTTCTGGCATTATACTTCCTAGTTACAACGACTCTAATAGTCGAGGGTTTTCTTTGCAAAACGGAGGCTATTATTTTGCACTTACAGATCATTATGATTTGACTGTTACTGGCGATTATTACACTAATGGTAGTTATGGAATGCGTTTTGAATCATCTTATGCCAAAAGATATTCTTATAGAGGCAATTTGAATTTTCGTTTTGAAAATTTAATTACAAGCGAAAGAGGATATCCTGATTATTCAAAACAAAAAATTTATAATATTCAATGGTCTCATTCTAGAGATTCAAAGGCAAATCCTAATTCAAGTTTCTCTGCTTCGGTAAATCTTGGTAGTAGTCGATATTTTCAACAATCTATAAAACAGATTAATATTGGCTCTAATCTAAACAATACTTTAAGTTCATCCGTTTCTTATTCAAAAACCTTTAATTCGACACCTGAAGTTAGAATGTCACTTACCGCAACTCATTCACAGAATACACAAACCCAACAAATTGATATGACGTTACCAACACTTCAAGCTAGTGTTGATAGAATATATCCTTTTGCAAAAAACGGAGGACAGAAAAAAGGTTTTTTTAAAAACATCAATTTACAGTATAATTTAAATGCGAGGAATAGTTTTACTACAAATGATTCTTTATTCTTTAAACCTGAAATGTTCAGAAATGCAAAAATTGGAATGGAACATACTATTCCATTAAACACTAATTTTAAGTTATTTAAGTATTTTAGCGCAAATACTTCTGCCAATTATAGAGAAGTTTGGTATTTAAAAACTATCCATAAAGCATATAACCCTAATCAAAGTAAAGTTGTTGATACAGAAGTAAATGGATTTGATGCTTTCAGAACGTATTCTTTTTCTTCTAGTTTAGGAACAACTATTTATGGGACTTTTAACTTTGGTGAAACCAAAAAAATAAAATCCATAAGACATGTCATGCGACCATCGATATCCTACAGTTATACTCCTAGTTTCAGTAAATATTTTGACACTTATGCTACAGATGCAAGTGGAACAATGATTAAAGACTATACTCGTTTTGAAAGTGGAATATACGGAGGACCTAATAACAGCAACTCAAATAATATTGGGTTTGATTTAAGCAATACTTTTGAAGCCAAAGTCACTGATAGAGATAGCACAAAAACGGAAGCTAAAAAAATAATGCTTTTGAACAATCTAAACCTTTCAACCTCTTATGATTTTAACGCCGATGGAAAAAGCAGTTTACCTTGGACACCCCTAAGATTAAGCGGTGGAACGCAATTGTTTAAAGAAAAAATGGCAGTGAATTTTGCTACTACCCTCGATCCTTATGCTATTGATAATTCTGGAAATAGAATAAATATTTTTAATATTAACAATGGAGGTAGTTTATTTAGGATGACAAGTGCTAATATGACCCTAAATTATTCGATTTCAAGTAAAGATAACAATAAAGACAAAACCGACAACAGTCAAGGAAAAAGAAACGGTGGTCGTGAAGATGATTTATTTGGAAAAAATACAGATATAGGAGGTGATAGAAAAAGTCTCTTTAATGATGATGAAAATGATGGGAAAGATAAAATAACTGAATTTTTTAGTGCAAAATTACCCTGGGATATGACATTTGCCTATTCACTTACGTATGGAAACAACAATAGAGAAAGTAAAATTATAGGTAACTCTATAATGGTTTCAGCAAACACAGACTTAACGCCAAAATGGAAAGTAGGTGTGTCTACAGGATATGATTTTGTTCAAAATGGTGTTACCTTTACTCAACTTCGTTTCGAAAGAGATTTACTGAGCTGGCGTATGGATTTTAATTGGCAACCCTTCGGGACTTATGCAAATTGGAGTTTCTTTATAGGAATAAAATCAGGCGTGTTAAGCGATATCAAATGGGATAAACAGAGTACATCGAATCGATAATGCTTAAAATTTCTAAATTACATTGTTATGAAAAAAATTATTTTTACTGAAAAAGCGCCAGCGCCAATAGGCCCTTATAATCAAGCTGTTCTAATAGGAAATACTTTATACACCTCAGGGCAAATTGCTATTAATCCATCGAGTGGTGAGCTAATTACGTCTTCTATCGAAGAGGAAACAAAGCAAGTGATGCAAAACTTGAAGGCAATATTAGCTACTGCTGGAATGACTTTTGAAAACGTTGTTAAAGCTACTATTTTTATTATGAATATGAATGATTTTGGCACAATAAACACCGTTTACGGATCTTATTTTAACGAAAAAACCGCTCCAGCTCGTGAAACGGTTCAAGTGGCTGGTTTGCCTAAAAATGTTAATGTAGAAATTTCTATGATTGCTATTCTATAGCAATAGCATTCAATAATAACTGTGCGGTCGCTTCATTTGTCGCTAATGGAATATTATGAACATCACAAA
>JANMZS010000212.1:0-2715 GCA_031383535.1 Flavobacterium sp.
TCGGTACGAGCAATGTTGTAGGTGCCTGGTAAATATTCTGTGCCTTCGTAAGTATATTTAGACCCCACGCAAACAGTTCCACTGGCGGTGTTGTCTGGGGTAACTGGATAATTCGTTACGGTTAATACAGTTTTCCATGCACAGCCATTAGCATCAGTACGAGCGATGTTGTAAGTGCCTGGTAAATAGTCTGTGCCTTCGTAAGTAAATTTAGATCCTACACAAACAGTTCCACTCGCGGTGTTGTCTGGAGTAACTGGATAATTAGTTACGGTTAATACGGTTTTCCATGCACAGCCATTAGCATCGGTACGAGCAATGTTGTAGGTGCCTGGTAAATATTCTGTGCCTTCGTAAGTATATTTAGACCCCACGCAAACAGTTCCACTGGCGGTGTTGTCTGGGGTAACTGGATAATTCGTTACTGTACCTGTCTCTGGACTAGAAGGGCAACCTGACTCCGTAGTAATAGTAACAGAATAATTTCCTGCAACCGTTAGATTATTTATAGTTGGTGTTGAAGCCGTAAATCCATTAGGTCCTGTCCATGCATAAGTATATGTTCCAGTAGGACTAGGTGTAGCAGTTAATGAAGTAGTTTGTCCTACACATATGCTTTGAGAATTTACTGACACAGTTGGCACTTCACCTAAAGTACCACCTATAAAGTCGTCTAATGAAGCCGTAATTGATTGAGACGATCTTGTCTCCAATAAAACTGTTGCAGAGCAAGTAAAATTATTATTACCTCCTATAGCTCCTAAATCAACAAAACCTTCATAAAACTCATTTGTATCATAAGTACTAGAAAGAAAATTCCAACCCAAAGGAACAACAGGAGTACCCGTATTATTTTCGGCTACAATACTAGCAATATTTGTGGTCTCAAGATTACCATTTGTATTAGGAACTATTGTTGAATTGATATTAGTAACACCAAGACCACCAATCCATCTATACACTTTTACAGTCCCTAAACGTCCACCGCCTGTAAAATCTGCTAATACTAATAAGTCCCCTACAGCGTGTGGCGGTGCAAAATACTTGCTTCCATTAACGTCTACTGGCGCAGTATTATTTAGGTAAAACCAAAATCCAATTTGGGCATCCCCGTTATTTGATGTTCTATCACCTGCAAATACTAAAAAGTTTCCATTAAGTGTTTGGGTAATATTATTTGCATCTACATACTTAACTTGATTGGCTAATCCAAAACCTCCATTGGCAATATCATTTTTAGCTTTGGTTTGCCCTATTACCCATGCTAAATCAGAAGCAAAAAGAAAATCTTTAGAGCCTTGGGTAAATTGATTATCAACCACACCATTACCAAATGGATCTTGAACGTGTTTAATATTCGGATTACCAGACCAATCAGAAGTATTCCCATCAACTGTAATAATTCCCTGCGCCGTTAAAAAATTGGAAAACAAAAAAAGCACAAACAGTATAATTAAACTGCTAATGCCTCTACCTCTCGACTGATGCGAGTAACTTTTCTCTTTTAAGTTTTCTTTCGAAAAATCTAACTTAAAACTACTTTCTCCTGTGGTTTCAAAGGATAAATCCTTGAAACTGAAAAAGTCTGCAAAACCAGATAACGTAAATTTTTTCATGATATGTTAGGTGTTGAATTACACCATAACATTTAGGAAAGCTAGAAAATTGTAGATTTGGGGGAAACTACTTTTTGTAAGGTAAATAAAATAAACAATTGTTAAACAAAAATTTATTTTCTATAAACTATAGATTAAAATCGATGAACGACACTTTTTATTTGAAAAGTTAAAAATGTTAATTAAAAAAAATAAAACAAGAATATTAAAAAATACAATTTTGTGAATTTTTTAATCTATTAAAAGAATGTATTATTATGAGGAATAATAAATTAAATTCTTTTTTACCTAAAAGCTGTTTATAGTAAACAACTTAATAATTTATTGTAGCTAAAATTAATTAATAAAAATTAAAACAGGAACAGATTTTTAGAATAATCGATAAAGACACAATTAAAATCGCTTAAATACATTTTTAACAAGATAAATAAATTAAACCATGCACTTTGTCTTGTTATAAAATAGGTTTACACAAAAGTGTAAACCTATTTTAGAACAAGACACTATTAAATTTGGCTTTATTATCGAATAAATAGTATTTTTGACCCAAGTCTACATAAAACAATCTAACCAATTTACACCTTAGGATGAAAAAAGTCACCGTATTATTTATTGCACTTTCGTTTTCGAGCTGTGCCGAAATGCAACAAGTTATCAATCAACTTCCGCAACTAGAAGGGATTGGCGGAATAGATATTTCTGGCGGATTAAAAGAAGCATTGAACAATGGGATTTCTAAACAAGTAATCAAACTAACAGCTACTGACGGCTTTTTTAAAAACGAAGCAGTAAAAATTTTACTTCCTGAAGAATTAAGAAAAGTAGATTCAAGTTTAAGAAAAATTGGTTTAAGCTCCCTAGCAGATGAAGGATTGAAAGTTATCAATCGTGCTGCCGAAGAGGCTGTAAAAGAAGCCACACCTATATTTGTTGATGCCGTAAAAAGCATGTCTTTTACCGATGCTAAAACGATATTGATGGGCAGCGAAAATTCTGCAACTAATTATTTGCAAACAGCTACAACCGCTTCTTTTAATCCGCCAGAAATATCTATTCCGCCAATCCCTTCTAGTTGCGGAAGCTGATTGATAACTTGTTG
>JANMZS010000250.1:0-16003 GCA_031383535.1 Flavobacterium sp.
AACATATATTTTTCCGACAATATTTTCAATTGAATTCCCTGAAGCCTGAACCACAATATCCCCCTTTAAAATTGATATAGAATCTTTTTTAAATTGCAATTTATTTAAATCTGCATTTTGAATATTGATATGAAAATCATACTTATTTTCTTTGTCACTCAAATCTATTAAACCATCAAAATTCATAGCTAAATTTGGGTCACTCACTGAAATTTGCCCTTTATAGAGTGGTAATTTAAAATCACCATTTATCGTAATATTTGAATAGTTATAATTGTTGTACTTGATGTTTTTAATCTCACCTGCAATTGATGTATTTAAATATTTTTTTGAAAATCCGATGCCGTCTACATCAATATTCAGGCTTACTTTTTGAACATCTTTTCTGTCTAAAAATGCACCAATATCAAAATTTTCTAAAATTATATTCCCAACATAAGAAGCATTATCAATAAAGTCAATCCCTTTCATCTTTAATTTAGATTGCAAAAATCCCAAATCAGAAGTCATTTTAATATTGGCATTAATTGTATTAGCCGTAAGCTGAGAATCACCAACAAGATTAAAAATACCTAATTTTTTTATATTACTTGGTAGTTTATTACCTAAAACATCTGGAAGAATACCCACCAGATTATCATAATTAGACGAAAATTTATCGAATTTTCCGTTCATGTAAAACCTTTGATTTTTTTTACCAAAACTGTTTTTTAAAATGAAATTGCCTTTTATCAGGGTATTTGTAGAGGTTGTTAAATTTAAATCCGTAAAAGTCAGATTGTTTAAAGTACCTTTAATAATAGCTTTGGTTTTAAATGAAAGATTTTTACCTAATCCTTTATAAAAACAACGTATGTCATTAGAACCGATGATTGATGGCGCGAGTTTTATATCAAATTTGACTCTGTCATTAAAATTTTTAAGATCCTCAATTTCATAATTCAAAACCACTTCAGCTTTTACTTTAGATTCACTAGTTAATAAATCTAGTTTTTCGAGGCGAATTTGTTTTTTGGTATAACTAAATTGAGTGCTTACATTTTTAACAAATATCCCACGATGGTCTAAGAAAGACATTTTGTTAATCAGGGTATTAACTTCTGGACCATCAATCTTAAAATCACTTAATAAAGCATTGAGCTTTGTGAAATCAACATCTTTAGAAATAATACGATTTTCATCCGTTAAAATAAAATGCCCATTATTAATAACTGCTTTTTGGGCAGTCATCAAAAAATGTTTTTTAGATGGTTTTCCAGTTTCGAAAGCTTTTATAAATACATCTAGATTAGTCGTTTTTTCGTTCTTATACGTTTTTAAATTAAATAATAATTCATCCAAAGCTAAGTTCCCAAAAATCAAATCGCCATCTAATATTCTTTTCGCTCCTAATATATTTGTTCTAATTCTATTGGCATAAATTAATGTATCGTTGTGATGGTCTAAAATCAATACTTTTTTTAACTTTACTCCACCAAAAACAGTCAAAGAAACTTCGTCAATATCAATAGTAACTCCAAAATCTTTATTGATGCTTTTAACAAATTTTTCAGCAATTTTTGTTTGTACAGAAGGTAATGACAATGAGATTCCCAATACCAATAAAAGTACTACTAATGCTAGAAAGAAATAGAATATTATTTTTTTAATTTTTTTGATACTAAATAATTGTTATTTATTATAAATCTATTTGGATTAGGGAATTAGCTTTTATAGCTAAAAATTATCTAATTTTGGCTTCAATAATTGATATCATTTAAGATTGTCAAATATAATTCAAAATTCACGCCTTTTTATGCAAAATTCCGAGGTTTTTATTCTTGCTATTGAAAGTTCTTGTGACGACACTGCTGCGGCAGTTTTACATAACGATAAAGTGTTGTCTAATGTTGTTGCAAACCAATTGATTCATCAACAATATGGGGGTGTAGTCCCAGAATTGGCTTCACGTGCTCATCAACAAAATATAATTCCTGTAGTTGATGCCGCTCTAAAAAAAGCATCTATAAATAAAGAACAATTGTCTGCCATTGCATTTACGCAGGGGCCTGGCTTAATGGGATCACTTCTAGTAGGAAGTTCTTTTGCAAAGTCGTTGTCAATGTCATTGGACATTCCTTTGATTGCTGTAAATCACATGCAGGCTCACATTTTGGCCCATTTTATAGATGAAGAAGGATATACTAAGCCTACTTTTCCGTTTATTGCTTTAACCATTTCGGGCGGACATACTCAAATCGTAAAAGTAAATGACTTTTTTGATATGGAAATTATTGGCGAAACTACCGATGATGCTGTGGGAGAAGCTTTTGACAAAAGCGCCAAAATTTTAGGACTACCCTATCCTGGTGGTCCATTAGTTGATAAACATGCTCAACTTGGAAATCCAAAAGCTTTTGCTTTTACCAAACCAAAAATATCTGGATTAGATTTCAGTTTTTCAGGATTAAAAACCGCTATTTTATATTTTATTCAAAAGAAAAAATTAGAAAACCCAAATTTTGTACAAGAAAATTTGAATGATATTTGTGCTTCTATTCAACATACCATCATCGAAATTTTGATGGACAAATTAAAACTAGCCGTTACAGAAACCGGAATTACACAAATAGCCATTGGGGGCGGTGTATCTGCCAATTCAGGGATACGAAACACCGTATTTGAAGCTCAAGAAAAATATGGATGGAAAACCTATATTCCTAAATTTGAATATACAACTGACAATGCAGCTATGATAGGAATTGTAGGCTATCAAAAGTTTTTAACTGAAAATTTCGAAACTGCATCAGTAGTTTCAAAAGCACGAATTCAATTCTAGAAAATGCAATTATTTTATAATTCTACCATCAACGAACTTACTGATTTCTTTTCTTTTGATAAAGAAGAGAGTAAACATATCATCAAAGTATTGCGTAAAAAAGATACCGATATTTTATACGTAACCAACGGATTAGGATATTTATTTAAAACTGAAATAACCTTAGCGTCTGATAATAAATGTACTGTAAAAATTCTTTCTATTGAAAAATCAGAACCCTCGAAATTTCATTTGCACTTAGCGGTTGCTCCCACAAAAATGAATGATCGATATGAATGGTTTTTAGAAAAAGCGACCGAAATTGGCATCCATGAAATAACACCCATCATCTGTGACAGATCGGAACGCAAAGTAGTCAATCAAGAACGATTTGAAAAAATTCTGTTAACCGCTATGAAACAAGCTAATATTTTATTTCTTCCAAAATTAAACCCATCAAAAACGTTCAAAGAATTTATACAAACCGAAAATGAAGGAATGCAACTCATTGCTCACTGTGAAGAAACAGATAAAAAATCATTGAAATCGGTTTTGAAACCAAAGACAAGCACCACAATACTGATTGGTCCTGAAGGAGACTTTTCTGAAAAAGAAATTGTATTAGCCATAGAGAATAATTTTGTTCCAGTATCTTTAGGAAAAACTCGATTAAGAACGGAAACGGCTGCCATTGTAGCGTGTCATAGCGTTGTTTTTATAAATGAAGATTCGTTATTATGAAAAAAAAATATTACTTATTGTTATTAATTTCTTTCACTTCATTTTCACAAGAAATTGCATTGTTAAAATATAATGGAGGAGGAGATTGGTATGCCAATCCAACTTCGCTACCTAATTTGATAAAATTTTGCAATTCTAATATAAATACAAAAATAAATACAAAACCCGCCACTGTAGAACCCAACAGCCCTGATTTATTTTCTTTTCCTTTTGTACACATGACAGGGCACGGAAACGTAGTTTTTAGTGATGCAGATGTCATTAATTTAAAGAACTATATGAATTCAGGTGGATTTCTTCATATTGATGATAATTTTGGTATGGATCAATATATTCGAAAAGAAATTAAGAAAATATTTCCAAATAACGAACTCATTGAAATTCCTTCAAACCACCCTATCTTTCAAAAGCCTTTTGTTTTCTCGAATGGATTACCCAAAATTCACCAACACGACGGAAAAAGACCTCAAGCATTTGGCATTTTTATTGAGAATCGCATTGTTTTACTTTACACATTCGAATGTGACTTAGGCGATGGTTGGGAGGACCAAGAAGTACATAACGATCCAATAGAGATTCGCGAAAAAGCCTTAAAAATGGGAGTAAATATTATTCATTATATATTCAACAATTAAATTCAATTTCAATTTAAGTATAGATTATTTTTTTTATATAAATAATAGTTATAACTTAATCCATTAAATAACAACCATTAACCTAAAAATTCATTATGAGAAAATTTTTTTTATTTATAGCTGTCATTTTACTGATTTTTTCATGTCAAAATGATACTTCCGAAACAAATATAACAATAGCAAAAAGAGGTTGTGCCTCACAAGACGTGCTTGAAGCACAAATGATTGCTGATCCAACATTAGCGATTCGTATGAATGAGATTGAAGCTTTTACACAAAAAAATAAATTTTCTTCCAGCAGATTAGTTGGTGATAAAATTGTAATTCCTGTTGTTGTAAATGTTTTATACAGAACAACCACCGAAAACATTTCTGATGCACAAATAGCAACGCAAATTAATGTATTAAACCAAGACTTTACAGCAACAAACTTAGATTTTAATTCTATTCCTGCTGAATTTGCAAATGTTGCAGCAAACGTTGACATCACTTTTGAATTAATCAAAATCAATAGAAAATCAACTACAAAAACGTCATGGGGAACAAGAGATACTATGAAAAAATCCAAACAAGGTGGAATTGACCCTACCTCTCCTTCGAATACTCTCAATATTTGGGCTTGTAAAATTGGAAGTGGGATTTTAGGATATGCACAATTTCCTGGCGGTTCTTTGGCTACAGATGGAGTCGTTATTGATTCCTACTATTTTGGACTATCGAGTACAGGTAGCTATCCATACAATTTAGGAAGGACAGCTTCACATGAAGTGGGACACTGGATGAATTTACGTCATATTTGGGGCGATTCATCTTGTGGCAATGATTATGTTTCAGACACTCCTGTGCATAGAACTGCAAATTATGGAGCACCAACTTACCCATTTCCTAGTAGCTGTTTACCCGCTCATAATGAAATGACTATGAACTATATGGACTATACAGATGACCGAGGTATGTATATGTTTACTCTGGGGCAAAAATCAAGAATGGCAGCCTTGTTTGTTTCTGGTGGAATAAGATCAGGATTTAGGAATTAATTATACCGTTTTACAAAAAGTAAACTCGCTAGTATTAGCGAGTTTTTTTATCTTTATACCACATATAAAACAAATTCAAAATGATTAATTCTAAAATGATCGCTAACGGAATTATTAGAGCGGTAGTTACCATCGTAATTTTGTCACTTTTTTTATTTTTTATATATAAAATTCAAATTGTACTTGTTTATTTAATTACTGCCTTAGTCTTAACATTAATTTCCAATCCTTTGGTCGAATTTTTAAGAAAACGTCTACGATTTTCGAATAGCTTAGCAGTACTTTTTACTATGACAATAATTGTTTTAATTCTAATTGGATTTATTATGATGTTTATCCCCCTATTAATTTCTCAAGGCGAAAATTTATCTTTGTTAAATACTAAAGCTATAGAAACAAATAGTATTGAATTGATTGCTAAAATCAATGTTTTTTTAGAAAGCCATAATATCAATTCTGAAAAATTGATTCAAGAAACAAATTTAACTTCAAAGCTAAACTTTAATTTTATTCCATTATTTTTTAATTCGGCACTTTCCATAATTAGCAATTTGGGCATTGGATTAGCTTCTGTTCTTTTTATAACTTTCTTCTTTTTGAAGGATAAAGTACTTTTTATTAGTGGAATTAAAAAAGTTATGCCCGAAAAACATAAAGACAAAATCCTTCTTTCATTATTTAAAATCAATGACCTTTTAAGTCGCTATTTCATTGGACTTTTAATTCAACTTTTTATTGTGTTTGTGTTATATTTGACCGTTTTACTGATTTTTGGAATCGAAAACGCATTTATTATTGCATTCATCTGTGCCACCTTGAACATCATTCCCTACATTGGACCCTTGATTAGCTCATTTTTAGCCGCCATCATCACCATGATTAGTAACTTAGGAAATGATTTTCAGACTCAAATTATCCCAACAACACTTTTTGTATTACTAGGATTTTGGATTGTACAATTAATCGACAATAATATTTCTCAACCCTTTATTTTTTCAAAAAGTGTCAATTCTCATCCACTAGAAATATTTTTGATTATTCTTATCGTTGGTTTTCTGTTTGGAATTGCAGGAATGATAATTGCGGTTCCTTTTTATACCATTTTGAAGGTAGTTGCCAAAGAATTTTTTCCAGAAAATAAAATCATACAACTTGTTACCAAGAATATTTAATGATTTCAAATCCATTATTATCCACTGATATTCAATGTTTTATTAACAAAAATATTGACACAACTATTTCGAAAATAGCATTACAAAAAAATCCATTTCCAGAAGTGGATTGGATTTTAATTTTGAATCAAATTGAGGCTAAAAAAAAAGCAAAACAAAAATTAACTAGCTGGTTTACAACTCAAAACATCATTTATCCAAGCAAAGTTTCTATTGAACAAACCTCATCCGAAACAACAGCTTTATATAAATCCAAAATTGTTTCAGGAGAAAGTCTTATGGATTTAACAGGAGGTTTTGGGGTTGATGATTATTATTTTTCTAGAAAAGTGAACAAACTAGCACATTGTGAGATTGATGTAGAACTCTCTCAAATCGTAAAGCACAATTTTGAACAGTTAGGGACAAAAAATATAACTTGTTATCAAGGAGATAGTTTAGCAACTTTAGAAAATCTTGGGATTCAATGGGATTGGATATATATTGATCCCTCAAGACGAAATAGAGACAAAGGAAAAGTTTTTATGTTCAAAGATTGCTTACCTAATGTTCCTGAAAATATTGAATTATTTTTTAGCTATTCAAAAGCAATTTTAATTAAAACGGCACCACTTCTTGATATTTCTGCAGGATTATCAGAATTAAGAAATGTAAAAACAATTCATATCGTTGCCCTTGATAATGAGGTTAAAGAATTATTATGGGAATTGCATAGTGGTTACGATGGCGAAATAGCAATATCGACGGTAAATATCACAAAAGAAAAAGAGGATGTTTTTAATTTCGTGATGGATAATGGTATCAAATTATTAAAACATAATTTGCCTCAAAAATACTTATACGAACCTAATAGTGCCATTATGAAATCTGGGGGTTTTAACGAAGTTGGGGGTTTTTATAATTTATTCAAACTCCATAAACATTCCCATTTATATACCAATTCCACTTTAATTTCTTTTCCAGGAAGGGTTTTTGAAATAGAAACTACTTTTTTATATCATAAAAATGAAATGAAAAAATTTCTTGAAGGAAATCAAATGAATATTTCAACCCGAAACTTTCCTGAAAGTGTTGAAAAAATTAGAAAAAAATGGAAAATTAAAGAAGGTGGAAATCAATATTGTTTTTTTACAACTGATGATAATAACAATAGAATTGTTTTAATTTGCAAAAAAATATAAGTCAAATGAAAAAAATAATGCAGTTATCTTTATTAATGCTAAGTACCATTATTTATTCGCAAAAACCTTGTGAATATAGTTCTAATGTTAAAGATTCGATAGGTACCTACAAATCAATAAGTGATTACTTAGTTTATGAAAATATCTTTGCTGGCAAATCAAGTTATATTTTTTTAGGTTTAGAATCTACAAATGGTACTCCAGCTTTAAAAGTTAATTTTATTCGAAAAAGTAAAGAATTTTTAAATGCAAAATGTTTTGATAAAAATTCAAAACTATTTTTTCAATTAAATAATGGTAAAATAATAACTTTACTCGCTACAGATAAAGAAAGTTGCGGTAACTTGATTAGAGATGACAAAGGGTATGATAATAGAGTTTTAAGTGGAACTTTTATGTTTATCAAAGGTAGTTTTGAAGAATTGAAAAGCTCGGGTGTAAATTTGATGAGGATTAAATATTTGAGTGAAATAGAGGATTATATCATTAAAAAAGAGATTAAATCCGAATTAAACGGTCAACAATATCAGCCAGAATCATTATTCATAAATTACCTACATTGTATTGAATAATTTAATCGCATTTCCATTTTGAGTTAGCTATTTTATCATTTAAAGCTGATTTCAAATTATAATGCCACCATTCCGAGTCAAAATAGTTAAAACCATTTTTGACCATAATAGTTTTTAATAATTTTCTGTTTCTTTTAATTTCTTGAGATAAATTTTTAAAATTATGACTGGCTTCAATGCCAAAATAATCAAAAGCAGTTCCCATATTAAGTTCTTTCCCTTCAGTATCTATCAGTGTTATGTCAACAGCACCGCCTCTATTATGTATTGAACCTTTACTTGGATCTGCAACATAGGATGGATTAGGCACAATTAACCACATTTTTTTTTGAATATCTAGCGGTCTGTAGCAATCAAATATTTTAATTTTATACCCTTTTTTTAAAAATTCATTATTGGCTAAAATTAAAGCTTTTACAGTTTTTAGCCTTAAAAAACAAGCTTCACAATCATATACTTTTGCTTTCAAAAAATTATCTGTTGTAGCATATTTCATATCATAAACAAAATCTTTACTATACGCTACAAGGTTTACAAAACAGGTGTCTGTTAGTATAATTTGATTATGAATATTTGAACTTGATATACTTTCTTGGGATTTACAAGAAAGTATAAAAGTAAAAATACTTATACAGGCTAATTGTTTTAAAATTGAAATCATATAAACATTTGATTATCATAAAAATAGAAAAAATACAGAATTAACAGGGCATTAAAGTTTAAACCGCTTCTTACAATTTAATTCCTTTAATTAGTGTTTTTTTATCGTTAGTTACTATTTGAATAAAATAAATTCCTGAAGGCAAAAAATTGACATCTAAAGTAACTTCTTTATCATCTGAACTTGTTTTAAATACTGATTGTCCTAAATAATTATATAACTCAACGGAAGTAATGATTTTTGAATATTTAAGTATAAATAAATTTTTAAAGGGATTGGGATAAAATTCTAATTCATCAATTTTAAATTCAGTATTATCGAGACTATTTGTTACAGTAACAGTTAAAGGATATGTACTAAAACATCCGTCTAATGATTGCATTGCATAATAGGTACTTCCGAGAGTAATTGTATTTGTTGAACCCAATGGATTGGAATTGGTTAAAGCATCAGAAATAGTTGAATACCACTTAACATTCGAACCAGTTGCAATTAAATTACTGACAAACACAGGAGTATTAAAATTAAATAGTTGAATAGAATCTCCCACAGGAGGAGGAGTTGAATATACAATAACCTGAAATGCCACACTATATGCAACTGGACAAACTCCGTTCGTGTTTTTTACTCTAAACCAAGTAGTTTGCTGCTGATTATCTGGTGTATAATCTAATCCATTTGCACCTAGAATATCAGTAAAATTTGTAGAACTTGATGTGGTGGAAGATTGCCACTGAATAGCTCCTACTGAGCCAATTCCATAACTAAGGGTTACACTTTTTCCAATACAAATTGAAGAAGATCCCGAAATTGTTTTAGCGATAGCTAACGGATTAACAATTATAGCGACAGGCTCCGTAATTTGAGGAGTACAAACACCACTTGATAACACAGCTCTGAAATAAGTTGTCGCTGTTAATGATGAAACATTATATGAAGATAAAGTTGCAGATGATATATTAGAATAAGTACCTGTTAATGAAGTTGCTTTTTGCCATTGTATACTTCCAAAGTAATTATTTAAACTTAATGTAGTAGCACTAGAAGCGCTACAAAAATTAATTCCTCCTCCACTAATGAATCCAGCAATTGCTTTGGGATTAATCACAATTTGTACTGCTGGACTATAAACTGTTGAACATGATCCAATTGTATTCATGACTCTATACCATGTGTTTTGAGTGATATTACTTGGTGTATATGTTATTCCGTTTTCATTTATAATGTTATTAAAACCCGTTGTACTAGAAATTATAGAATATTGCCATTGAATTACGCCTACTGAATCTAATCCATAACTTAATGTTCTGCTTTCACCGGAACAAATTGTAGTAGCACCCGATATTGTCTTGGCTACTGCCACCTGTGAAATAAATATACCTACTGGTTCCGTAATAACAGCTGGACAATTTCCTTTTGTTAAAATAACTCTATAATAAGTTGTGGCAGATAGTGAAGAAGCAGTATATGTATTAGATGTCTCTGTAAAAATACTGGAATATGTACCTGTTAACGATGATGATTTTTGCCACTGAATATCACCATCATAATTTTTTAAACTTAATACTGTTGAATTCGAAGTTTTACATACGCTCACATTACCTCCACTAATATATCCTGCTACAGATTTTGGGTTAACTGTAATTTGAATTACATTACTATATGTTTCAGAGCAAACTCCACTAGAATTTTTAACTTTAAACCATGTGGTTTTTTGTAAATTATATGCAGTATAAATCAACCCATTTTCACCTTCTAAATCTATAAAATTATCTAAACTTGATGTAATTGAATATTGCCACTGAATAGTTCCAACTGAACCTGTTCCATAGCTTAGATTTACACTTTCGCCAGCGCAAATAGTAGTAGATCCAGATATTGTTTTGGAAACAGCTAATGGATCAACATATACAGCAACAGGTTCGGTCATTTGGGATATACAAATTCCATTTGATAAAACTGCTCTGTAATAAGTTGTAGCAGTTAATCCAGAAGCGGTGTATGAAGGCAAAGTCGCCGATGAGATATTAGAATAAGAACCTGACAAAGTAGTTGCTTTTTGCCAACGAATATTACCCACATAATTATTTAGACTTAAAATTGTAGAATTATTGGTTTTGCAAACACTCACATTACCTCCAGTTATATTTCCTGCAACTGGTTGTAAAACAACTACAACTTGTATGGCAGTGCTAAAAACTTCTGAACAAACACCATTTGAATTCATGACTCTATACCATGTGTTTTGTAATAAATTATTTGCCGTATATGTTAATCCATTTTCTTCATCAATATCAATAAAATTTTCTTGATTAGATACTATTGAATATTGCCATTGTATAGTACCGACTGAATCTGATCCATAAGTTAAAGTTTTACTGCCATCAGAACATATTGTAGACGCCCCTGTAATTGATTTAGAAACAGGAGCCGAATCAACCGTTAATGTAGATTCATTAGAAGTAAAATTACCCAATACTCCATAGCTTGCAACTACCCTATATAATGTTCCTGTAACAGGTAACGTTGACGTTTTTATTATTTCTAAAATAGGTGTGTTATAATTCAAATAAACTGTACCTGCATTTAAATTTGTAATTTCTATCCAATCACCATTAGGTATTTTATATAACCACTTATAGGATGCAGTAGCATTAGGAGAAAGAACGGCAATAGTTGAGTTAGAACCTATAGTATTACAAATTGATGTGTTTTCAATTATTGGATAATTAGAATTATCTCCTCCATTATAAGAAAAATTTTTTATTGGAAAATTTCGGAAACATATTAATTCTAAATCAGAAGAATTGGTAACGGTATAACCAATATTTGAATTATAACCTACAAATGAAATATTAGCAATTGGTCCTGGATCTCCAGAAAGTGTGAAAATAATTTTATTTTCTAATAAATTCACGTTATTAATGGTTACACTTTGAGCATTCCTGAGTTCAAAATCCTGCTTAATACGAGTAAGCATTGTTATTTGATCGGTAGAAGAAAACTTAAGTTCTTTAGCATCAGTTTCTAAAACCAAGGTGTTTGGCTGGGTAAACTCAGCACTCTTAATCATAGGTGATCTAATTTCTTCTATATATGATTTTCCATATATATCTTGTAATACTAATTTATATACTCTTTTGGCAAATTCTTCATATCCATTAACAAATGGAAAATGACAACTATCACTGTAAAGCGAAAGAGATGTAGTTGAAATAATGTCTATTTCATCACTTTCTGAAGCCAATTGTCTTTGGGCTTCTTTTACATTCATTTTCCCTTCATAGGTCTTATCAGAACAAATCATGTCCTTTATTTGAAAAATATAAAATTTCTCAATATTTGGATAATCCTTTAAATAAGAACTCTCGATTGATTTAAAAGCTGATTTATAATTTTGTATTGATATATAACCACTACCCGAATTTGCTTCTCCTTGAGACCAAAAAAAAGCTCTAACATTGTTTTCAAGTCCTGTTTTTTTTAATCTATAATACAATCTTCCGTAATTTGAATTTTGAGACGTTTTATAATCTTGTGGTGCTTTAAAAAAAGTGATTACTTGTGCTCCATTTGCACCATTAAATACTGCGATTGGAATTCTTAAATTATCTACTAATAATTTAGCTAATTTTAAACCCCATTGTCCAGCATTTCCATTTGAAGTTGAAGCACCATCCCCATCTGCAATATACCAAGCATCATTTGCTAAAAGAGAATCAGCACTTGGTGTTCCACTGGCATAAACTCTAATAAAATCACTTTTATTGCCATTTGCGGTTCCACTTCGCTTCATAGCTACCGCATTAGACTGACCTTGAATGATATAAGTATCACCAGCTACTATATTTGAAATAGTTTTATCTAAAATATAATTGCCACTAGATGATTGATAACCATAAATTTTAAAAGAATAATTAGCTAATTCTGCTGGAATTGAAATATTAAATACAAAGGTAGCTTTAGAATTACTATATACTAATGATTGATCTACAGTATTTAATAAAACATCATTTCTATAAATTCCAACTCTTAAATATTGAAAATCACTTAATATATCAACGTTGCCTTCAATATTTACATTCCCTAAATTGGTTGTTTTATCTCTAGCAACTAGTTGTAAGTCTAAAGGTTTTTTAGTATACGTAATTTGCCCAAAAAAATGGAAAAAAAAATGGAAAAAGAATATTGAAAAAAGATATTTCATTTAATTTTTAGCTCAATTTTTTTTTAAAGCCTACAAATATAAAAATCCAAATTAATTTTTTAATCCTTTAATCATTTTCTCTTGTTGACCTTGTTTGATCAATATGGTATAAAATCCTGGTAAATAACTAGAACCAATCTTTGTAGAATTAATTTCTGATGATTCAATTTTTTTACTTTCTATAGTTCTACCTAATAAATCATATACTATTAACTCAATTAAATCTTGACTCAAAGGAATTAGATTAATATTGAATTCTTGTTGAAAAGGATTCGGGTACATACTAACTTTAAACTCTTTTTCAACATTAATTTTAACTGGGTCAGAAACTACTTTAGAACATTCATTTGAAACAATAGCTCTAAAATAGGTAGTATCTGTTAATCCAGAAGCTTGATAAATAGGAGAATTAGAAGAAGTAATATCAATAAATGAATCATTTAATGAATTTGCTTTTTGCCATTGTATAGCTCCTTTATAATTTTTTAAAATCAATTCGGTAGAATTTGAATTTTTTGAAACTAAAGTATTGCCAACTTCTATAAATCCTGAAACTGGAGGAGGATTAACATCAACTCTAACGAAAGGACTGTATACAGGACTACATTCCCCATTTGTATTTGATACTCTATACCATGTGGTTTTTTGTATATCTTCCGCAAGATAAATTTCTGTATCTTCTGCAGTAATATTAACAAAATCTGTTGAACCAGAAGTTGTAGATGATTGCCACTGGATGTCTCCAAAAGATCCAGAACCATAAACTAAAACCTTACTACCCCCAATACAAGTTGGAGTTGCTCCAGATATAGATTTAACAATTGGCAAAGGATCTACAAAAACAGCAACATAATCTGTTATTACAGTTGGACAAACGCCACTTGTCAATACCGTTCTAAAATATGTTGTAGCTGTCAATGAAGATGCTAAATATCTATCAATTAAAGAATTTACATTTGTAAAAGTACCAGGTACACCTGACACATCTGATGCTTTTTGCCATTGAATATTTCCAACTGAATTATATAAACTTAAAAGTGTTGAGTTAGAAGAATAACATACATTAATACCACCTCCATCAATAAAACCAGTTTCAGCTAATTGATTTACAACTACCTGAACAACAGCACTATAAACAGGACTACACTCACCACTAGTATTTGCTACTCTAAACCATGTTGTTTCTTGTAAATCTTTTTCGGTATAAATTAAACCTGTACTACCATCTATATCAATAAAATCATCCGCATTACTTGATGTGGTTGATGACTGCCATTGAATTTCACCAACTGATCCTGAACCGTAGGTCAGTGTTATGTCACTCCCTATGCATAATGCCTTCGCACCTACAATGGACTTTGGAATAGGAGTTGGATCAATATTAATGTAGACTGGAACAGTTGTTGCAGAAGGACATACTCCATTCGTGACTACTGCTCTGAAATAAGTATTTGTTATCAAAGCGTTAGCTTTATATATTGATAAAGTTGCAAAGTCTATCGATGTATAAAGACCATCAAAATTTGAAGCCTTTTGCCATGAAATATTACCTTCATAATTGTACAAAATCAAATCTGTCGAGTTTAATGATTTACAAACATTAATATTTCCACCTTCAATATCTCCAGCAATAGATAATGAATTAACAATTACTTGAACAGCTGGACTATATCCAGAATTGCATGCTCCACTTGTATTCATTACCCTAAACCAAGTTGTATCCTGAAGATTTGTTGCTTTATAAGCAGTTCCATTTTCAAAATCTATTTCATTGAAATCTTCAGTAGCTGAAGTTGTTGATACTTGCCATTGAATAACTCCTACTGAACCTGATCCATATACTAATGTTTTCTCTCCTCCAATACAAACAGGAGAAGCTCCTGTTATTGTTTTTGTAACCGGCAATGGGCTTACTGTCAATACTGATTCGTTTGAAGTTAAATTTATTGAATTGCTATTTGCAATTACTCTATATCTTGTCAATGTAACAGGCAATGAATTTGTTGACCTAGTAATACTTAAAACAGAGGTGTTATAATTATTGTATATCGAACCCGCGTTTGCATTAGTAATAAAGACCCAATCAACAGATGAAGGAGTTTTTACTTGCCATGAATAAGTAGATGTTATTGAAGGATTTGTAACAGCTATATTTGCGGTAGAACCAAATGTAACACAAATATTTATATTTTCAATTATAGGATTTTGTGAAAATGCTTTTACTGAAAAAATAAAAAACATTATTAAAACTAATTTTATTGCTTTCATGTGTAATTATCTTAATATAATACTCTCTTAATTTTTTGTTTTTTAATCCTTTATAAATCGAACTGAAAATCCATAATTCTTATCATCAAAACTTCGACATACTATATTTGAATTATAACTCAAACTTCTATTCCATGCTGTTAGAGCATCATTTGATGTAGAAGTCCACCAGTAACCAAACTCACCCGCAAAATAAAAACTTCCATTTTTAATACAAATTCCACTAGGTCGACCCGTAAAAAAACTACTATTTGTAACATCCTCATTCGTATCTATCCAATAATCCGTTCCGCTTTCTTTCATTTTACCTCCCGCATTTGAACCCAAACTGTTTGTCATTGTCGTCCACTCTGTATCGGAAGGGATATGATTTCCTTGAGGAGCTAGTTTTTTTCTTAAAGAAGAATTGGTTAATGAAGCTACATCAAAAATTCCTGCAATGGCATACCAGTTATATAATTTTCCTATTTTTTTTCCATTGCTAGAATCATAATCTAAATAACACCAAGCCCCAGTAGTTAATTTTGACCATTGCTCAGGATCATTTACTTCTGGAATTATGGTTCCATCAGCGTATTTTGAAACATCAAGATTTTCTTTATACCAAGTTTGTTTACCAATAGTTATTAAAAAAGTATTTTTAGGATTAATATTAGTTTTTATTGTTGGATGTTCAAAAGGAGATTCTTCTGAGGGGTCTGTAAAGGATATTGATGGGAATGTTTATACACC
>JANMZS010000249.1:0-6465 GCA_031383535.1 Flavobacterium sp.
AAGTTCACACAGCAGATTTACAGTCTGCCCTCGTTGGCCGCTTGAGTATCTCCCCAATACTTGATTTTTATAGCGAAATTGGCTAAACGGTTGCAAATATAGCAACTGTTTTTAGGATTCCAAATGAAATGAAAAACTTAATTTCAGTAATAGTTACAACCAGTTGGAAGTGAATAAAATAAAAAATCTCCACTAGGGAGATTTTTTATTTATAGAAACGAAGAGTTAAATTATTTTGCTAAAAGTTCGATTATTTTTGCTTTTAGTTCTTGACCTCTTAAATCTTTTGCTACTACATTTCCAGAAGCATCTAGTACAAATGTGGCAGGTATAGATTCAACATTGTATTGTTTTGCGATTGGTTCGTCCCAAAACTTTAAATTTGAAACTTGAGTCCAAGTCAATTTATCTTTTGCTATGGCTTCTTTCCATTTAGTAGCATCTTTGTCTAAAGATACCCCAATGATATTAAGCCCTTTTGAATGTAATTCTTTATAAATAGCTACAACATTTGGGTTTTCTGCCCTGCAGGGACCACACCAAGAAGCCCAAAAATCAACGATGGTTACTTTTCCTAAACTTTGTTTTAAAGAAATAACTTTTCCTTCAGGATTTGGAGCTGAAAAATCTGCTCTTCATTTAGCCGGAGCTGCTGTTGGTGCTGTGGCATTTGGAACTGCTGAAGCTGAAGTTGCATTCATTAGTTTTAACTTGTCTTTAATAGCAATTCCTGGTTTAGTCTTTTTTAATGATTCTTCAATACCATTAAAAATAGACTCTGTTTTTTTAACATCAACAGTTGGATCATTTAGCATTCCTTGTAAAATCAAAACAGTAATGAATGATTTAGGATGATTTTCAACATAAGATACATATTTCTTTTTTGAATCTACTCCAACACTTTCCTGTATTGCTCTGAATTCGGTCATTAATTTATTCATGACAACAGTGTCATTTGTCTGTTGTGCTTTGTTCATTAATGCCATATTCTTAGTTTGATAATCCATTAATTTCTTTTGGATTTTAACAAGCTCGTCATTGAATTTAATATATTCTTCATTGTTATAAGTCCCTGAAACCTTTGATTTTACAATCGAGTCTTTATTAATTTCAATTTTAATTTCACCTTCGTCATCCATAATAAAAGCTACTTTACCATAAGGTTCTTTTCCTTTTTCAGCTTCTAATTGTAAAAGGTGAAAAGAAGGTTCAGAAAATTTACCTTTTATTTCAAATTTTTCATTTTCAACTTTTACAGTATCTAGAGCAACTAAACCATTTCCGGTAGGAGATTGAGTTTCTAAAACAATTGTTTTTCCATTTGCTATTCCTTTCGCTGTACCGGTAATTAGAAATTCTCCTTTTTTAACCTTGCTACAAGAAATTAAAACTACAGTGGCAGAAAGTAAAATTAATATTTTTTTCATTATTTGTTTTTTAGTTTATTTAGTTTGCAAAAGTATTTAATTTTATATTTTTTTTACAATTTAAGTACTTAAATTTTTGTTATAATTATTTTTATTTTAACTAAAATAAAAAAGCATCTCTAAAAAGGAGATGCTTTGATTGAATTTATAATAAATAAATTAGTCTTGGTTGATTGTTTTTCTCCAAGTAAAAGCATTTAATATGTGTCTTTTTGCAAACCTTCCCGGTGAATCTGCATTGACCATTTTTACATAAGTAGCCTTAGGAACACTAATGTATTCATAAACACTACCGTTTGAAAAATTGATAATTAATCTACCATCAACAAATTTATAATCACTAATTGTGGATGTTGTAATAGTTTCGGTATATTCTGGTAAATTTTGTTTGATTGTTTCAGGATTGATGCTTACCAAAAAGTGGTAGGCTTCAATAATTTTTTTACTATTTTCTTCAGCAGCTTTAAGTCCAGCATCATCTCCTTGAAATTTGTCTGGATGTGCTTCTTTCATCGCGTTGCGATAAATAGTTTTTAAATCTTTTAATTCTACAGTTTTATCAACATTTAGCAACTTGCGGTATTCAACTATTTTTTTCATAAATATGGTAACTACTTGTCTTTTAAGATAAAATTAAAGAAATATAATTTTAAAATCGACAATTTTTTGCAAAGGTACACTTTTTTTTAAATTTTTAGTTTAGGTCTTAAAAAAAGAGACTAAGAAAAAGCGTTTGCAAAAGCAATGAAAATTAGTGCTGAGGTTTGTTGTTTGCCTTATCGAAGTTTTTTGATTTTTTCGGATATTTATTATAGCTAATATCGCTTGGGTTTTCAATTACGGATTTAATTGTAATCCAATCACCAAGTTGGTGGTTTGAAATCGCCATTTTATAGTCTAATAAATATTCGCCACAAAAGAAATTGTTGTTTTCATCTTTTTCCATTATTCCGGTGAAAACTCCTTTTTGTAGCATTTTTTCTTGTGAAGACTTGGTCATAATCAATTTAGATTTAATGAAATAATAGGACGCAAAGTTAATCAATTATTTTTTGCTTTCCATTCTGATTATATTTGTACAATGAAAACAATGTTTCGTCCTAGTCCAAATTCATTTAAAAATACTTTTTGTGTTTTTAATGAAGTGACTATTTCATGTATTAAAAATTTAACAGTACAATTTGAAAGCAAATCGGGTAGTGCTTATTATTATACTGAAGAAGGGATGTATAGATTGTCAAATCATTGGGGTAGATTAGCTAATAGTAAATGGAGATTAATACCAATGAATCCAGAAATAGTTACTAAGAAAAAGTTGGGTTTTGCAACTTGGGATTCTTTTTATCCTGATAATAATGAACAAAAAATATATTATTTAGAAGTTGATTATACTAAGAATAGTGTAAATTACCAACATAAAAACAATGCTCAATATGACAATAAAGCAATATTGAGAACGACTTTTGAAACCACAAAAAGAATTAAACAAATTCGAAATATCTTAAATCTTACTTCTTGGGCTAAGTATTTTGATGATGAAAATATTGATAATTTGCGACAAACAATAATTAAAGAACTAATTTATACCAATAAAACATTGGATGAAATAAAAAG
The DNA here is from genome assembly GCA_031383535.1 of Flavobacterium sp. GTDB lineage: Bacteria > Bacteroidota > Bacteroidia > Flavobacteriales > Flavobacteriaceae > Flavobacterium. Next base: position 3,042 of record JANMZS010000249.1, read on the forward strand.
AGCATTATAAATGGGACGAAATAACGAAAGAAATATTAAGAAGCACAACGACAAGTTGCACAAAGAACAGGACAAGGTAAAAGCAGCTAAAGTGCTACGCAAAGAAAAATTAAAGTTAATTGTTAAGAAATTTAATGAGGATAAATCCTCTGAAAATATTTAAAAATGGGAAACATTCAATTAGAAGAAATAAAAAAAGGGGTTCAAAAAATTATCGATTTGATTGCTGTAAAAGACAATAAATCAGCCAATAATAAATTAAATGAAATTAGTGAAAAGCTGGATGATTTAATAGATCATACTGATAAGGACGAGGATGTTCGTGAGATTAGTAAATATCAGGTTTTACTGAATCAATTGTTTAGTAAGATTAATCCTGGACTAGAATAAATGCTCTAATGATTCAAAAAGTATGAAGATTTGACATGGGTTTGTTTTAACTTAAAATTAATAACTGTTTTTGTTGGCTCCTTTTTAAATAATGTAATTTTATGTCCATGAAAAATAGTATCAAAAAAGGATTTTATTTTAAAGTTTACGAAGCACCATTTCAGTCTCCGTTTGATAAACTATTTGGCATTTTCAAAGAGTTAATTACTCATACTTCAGGTGATTTTGATGAAGCAATCGATTGGTTACGACAATTGGACAAAGAGTATAAACTCACAGACGATCAATATACTATTGATGATTTTATCGAAGATTTAAAGAAAAAAGGATACATCAGAGAAGAACTCAAAGATGATGGAACTTCAGGAATTGGGATTACTGCAAAAACAGAACGTGCCATTCGCCAACAAGCTTTAGATACTATTTTCGGAAATTTAAAAAGAAGTGGACTCGGCAATCACAAAACAAAACAGGACGGGAATGGTGATGAACATACGGGGGATTTTCGTGAATTTCATTTTGGTGATGGATTAGAAAGAATTTCTTTGACCGAAAGTCTTCGAAACGCACAAATCAACAATGGAGTAGCCGATTTTATGCTAACCGAAAATGATTTGGTTGTAGAGGAAACTCAATATAAATCTCAAATGAGTACCGTTTTGATGATAGATATTAGTCACAGTATGATTCTGTATGGCGAAGATCGAATTACCCCTGCAAAAAAAGTGGCAATGGCTCTCGCCGATCTAATTACGACTCGTTATCCAAAAGACACTTTAGATATATTAGTTTTCGGAAATGATGCGTGGACAATTGCAATTCGTGATTTACCTTATTTGAAAGTAGGCCCGTTTCATACTAATACTGTGGCTGGTTTGCAATTAGCAATGGATCTACTTCGTAGAAAACGCAATACCAATAAGCAAATTTTTATGATTACCGATGGTAAACCCAGTTGTGTAAGAGAAAAAGACGGTTCTTATTACATGAATAGTAATGGTTTAGACGAATATATTGTTGATAAATGTTATAATGAAGCCCAACAAGCTAGAAAATTGCACATACCCATTACCACTTTTATGATTGCAAAAGATCTGTATTTACAAAAATTTGTCAATCATTTTACCGAAGCAAATCAAGGAAAGGCTTTCTACACGGGTTTAAAAGGGCTTGGCGAAATGATTTTTGAAGATTATGAAACCAATAGAAAGAAACGGATCAAATAGTTTACAATATCAATTACAATAGCAATAATTAATTTCAATAAAAAAATCAATGAACAGCATAAAAACACTTGGAGAATTAATCAAGTCTGGATATCAATCTAAAAGCATCAAAGATGAATTACGACATAACTTGCGGGAGAAAATCAGGTTGGGACAACCAACTTTTGAAGGGGTTCATGGTTTTGAAAATACGGTAATTCCTGAATTAGAGAGAGCAATATTATCGCGTCATAACATCAATCTTTTAGGTCTTCGTGGTCAAGCCAAAACAAGATTGGCTCGAAAAATGGTTGAGTTGCTAGACGAATATATTCCGTTTGTAGCAGGGTCTGAAATTAATGACGATCCCTTTAATCCAATATCTCGTTTTGCTAAAGATTTAATTATCGAAAAAGGGGATGAAACTCCCATTTCTTGGTTGCATAGAAGTGAGCGATTTTATGAAAAACTCGCTACTCCAGATGTTACCGTTGCCGATTTGATTGGCGATATTGACCCCATAAAAGCGGCAAATTTAAAGCTTTCTTATGCGGATGATCGAGTAATTCATTTTGGCATGATTCCTAGAGCCAATCGCTGTATTTTTGTAATCAACGAGTTACCCGATTTACAAGCTAGAATTCAAGTCGCCTTGTTTAATATATTGCAAGAAGGCGACATTCAAATCAGAGGATTTAAATTAAGAATGCCTTTAGATATGCAATTTGTATTTACGGCTAACCCTGAAGATTATACTAATAGAGGAAGTATTGTAACACCACTTAAAGATAGAATTGGTTCTCAAATTTTAACACATTATCCAGAAACTATAAAAATTGCAAGAACAATTACAGAACAAGAGGCAAAACTAGATGCTAATCAAAGTGATTTGGTTTATGTGCCCTCTATAGCTCGAGATTTGTTAGAGCAAATTAGTTTTGAAGCTCGAGAGAGTGAGTATATAGATAACAAAAGCGGAGTCAGTGCAAGATTGAGTATAACCGCTTTTGAAAATTTATTAAGCACTGCAGAACGTCGTGCCTTGAAATCAGGTGTTGATTCTACTAGCATCCGTCTTTCTGATTTTATAGGTATTATTCCATCAATTACCGGCAAGGTTGAGCTTGTGTATGAAGGAGAGCAAGAAGGTGCAGAAATAGTCGCGCAACATTTGATTGGCGACGCCATTCATACTTTCTTTCCAGCTTATTTTCCAAAAATCGAAAAATTGACAAAGCAAGACGAAAAAACTCCTTATTCGGATACGCTAGAATGGTTTTTTACCGAAAATGGTTTCGAATTATTAGACGATTGTTCTGACGAAGATTATAAATCTACATTAGATGAAATAAAACCATTAGACATATTAATAAAAAAATACCAGCCTCAGCTTGATAAAAAAGACTCTTATTTCTTTAAAGAATTCATTCTTTGGGGGTTGGTAGAGTACGATAAATTAAGTAAAGATCGATTGTCTGAGGGTTACCAGTTTAAGGATTTATATGGTAATTATATTAGTAAGTTGTAGATTATGGTAGTTTTAATTTCTGAGTTAAAACAATAATGAGGTGTTATCTTATTTTATTTTATACTTTCAATAATCGCATTCAAATCAGCTAATTTAGTCTTCCATTTATTTAGATTTACAGCATAAACCTCTCGATATTTTTCAATGATATCTTGGTGTTTGTTTTGAAAATTATCATTCATTTCATAATTCCAGTTATTGTCTCTAAAAATAGTCTCAAAATTAAATACATTTCCTGCTAGCATTTTGTAATCATTTACTAATTCCTGATGAATATTTGAATGAAGTAAAGGTTTTATTT
>JANMZS010000025.1:0-8901 GCA_031383535.1 Flavobacterium sp.
ATCTTTCCTAAAAGATATAGTGCCAATATACCAAAAATAGCTATCCAAATAGCCAAAAACACTTCTCTTTCTAATAAATGTAATTGCAATACCAAATCGGCTCTAGATAAAAATTTTAATGCCAAAGCTAATTCTAGAAAACCTAAAACCACTTTAATTGTATTTAGCCAACCACCAGATTTAGGTAAAGATTGCAACCAACCAGGAAACAGAGCAAATAACATAAATGGCAATGCTAAAGCCAAAGAAAAACCAAACATACCAATTATAGGAGCTATACCTCCCTTTGAAGCTGCCTCAACTAATAATGTTCCAACGATAGGTCCAGTACAAGAAAAGGAAACAATAGCTAATGCCAATGCCATAAACAAAATAGCAATAACTCCGCCTTTATTGGCATGATTATCTACTTTATTTGCCCATGAATTGGGTAACATAATTTCGAAAGCACCTAAAAAAGAAACAGCAAAAACAACTAACAAGACAAAGAATATAATATTAAACCATACATTAGTAGACAAGGCATTTAAAGCGTCTGCTCCAAAAATCCAAGTTACTAATAATCCTAAAAGAACATAAATTAAAATGATTGCTATTCCATAGATAATTGCATTTCTTATTCCCAAGGCTTTTGTTTTACTACGTTTGGTAAAAAAACTCACAGTCATTGGAATCATCGGAAAAACACAAGGTGTTAATAATGCGGCAAATCCAGATAAGAATGCAATAATAAATATAGACCACAATCCTTTTTGTGATTCTGGTTTCTTATTTTCTGGAATAGTAGGACTAACTTCCATTACATTACTTGACCCTAAACTCGGAGCTAATGAATCGAATTTGACACTATCGGTAGCTACAATCCCAACTTTTTCTTTTACAGGAACACTATTGTTTTGAGGAAAAACAAAACTAAATTTTTTACTAAGATTAATACAAACCTCTTTACAAACTTGATAATCTAATGCTACCTCTATTTTTGAAGTTTTAGAATTCAACAGTTGAATCTCTTGTTTGATTTGTACCCTTTTCTCAAAATAGGTTTCGTCAACCCCAAAAATAGCATTGAAAGTGGTTTTGGTTTTACTTTCTTTCGCTTTTCCAACTAAAGTATAATTTCCTTTTTGGTTTTGAAACGCAATCTCTAATGGCAGTGGTCCGCCGTCTGGTGTAAACTGAGAATACAAATGCCATTCGTTTTCTATAACGCCATCCAAAGTTAGAATATAATTTGTATCAGATTTTACTTCAACGGAAGTAGTCCATTTTACGGGGTCTAAAATTTGAGAATATCCTTTAAAAAAAGCAAAAAAAGCAACTAATATGTATATGATTTTTTTCATTTCTCTATTTGTATTTTAAGTATGTTTTTAGTTGCGTTTTCAATTTTGTATCGTTCATCTTGTCGAACACCTATTATCCAAACAATTTGATTTTCAGAGCATAAAATCCAAGTATTTTCTTTCTCAACAAGAGATAACTTTTCATCTTTGAATAATTTGCTGAGCTTTTTGGTTTTACCATTCATCCCGAAAGGATATAAAAAATCTCCCGTTTTCGATTTTCGCAGAACTAAAGGAAAAACCAGCTTGTCTTCATCAACAAAGATAACCGTATTTGAACCGATACTGATGTCAGCTACTTTACAAAAACTTAGATTTAAGGGAAAATTAACGTTGTTTTGATTTCTTTCGATTAAAAATTCTTCCGTTTCTTCAGCTTGGTTTTTAGGAAGCAATATCAAAGTCTCTCGGTTTTTTAATAATCGAAAGTCTTTTGAATAAATCTGTTTCCCAGTTTGTCCTTCAGCTAAATCATAAATATCCTCCCAAGCTGTGAATCCAAAATCATGAAGCCATTGGTACAAATAAGATTTATAATTAGGCAATTGTTTGAGTTTTTTTAAATCAAAATGAGTATTCTCCCCTATTTCTTTTGCCACTTGCTGATAGATCATAATCGATGCGTCTTCGGTCATTGCTTTGGATTCTTGTAAATAGGCTTGTGTTTTATGAAATGTGTACAAAAAATCGGCATTTAATTCTTTTAAAACAGGAACTACATTATGCCTAATCTTATTTCGCAAATATTTATCCGAAGCGTTGCTGCTATCTTCTCGCCATTCTACTTTGTTTTCCTTAGCATAAGTTTGAATTTCTTCTCTTGAAAAAATTAAAAGCGGACGAATTACATTCTCATTTTGTACAGGAATTCCTGTCAATCCGTCTAATCCTGTTCCCCTAACAAGGTTAATGAAAAAAGTTTCTAAGTTATCATCAGCATGATGTGCAGTAAGAATATAATCATATTTTTCAGTATCTATAATTTCTTGAAACCAATGATATCTTAGCTCTCGAGCAGCAACTTGAGTCGAAAGTTTATACTCTTTGGCAAAAGCCTCCGTGTCAAATTGAGTTAAAAATAGGTTTATTTCATTTTCATCAGCATAATCTTGAATGAATTTTTGATCTTCAAAACTTTCCAATCCCCGAAGTTGAAAATTACAATGGGCAATAGCAATTTCAAAAGATAATTTATGAAACAAATCGACCATTACCATACTGTCCAATCCTCCGCTAGTAGCCAAAAGCAGTTTTTTTGTAATCAAAAAAGGAAAATTTTGTTCAATATGATTTTGTAATTTTTGTAGCATTTTCAAATTTAGTTAATTCAGATGAATTCAACTCAATACTTCACGCATTGCTTTGGCTTTGAGCAAACATTCTTCATATTCATTTTCTGGAATCGAAAGTGACGTTATAGCACTTCCCACAGAAAAAGAAATATATTTTCTTTCTTGATTGTATAAAATACTTCGAATGACAACATTAAAATCGAAGTCTCCATTTGGTGTAAAATAACCAACAGCTCCACTATACAATCCCCTTTTTGTTTCCTCTAATTCTTCGATGATTTTCATCACTGAAACTTTAGGAGTTCCTGTCATACTTCCCATAGGGAAAGTAGTTTTAATGACATCTAAAACTGAATATTTTGAATCTATTTTTGAAGTAATTGTTGAAATCATCTGATGTACTTGTTCAAAAGAATAAATACCGCACAATTCTTCTACTTTCACAGTGCCTTTTTGTGCAGTTCTAGACAAATCGTTTCGAACCAAGTCAGATATCATAATATTTTCTGTACGCTCTTTGGGGTCTGAAACCAAATCTCTTTTTGATTTTTCATCCTCAATTGGATTAAGAAATCGCTTGGCTGTTCCTTTAATGGGCTGAGAAATTAACAATTCTCCTTCCTTCTTTAAGTAGCGTTCTGGCGAAGCTGATAGTAAAAAATGATTGTTATTTTTAAAATAAACAGCCAATGGAGATTTTGAAATTTCGTTAAGCTTTACAAAATTTTCTAGTGGATTGATAGTGGCATTTTTAGCAAAAAACTCCATGCAAAAATTGGCTTCATAAATATCGCCTCGATGAATGTGTTCTAATATTTTAGATACTTTTTCTAAATACTTTCCTTTTGAAATTCGTTGCTCAATATCTATTGATTCTTGACTTTTGGCTTTTGGCTTTTGGCTTTTGACTATTTCACCAAAATCTTCTTCAACTTCATCGTCGCACATTGTGAGATACTGCATTTCGAGTTGATTCCCTTTCAATAAAAAAACTTTTTTAGGTTGAAAAAAATACAAATCAGGAAAATCTAATCCATCAAAATTAGATGAAACTAAATCTTCGATATCATTTTTTAAATCATAAGATAAATAACCGAAGAGCCAGTCTTTAGTAATCTGTTGGTATTGTTTTAAATCTTCAAAAGCGTTATGATAATCTGTTTTTATAGAAGTAAAAGCATCCACAGCTAACATACAATCATAACTAGAATATTGTTGTGGATAATCGTTGCTATCCATAAAAATGACTTCTCGAAATTGTTGTGCCCAAACCAATGCTAGTTGTTTGAATTGGACAGGATTCTCGATATGTTTTACAATTGATGTTCTCAAAGAATTTGACTATTTTAAAAATTCAAAATTACGACAAATTTAATTTAAATTTTTTGCTACATTTATAGTATTATTAACCACAAAAAACCATACTATGAAAATCGTAACTATTATTATCCGAACATTAATTGGTCTTTTACTGCTTTTTGCTTCTATTGGTTTCTTTTTGAAACTAATGCCTGAACCTGAAACAACTGGAAATTTCAAAGCATTTCAATTGGGTCTTATTGCCTCAACTTATTTAATGCCTTTAGCCAAAAGTGTTGAATTACTTTGTGGATTATCTTTTGTAACAGGTCGTTTTGTGACCTTAGCAAATATTCTAATTTTACCAATCACACTAAACATTTTATTTATTAATTTTTTCCTTTCACCCGAAGGAATTCCTATTGCTGTATTTATGTTTCTTGGAAACTTGTTTTTAATTTATAGACATTGGAACAATTATAAAAGCTTGTTTGTGATGTAAAATACAAAAAACCGACAAAAATATATTTTTGTCGGTTTTTTATATTTAATAAATATGGTTTTAAACGTGCAAGGCTCTATTATCAGTAGCCGCTAGTGCTGCTTCTTTTATAGCTTCCGCAAAAGTAGGATGTGCATGACTAATTCTAGAAATATCCTCAGCAGATGCCTTAAACTCCATAGCTGTAACTGCTTCGGCAATTAAATCAGCACAACGAGCACCAATCATATGAACTCCTAAAACTTCATCTGTTTTTGCATCGGCAAGAATTTTTACAAACCCGTCCAAATCACCTCCAGCTCTTGCTCTTCCTAATGCTTTGAACGGAAAACTTCCTGATTTAAATGCAATACCAGATGCTTTCAATTGTTCTTCTGTTTGACCTACAGCAGCCACTTCTGGCCAAGTATAAACTACTCCTGGAATTAAGTTATAATTAATGTGTGGTTTTTGCCCAGCTATTATTTCAGCAACCATAGTACCTTCCTCTTCGGCTTTATGAGCCAACATCGCACCACGCACTACGTCGCCTATTGCATAAATGTTTGGGATATTAGTTTGTAAATGATCGTTGACTTCTACCATTCCTCTATCCGTAATTTTCACACCTGCTTTATCAGTATTCAAACCGTCAGTAAAAGGACGACGTCCAACAGAAACTAATGAATAATCGCCTTCTAGTGTAATGGTTTCTCCTTTTGAATTTTCGGCTTGAACAGTTACAGAAGTACCTTTTCTTTCTACAGATTTCACTTTGTGAGAAACATAAAACTTCATTCCTTGTTTTTTCAAGACTTTAGTCAACTCTTTTGATAATGAAGCATCCATTCCAGGAATAATTCGATCCATAAATTCTACAACCGAAACTTGTGCTCCTAGGCGCAAATAAACTTGACCTAGTTCAATACCAATTACACCACCACCAATAATCACAAGATGTTTAGGCACTTCTTTCAAACTTAATGCTTCTGTAGAAGTTATGATTCTTTCTTTATCAATTTTTATAAACGGCAAAGAAGATGGTTTTGAACCTGTTGCAATAATAATGTTTTTGGCTTCTATTGTTTCCGAAGTTCCATCTGCTTTGGCAATAGCAACATGAGTAGCATCAACAAATGAACCTAAACCATTATAAACAGTTACTTTATTTTTATCCATCAGGTAATTAATTCCGCCCGAAGTTTGGTCGACAACTGCTTGTTTACGAGCAATCATTTTTTCTAAATTCACTTTCACTTCACCAGAAACCTCAATTCCATGCTCTGCAAAGTGAGCTATTTCGCTATAATGATGAGAGGAAGCTAACAAGGCTTTTGATGGAATGCATCCTACATTTAAGCATGTTCCTCCAAGAGTTGAATATTTTTCAATAATGGCAGTTTTAAAACCTAATTGTGCGCAACGAATTGCTGAAACATATCCTCCTGGACCTGAACCTATAATGACTACGTCAAATGAACTCATAGTTTGTGATTTTTTATTTAATTGATGCAAAAATAAGTTATTTTGCTTGAAATGATTGAATTTTATTTAACAAATTGGCTTTAATTTGAATAAAAACACATCTATATTTATTTGTTTTTTTATTAAAATCATAAAAAAAATCCATTTCTAATAATGAAATGGATTATATCTAAACTTCAATCTTTATTACTATTTAAAAACTACTCCAAATTTCAATGCTTCGGCTTTAGCTTCTGGTATTAATCTTTTTAAATTTGCAATTCTGGTTGCATCTGCTGGGTGGGTACTAAGCATCTCTGGTGGTTTATTCCCGCTAGAACTTGCAGACATTCTCTCCCAAAAAGCAATTGCTTGTTCTGGATTATACCCGGCAATCGCCATCAAAGTTAAGCCAATTTTATCGGCTTCGGTTTCATGACTTCTGCTAAACGGTAGCATTACTCCTACCTGAGAACCAATCCCATAATATTCTTGCCACATTTTTTGTTTCTCGGCACTTTGAGATCCTGTAGCTACAGCTACACCCACAGCTCCAATTTGTTGTAATTGGGCAGCACTCATTCGTTGCGCTCCATGATTAGCTAGTGCGTGAGAAACTTCGTGTCCCATTACAGTAGCCAAACCAGCTTCATCTTTAGTAACAGGCAAAATCCCAGAATATACTACAATTTTTCCTCCAGGCATACACCAAGCATTTACTTCCTTATTGTCAATAAGTTTATACTCCCATTGATACCCATTCAAATATTCAGGGTGTCCGTTTGCTTTGAGCCATCTTTCGGCTGCATTCTTGATTTTTAGACCTACAGCTTCAACTCGCTTAGAATCAACAGTACCAGAAATAACTTTGTTTTCTTTCAAAAAGGTTCCATATTGCTGAAATGCTGAAGGAAATAATTGACTATTCGAAACAAAGTTCAAATTCTGTTTGCCTGTGAATGGATTTGTAGCACATGAAAAAAACAATCCTAACATACCAACCCCTACTAAAAACAAGTACTTTTTCATGAAAAAAATTTTAAATATTTAACAAAAATACAATTAGTTTAAAGTTTAAATTTACAAAATAAAATAAAAAAGTATCAATATTTTTGGATAACTATTCTCCAATAATATGCAACTCTGAAAATTCTTTATTTATCACTATAAAATTTTCAATATCAAAAGCTTTTTTATCAAAATTAATTTTTTCATTATCAATCTCAATCTTTTTGATTTTAAATGGCAATCCAAATAAATTCAATTTAAACTTTGAATAATTGGTTTCGTATTTACCATCTTTATGCAATTGAATAATTAACTCTTTCTCTTTTCCTGTAGCTTGAAAAGATAATAAACTATATCTTCCTTTTTTATAATCATATCCATCTTGAGCATCCTCATAAACTTCTGATTTTTCTTTTCCTTCCTTATAATATACATCAAGAATCAATTCATCAAATTCTAATTCGCCTACATATTGTTGTACAGGATACTTTGGTATAATAGCTCCTGCTTTTACAAAAATAGGTATTTGATCAAACTTAGAATCTACCCACATTTCTTTACCGCCAGTAATTAATTCATTAGTCCAATAATTATACCACTGCCCTTTTGGAACATAAAGTCTTCGACCTAATGAATTAGGTTCTAGAATTGGACAAACTAAAATTTGATTACCAAAAATAAATTCATCATTGCGATAATGCGTTTGAATATCTTCTTGATCGTAATATACTAATGGTTTTAACATTGGAATTCCATCTTCTATATATTGCCAAAACATAGTATATAAATAAGGTAACAATTGGTAACGTAGGTTAACAAATTTTCTAGTAATATCAATAACTTCTTCGTCAAACGCCCAAGGCTCTTGATTACCATGATCTCCAGACGAATGTGTTCTACAAAAAGGGTGAAAAACACCTAATTGAATCCATCGAGCATATAATTCACCTGATGGTTGTTCCGCAAATCCTCCTATATCTGAACCCGTGAATCCCATTCCAGAAATACACATTCTTTGCACTTGAATATTGGCAATCCATAAATGTTCCCAAGTGGCAACATTATCACCAGTCCAAGAAGAAGAATATCTTTGAGCACCTGAATAAGCAGATCTTGTGATTACAAAAGGTCTTTTAGGGTATGCGAATCTTTTTACACCATGATAAGTTGCTCTTGCCATTTGTGTACCATAAATATTATGTGCTTTTCTATGGCTACAAGGATTGCCATCATAATTATGACGCACATCCATAGGAAATGTTTTATTAGGAACTTCCATTACTGCAGGTTCATTCATATCATTCCAAACGCCTTTCACGCCGATATCAGAAATTAATTCTTTAAATAATCCAGCCCACCATTCTCTCACTTCTGGATTTGTATAATCCGGAAAATTACATTCACCAGGCCAAACTTTTCCTTTCATGTAAGGACCATCGGCTCTTTTGCAAAAATAATCTTTTGCTAATGCTTCTTTATAAACCGAATATTCTTTGTCAATTTTAATTCCTGGATCAATGATAACGATAGTTTTGAAACCATCATCGGCTAACTCTTTTACCATTCTTTTTGGATCGGGAAAGTATTCTTTGTTCCAAGTAAAACAACGAAATCCCTCCATATAATCAATGTCTAAATAAATAGCATCACAAGGAATTTGCAATTCTCTAAATTTAGCTGCAACTTCTTTTACATTACTTTCTGGATAATAGCTCCATTTACACTGATGATATCCCAATGCCCACAAAGGAGGTAATTCTGGCTTTCCAGTTAAATCAGTATAGGTTGTAACGACATCTTGCATTTGTGGTCCATAAATGAAATAATAATTCATTTCTCCACCTTCTGCCCAAAAACAGTCTTACGGGATTTTCTTTGACAATACTTTTAGAACCTATTTTGATTTTTGCCACGAAAGACGCAATGTTACAAGTTTTTGGGCAGAAGGAGGAGAAATGAATTATTATTTCATTTATGGACCACAAATGCAAGATGTCGTTACAACTTATACAGA